>DASXAM010000358.1:0-31445 GCA_036404275.1 Allostellaceae bacterium
ACGACGGTCAAGGATTTGGCCGAGATGTTTCCTGAGCGGTTCAACAACAAGACCAACGGCGTCACCCCCCGGCGCTGGCTGCTGCTGGCGAACCCGGCGCTGTCCGGGGTGATAACCGAGGCCATCGGTCAAGGGTGGGCGACCGACCTCGATCAGTTGCGCAATCTTCGGCCGCACGCCGTAGACGACAACTTTTGCGCCGCCATCCGCGATGCCAAGCGAAATGCCAAGATGAGCTTTGCCAATTGGCTGAAATCCGCGTCGGGACAGACGGTCGATCCCGATACGATCTTCGATTGCCAAATCAAGCGCATACACGAATATAAAAGGCAGCTGTTAAACGCGCTGCGCATTATCGTTCTCTACAATCGACTGCGCGAGAACCCGAACTTCGAGATGCCGCCGCGCACGTTCTTCTTCGCCGGCAAGGCGGCGCCGGCCTATCACCTCGCCAAGCTGATCATCAAGCTCATCAACAATATCGCCGCGACCATTGACGGCGATCCGGCAATCGGCGGCCGGCTCAAGGTTGTCTTCCTGCCCGACTACAACGTATCGCTGGCCGAGCGGTTGATCCCGGCGGCGGACGTGTCGAACCAGATTTCGACGGCCGGCTACGAAGCCAGCGGCACCAGCAACATGAAATTCATGATGAACGGCGCGCTGACGATCGGCACCCGCGACGGGGCGACGATCGAAATGGCCGAAGAGGCGGGCGAGGAGAATTTCTTCTTGTTCGGCCTGAGCGCGCAGCAGGTTGCCGAGAGCCGCAGCTGGTACAGCCCCTATTGGCATTACGACAACGATCCGGAGACGCGGCTGGCGCTGGACATGATCTCGTCCGACTGTTTCAGCCGCTATGAGCCCGGAATATTTGCGGCCATTCACGACGCGCTGCTGGCGCATGGCGACCATTACATGCATCTGGCGGATCTCGGCTCCTACCTCGATGCCGACCAGCGGCTCTGCGCGCTCTATCGCGACCGCGACGCGTGGGCGCGCAAGGCCATTCTCAATATCGCCGGCTCTGGAGAATTCTCCAGCGACCGCACCATCGCCCAATATGCAAGCGAGATTTGGGATGCGAAGCCGTGTCCCGTGTCGCAGCAAAGGGTGCAGCCATGAGCATTTCGCCGCTTGCCGGCACGCCGGCCCGACCTGAGATGCTGGTCGATATCGCGCGGCTCGAGCGCGAATATTACCAGCGTCGGCCCGACCTCGGCGCACCGGGCGAACGCGTCAGCTTCGGCACCAGCGGGCATCGCGGCTCGCCCTTTCACGGCTCGTTTACCGAAGCCCATATTCTTGCGATTACTCAGGCAATCTGTGATTACCGAAAAAGCCAGGGTATCGGCGGGCCGCTCTTTATTGGCAAGGATACCCACGCGCTGTCGGAGCCGGCGCAACGCACCGCCCTCGAAGTCCTGGGGGCAAATGGGGTCGAAGCGGTCGCTCAACGCGACGATGGCGTGACACCGACTCCGGTCATCTCGCACGCCATCCTTGTCCACAATCGGGGGCGCGCCGACCGGCTTGCCGACGGTATCGTTGTCACCCCGTCGCACAATCCGCCCGAGGATGGCGGGTTCAAATACAACCCGACCAACGGCGGTCCGGCTGACACCGATGTCACGCAGTGGATCGAAGCGCGGGCGAACGAGCTTTTGGCGAACGGCAACCGGGATGTGGCGCGAAAGAGCATCTCTGTCCCGCGAAACGCCGACACCATCCACGAAACGGATTTCATCGCTCCCTATGTCGAAGACCTGCGCAACGTCGTCGATATGGAAGCCGTTCGCGTTGCCGGGCTCCGCCTCGCGGTCGACCCGCTCGGCGGTGCTGCGGTCCATTATTGGGAGCCGATCAACGCCCGCTACAAGCTCGACATTGTCGTCGTCAATCCGCGGGTCGATCCGACATTCTCGTTTATGACTCTCGATCATGACGGTGTGATCCGCATGGATTGCTCGAGCCCCTATGCGATGGCCCGGCTCGTCGGTCTCAAGGACAGCTATCAGGTGGCCTTCGCCAACGATCCCGATTCCGACCGGCACGGCATCATCACGCCCTCCGCCGGCTTGCTGAACCCGAACCACTATTTGGCAGTGGCGATCGGTTATCTGCTCGCCAACCGCGCCGATTGGCCGGCGCATGCGGTGATCGGCAAAACCCTGGTCAGCAGCGGCATGATTGATCGGGTCGCCGACAAGCTCGGGCGCCGCGTGTCGGAAGTGCCGGTAGGCTTCAAATGGTTTGCACCCGGGCTGTTCGACGGCTCGTGCTGCTTTGCCGGCGAGGAAAGCGCCGGGGCGAGCTTTCTGCGGCGCGACGGCAAGGTGTGGACGACCGACAAGGACGGGTTGATCATGAATTTGCTGGCGGCCGAGATCACCGCCTGCACCGGCAAGGACCCCAGCGAGCATTACCGCGACCTGACCGCCGAATTCGGGACCTCCCACTACACGCGGATCGACGCGCCCGCGACACCCGAAGAGAAGACAAAGCTCGAAAGGCTGTCACCCGAGAGCGTCGAGGCCGCCGATCTGGCGGGCGAGCCGATCATTGCCAAGCTCACGCATGCGCCCGGCAACGGCGCACCCATAGGCGGGCTAAAGGTCGTCACCCGCAACGGCTGGTTCGCCGCACGCCCGTCGGGCACCGAAGCCGTCTACAAGATCTATGCCGAAAGCTTTAAGAGCGAGGAGCATCTGCGTGCGATTTTGGCGGATGCACGCCACATCGTCGGCAATGCGTAGCGGCCCGAGATGAAGACCGCAGCCGCCGAGCCGGGCAAAAGCTTTCCGCTGGGTGCCACACCGGCGGACGGCGGCGTCAATTTCAGCGTCTATGCCAAACACAGCACAGGCGCGCAACTGCTGCTGTTCGACGGCGTCGATGACCCCGCGCCCTCCAGGGTCATCGATCTCGACCCGAGGACCAATCGAACCTACCATTACTGGCATATTTTTGTTCCCGGCATCGGCGCTGGCCAGATTTACGCCTACCGCGTCACCGGGCCCTACGATCCTGCGCGCGGGCTCCGTTTCGACCCCGACAAGGTGCTGCTCGATCCGTATGGGAGGTGTATTGCCCGGCCGTCAGGACGTAGCCGCGAAGCGGCGCGCCGTCGCGGCGACAACGCCGCCACTGCGCTGCGGAGCGTCGTCACCGACCCGGGCACTTATGATTGGGCGGGCGATGCGCCGCTTGCCCGGCCCTTTGCCGAAACGGTGATCTACGAGATGCATGTCGGCGGGTTCACCCGGCACCCGAGCTCGGGTGTGGCCGCGGCGCGGCGCGGGACCTATGCCGGACTGGTGGAAAAGATCCCGTATCTGCGTGATCTCGGCGTCAACGCGGTCGAGCTGCTCCCGATATTCGCGTTCGACGAGGAGGACGGTCCAGCGGCGCTCGGCAATTATTGGGGATACCAGCCTCTCTCATTTTTCGCGCCGCATCCCGGCTACAGTTCGCGCCCGGAGCCGCTCGGTGTGCTCGTCGAATTCCGCGATATGGTCAAGGCGCTGCACGCCGCCGGCATCGAGGTGATCCTCGATGTGGTCTTCAACCACACCACCGAGGGCAATGAGGACGGCCCGACCCTCTGTTTCCGCGGGCTGTCGAACGAGACCTATTACATCCTCGCCGAGGACAAGTCGCACTATGCCGACTACACCGGCTGCGGCAATACACTAAACGCCAACGAGTCGGTTGTGCGCCGGCTGATCCTCGACAGTCTGCGCTATTGGGTCAGTGAGATGCATGTCGACGGGTTTCGCTTCGACCTCGCCTCGGTCCTGTCGCGGGACGAAGAAGGTCGGCCTTTGGCGGCGCCGCCGATCCTGTGGGATATCGAAACCGATCCCATTCTCGCCAACGTCAAGCTGATCGCCGAGGCCTGGGACGCGGCCGGTCTCTATCAGGTCGGGCGCTTTGTTGGCGACAGCTGGAAAGAATGGAACGGTCGGTTCCGCGACGATGTCCGCGCCTTTGTAAAGGGCGACAACGGTACGGCGCGCGCGATGGCGTTTCGCCTTAGCGGCAGTCCCGACATCTATGAGCAGGAAGAACGCGAACCCGAGCAGAGCATCAATTTCATAAGTTGCCACGACGGCTTCACACTGAACGACCTGGTCTCGTTCAACGGCAAGCACAACGAGATGAACCGCGAGGGCAATC
Organism: Allostellaceae bacterium; assembly: GCA_036404275.1. Classification (GTDB taxonomy): domain Bacteria; phylum Pseudomonadota; class Alphaproteobacteria; order ATCC43930; family CGMCC-115725; genus AP-15. The sequence continues at coordinate 4,180 of DASXAM010000358.1, forward strand.
GCGACGGCGCCGACGACAACCGAAGCTGGAATTGCGGTGCCGAGGGCGAAACCCAGGACCCGCAGATCGAAAAGCTGCGCAATCGGCAGGTGAAGAATTTTCTGGCATTGACTTTGCTATCAACCGGAACACCGATGCTGCTGATGGGGGACGAGGTCCGTCGCACTCAGGCCGGCAACAACAACGCCTATTGCCAGGACAATGAAATCTCCTGGTTCGACTGGACATTGGTGGAAAAGCACGCGGACATTTTCCGGTTTGTGAAGGAGGCGGTCGGGCTGCGGCTCGCCCGAAACCTGCCGGTAGAGCGGCTCGACATGACCTTGAACGAGCTGCTGCGCCGCCAGCCGGTGCAATGGCACGGGGTCAGGTTGAACGCGCCCGATTGGAGCGAGGTATCGCACAGCCTCGCCGCCACGGTGCCGCTTCTCGGATATCCGCTGCTGCTGCACATGATCATCAATGCTTATTGGGAGAGCCTCGACTTCGAGCTTCCGGTGCTCGGTCCGAACCAAGGGCCATGGCGACGCTGCGTCGACACTTATCTCGATTCGCCGGACGATATTTGCCGCTGGACCGACGCTCGGAGGCTGGACGGTTCTACTTACACGGTGCAGCCGCGTTCCGTGGTCCTTCTGCTCGCCGGCGCTGGCGAAGACGGAGGTTCTCACGGATGACCGAGCTCAGGAGGAGAGGGGTGTCCACGGGTTCCGACCGGCCGGACAAGGCAGCCGAGCAAATTCGTCTCGACGAAGCGCGCGACAACCGGGAACCGTGGCGGCAATGGGGGCCGTATCTGAGCGAGCGTCAATGGGGAACAGTACGCGAAGACTATAGCGAGGACGGCAACGCTTGGGATTATTTTACGCACGACCAAGCCCGTTCGCGCGTCTATCACTGGGGCGAGGACGGCATCGCCGGCATCAGCGACGACAAGCAGATCCTGTGCTTTGCCGTGGCGCTGTGGAACGGCAAGGACCCGATCCTCAAAGAGCGCCTGTTCGGGCTCACCAATAGCGAGGGCAATCACGGCGAAGACGTTAAGGAATATTATTACTACCTGGACAATACGCCGACGCATTCATACATGAAATACCTTTATAAGTATCCTCAAGATGCCTATCCCTACAGCGACCTGGTCGAGACCAGCCGGCGGCGCGGCGCCCGCGACCCGGAATACGAGCTGATCGACACCGGCGTCTTTGACAACGACCGGTATTTCGACGTGTTTGTCGAATACGCCAAGGCGGCGCCGGACGATATCCTGATCGAGATCACCTTGTGCAATCGCGGTACCGAAGCGGCAACGCTGCACGTGTTGCCGACATTGTGGTTCCGCAATTTCTGGAGCTGGTGGCCGGAACGGCTGAAACCGTCGTTATGCCCGGCCGACGAAACCGACGGCTGCGTCGTCGTGGCCGCCTTGCACCCGACCTTCGGCGATTATTTTCTGCATTGCGATGGGCGGCCATCGTTGCTGGTTACCGAGAACGAGACTAACAACAAAAGGGTCTTCGGCACGCCCAACCCCACACCGTATGTCAAGGACGGCATCGGCAATTTTGTCGTGGCCGGGATCAAGGGGGCGGTCAATCCCGAACGGATCGGCACCAAGGCGGCGGCATATCATCGGCTCGATATCGCCGGCTCGGCGACGGCGGTGGTCCGGCTGCGGTTGTGCCGGCGCAAGATGGCGGAACCCTTCGGCCGCGGATTTGCTGAGGTCATGGAATTGCGGCGGCGCGAGGCCGACGATTTCTATCGTGCGCTGACCCCGCCCGGCATCGATGCCGACGCTGCCCAAATCATGCGCCAGGCGCTCGCCGGCATGCTGTGGTCGAAGCAGCTCTACCATCTCGACACCGACAAGTGGCTCGAAGAGCATGGCGCTGACCCAATGCAGTCGTCGCCGCGCCCGGCGCGCAACCGCGAATGGTTCCACCTGTCCAGCGACCACGTCATTTCGATGCCGGACAAATGGGAATACCCGTGGTTCGCGGCCTGGGATCTGGCCTATCACACGCTCGCTTTGGCGCCGGTCGATATCGCCTTCGCCAAAGAGCAGCTCGAATTGCTGCTCGACGGCGCGCATCTGCACCCGACCGGTCAGATCCCGGCTTACGAATGGAATTTCAGCGACGTCAACCCGCCGGTCCAGGCCTGGGCCACCATCTTTCTGTATCGGCTCGGGCAGGCGTTGCGCGGTGACACCGATGCTGCATTCCTAAAGCGGATGTTCGGCAAATTGTCGGCGAATTTCGGCTGGTGGGTGAACCGCAAAGACCGGTTTGGCAAAAGCGTGTTCGAAGGCGGGTTTCTCGGGCTCGACAATATCGGTGTGTTCGACCGCAGCGCGCCATTGCCGACCGGGGGCTATCTCGAGCAGGCCGACGGCACCGCATGGGTGGCGCTGTTCTGCCAGAACATGCTGGAGATCACCGTCGAGCTCGCGGCACTCGACCCGACCTATCAAGATCTGGCGGCCAATTTCGCTCTCCAGTTCCTGCTGATCGCCCGCGCCATGCACGACATGGGCCCCGATGGCATGTGGGACGAGGAGGATGGTTTTTACTACGACGTGCTGCGTCTGCCCGACGGCAATGCCACGCGGCTCAAGGTCCGCTCGATTGTCGGCCTGCTACCACTGTGCGCCGCCACCGTGGTGGAAAAATGGCAGCGCGAGCGGGTGCCGCGGCTGAACGCCTATGCCCAGGATGTCTTGCGGCGTATGCCAGAACTGCGCCAGAGCATCCACACAACGGGGCCGGGCCATTTCGGCGTGGCCGAGCGCGGTCTGATCGGCCTCGTCAACCGGGACCGGTTGCGCCGGCTGTTGTCGCGAATGCTCGACGAGCATGAATTCCTCAGCCCCTACGGCATTCGCGCGCTGTCTCGCTCGCACGCCGAGCATCCCTATGTCTTCACGGTCGCCGGGCGGGAATACCGGGTCGGCTATCTGCCGGCCGAATCGGACAGCGGGACCTTTGGCGGCAATTCCAACTGGCGCGGGCCGATCTGGCTGCCGGTCAATGCGCTGATCATTCGCGCGCTGCTGCATTATTACCTCTATTATGGCGACGATTTCAAAATCGAATGTCCGACCGGATCCGGCCATCTGTTGAACCTGTTCGAGGTCGCGCGCGAGATCGTCACACGATTGAGCCGGATCTTTCTACGCGACGCCAATGGCCGGCGGCCGGTGTTCGGCGGCGCCGAGAAGTTCCAGACCGACCCCTATTGGCGCGACCACCTATTGTTCTATGAATATTTTCACGGCGACAACGGCGCCGGCGTCGGCGCCAGCCATCAGACCGGCTGGACCGGCGGAATCGGCCTCCTGATCCAGCTGTTCGGCAAGATCGACGCGAAAAGCTATTTGGAGCAAGGCGTCGCTGGCGCCTTCCGGCCCGAGGCGGTCGCTGCTTCCCACGCTTGACGGTCGTTGCCGGGAAGGGAAGCCGGTTGCGGCCCGTGCTATTGCCGGATGCCGACGACGCCAAGCAGCAGCGCCGCCGACTCATTGAAAATCTCGCGGTACAAATCTCTGCCGTGGCTGGTCGAGAGCGGCTCGCCGGGCAGAATTTTGAAGGTCCGCGACCCGTCCGGCTTGCGCTCGGCGCGCAGAAACAGATACCGGCCGGCATCTTCGGCGCAAAGCTGAGACGCAAGCGCGTGCATATGAGTGACGAGCACGATCTTGATCCGGCTTTCGAGCAGCGCCCGCACAATCTGGCTGCCGATCTCGGAGCCTTCGCGCTCGTTGGTCGACTGGAACGACTCGTTGAACAGAACAAGGCAATCGGGCATCAGGCGGTCGACGACGGTGCTCATCCGCTGCAATTCCTCGTCGAGCTTGCCGGATGTCATCGTCGGGTCTTCCTCGCGCTTGAAATGGGTGAAAATGCCGGCCGCAAGATTGGCGTCGTAGGAGCGGGCCGGCACAAACATGCCGCATTGCATCATCAGCTGCGACAGGCCGATGCTGCGCAGAAACGTGGATTTGCCACCCTGGTTGGCGCCGGTGACCACGACAAGGTCAATGCCGTCGCCGTCGCAATCGTTGCCGACGACCGGACGCCCGCCGGCCAGCGCGAGGCCGAGGTCGTAAAGGCCGCGGGCTCCGAACCGGCGCACGCTCGGCGCCGACGGAACCGGGAAGCAGACGGGTTCGCCTTGCGCCGCCAGCCGGTCGTAAAGGTTCAGGCAGCCGACATAGAATGCCAGCTCGGTCCGCAGCATGCGAAAAAACGCGAGGATGTGGTCGTTCGACTGGGTCAGCGCGTTGGCGACGTGGTTAATGCCGCGATCGCGCAACTCGGAGACCGCCCGCGCGCCGCCTTCGTCGCGCTCATGGATGTGAAAGCTGTAAGCGGCGGGGCCGCGCAGCAGCAGTCGCTGCAGCCACGGGCGTTCGCCCTCATTCGGCTTGAGCAGCCGGTGGTCCTTCCCAAGATTGGCCATGCCGAGCCGGGCGCTGACCAGCACCCCGCGGCGAAATTTGAGCCTGGCGAGATGGTCTTCCACGGTGGCGAGGTAGTCCTCGTCCAGCTCTCGTTGCAGCATCGCAAAGAGGGTGCCGAAGCCGTCGGAGACAAATCGGCCGCGATGCGCGTCGGCCTCGCACCGCAGCCTTCTCAGCATCTCGACAAAGAGGCGCGCCACTTCGATGCTGCTGTGCAGAAGAAACCCGGGGTTGCGGCTGGAAAGACCCCAGTAATGCTTGCGCTCGCGCTCGATAGCCTCGGCTGTCAGCGCATAGAGGCCGCGAACGATCGTGGGATTTTCGATGCAGTCGCGCAGGACGGCTTGGCGATACAGCACCGCCGCCGGATCAGTCAGCAGCGACAGCAACGCTCGTTGCGCAACCTCCAGCAGAAACTCGTTGCCTGCCGCCATCGCCTTTGCCAGCAGCTCGAGCCCGAGGTCTTTGATCAGATCGCCCGACCCGATCGGTGGCTCCGCCCCGGGATCGAAATCGCGATCCCGGTGCATCAGAAACGCCTTCACGACGCGAGCCGAGCCTTTAATTGCGGGTAGGTCAGCCGGTGCTTGCGGGCGATGGCCAGTGCGTAAGCGCGCCCGTCGGCCGGCCGGCGGACGAGCTTGAAGGTGCGCCGCGCCGGGTCGTCGGGATCGACCGTGCTAACCATGCTGACGACCGCCGGCCCGAGGCGAGACAACTCGTCGAGAAAGGTGACGCACACCCCCAGACAGCCGAGCGCGATGATCCGCTGCAAGATTTCCGTCGCCAGAAATACCGCGTCCTCCAACGCGGTCGAGGCGAAGATCTCGTTGACGACGACGAGGCTCGACGGTGTGGCCTGCTCCAGAACCTCGCGCATACGGAGGAGGTCATCCTGCAATTTGCCGCGCAATGTCGCGACATGCTCCTCCTTCTCGAAATGCGTCAGAATGCGGTCGCAGAGCGTGACCCGCGCATCCGAGCCCGGCACCGGGCAGCCGAGGCTCGCCAGATAGTGCAACTGCCCGATGGTCCGTCCCAACGTCGTCTTGCCGCCTTGGTTGGGACCGGAGACGACGAGCACGCGCTCTCCGTCCTGCAAGAAAAAATCGTTTGGAACGACGGCGCGGTTTTCCGCGACGAGCCTCGCCGCCAATGCCAGGTCGAAGACATCGTTGCCGTGCACCGATTTCGCCTGGCATTCCACGACCGGATAGCAAAACGGCAGCCCGGCGGCTCTCAGCCGGTCGATGAACTGCCGGTATGAAATGTAAAATTGAATTTCGCGTTCAAAACGCCGTAACGTCGGCTCGATAAAGTTCTCGTGATTTTCACAATATGCTTTATAAAACCCAAATATTTCGGGATACAGCTTGGCGACCAGCTCGACAATCTGTGCCTCGACATGGCCCATGCCGGGATATTCCGGGAAATTTACGAGATAATTTTTTACATCGCCTTGACGAAATTTGGCGAACACAGCTTCGATTTCGGCGCTGTAGTCGGGCTCGCCTTGGTATTTGCGGACGGTGACGGCGAGACCGCGGATGACGAGCGCGTAATCGACCGTGCGCAGCGCGGCCGCGAGCCGCTCGGTGTCGTCGGCGAGGCTGGCAAAATCCGCGGCGGCGGTATAGGCGTTCAGCCAGTCGCGCAGCCCCAGCAGACCATCCGAGGCGGGCCGCGCCTCGTTCAGGTCCGCCGCCAGCTGTCGCACCGCAACGCAGTAGGTTGCAGCGGCATCGAGCTGCCAGCCCCGCTTGTGCCACTCGTAATAAGCCTGCTCGGCCGCTCGAAGGCGGCTGTGCATCTCTTGCATCCTGCCGGCAAACGAAAGCATCCGGGCGAAGAGCTCGGTGTCTTCCAGGTCGCGCATGACCTGCTGCCGGTAATGGATGTCGGCGACGACGCCGAGCGGACGGTAGAAAAAGAGCGCGAGGTCGTATTCGTCGCGGCCCGCCGTAACCGCGGCTACGACGTGATCGAGGTTCAGGTCACGAAAATGCTGCGGCGCCACGGCCTGCGCCATCGGCGTGTCGGCGCAGTCGTGCCGGTGCAAAATGCTGTGGAAGGTCATCGCGAGCCCGACTCGCGACCGCCTCGTGGTGTCGCCATCGCCGCCTCCAAGCGCATGCCGGCCCAGACGGCGCCGCATGCGGTGAACCGAGTTGTCGAGGAGGACGACCCACCTCGGCGGCGGGCCCGGCATGCTCCCGCCGCTTTTGTTCAGCAGCAGGAGCTATCAGCCTTGCGGCGGTTTCGGGGAGGCTCCATCCCCATTGGCGGCACCGATATAGACACAAGCCCGCACCGCGTCAATCGCGGCGGCGGCTTATTCTGCGGCTTTGACTGCCGCGGCCGGCGCCTTGCGTGCTTTGCGCGCCTCGTCGAGGCGTTGCAGCACGGCAAAGAACGAGGGCACGAACAAGACCGCCAGGCAGGTCGAGGCGATGATGCCGCTGAACACGCTGAGGCCCAGCGAGATGCGCGAAACCGCCCCGGCCCCGGTGGCGAACACCAATGGCAAGACCCCCATGCCAAAGGCAAAGGAGGTCATCAGGATCGGCCGGAAGCGCAGCTGCGAGGCTTCGACCGCGGCGTCGAGGATGGGCTTCCCGTGCACCATCCGGCTCTCGCGCGCGACCTCGACGATCAAAATGCCGTTTTTGGCCGAAAGCGCGATCATCAGGATGAGGCCGATCTGGGTGTAAAGGTTGTTGGCGACGCCGAGAGCCGTCAGGGTGACGACCGGTCCCAATAGGGCAAGCGGAACCGCCGACAATACCGACAGCGGCAAAAGCCAGCTTTCGTACTGGCCGGCAAGCACCAGATAGACGAGCAGCACCGACAAGCCGAACAGGTAATAAAGCTGGTTGCCGGTCAGCTTTTCCTGGTACGACATCGCCGTCCATTGATAGGCGAGCCCGGCCGGCAAGCTCTTGTCGGCGATCCCCTCCATCGTCGTCAGCGCCTGACCGGAGCTGAAGCCGCGCGCCGGGGCACCGACGATCGTCGCCGACGGGAAAAGGTTGTAAAGAGTGACGAGTGGCGGGCCGACGACCGAGCTCAGATGCGCCACCGCCCCGATCGGAACCATCTGGTTGTCCTGGCTGCGCACATAGAGGTTCAACAAATCGTCGGGGCGCAGCCGGAACTTCGAATCGGCCTGGGCGTAGACCTGCAACGACAGGCCGAACTTGTTGAACTGGTTCACATAGGTCGAGCCGAGATAGGAGGTCAGCGCCGAAAACACGTCGCCAACCGAAACCCGCAGGGTTTGCGCCCGGTCGCGATCGACGGTTACGGCAACCTGCGGCGCGCTCGGCCGAAACGTGGTCAGCACATGCGTCAAGCCGGGATCGGCCTCGGCCTTTTTGACGATCGCCTGGGTAGCGTTGTTGAGCTTTTGATAATCGAAGCTGCCGCCCAGGAGCTCCGCCTGCATCTGAAACCCGCCGGCATTGCCGATGCCCTGAATCGGCGGCGGCGGCAGCACGAAAAGCCGGCCGTCGGGCGCCGAGTTCAGCGTATTCTGTAAATGCTCGGCAATCGAGATGATGTCGGTCCCCTGCTTTTTGCTGCGTTCGTCCCACGGCTTGAACATGACAAAACAGACGCCGGCATTGGCGAGGTCGGCGAAATTGTCGAGCGCCGACAGTCCTGAAATCGCGATTACCTGCTCGACACCCGGCGTTTCTTGCGCAATCTTGGTCGCCCAATCGAGGGCGGCCGTGGTGCGGCCGAGGCTCGCCCCGTCGGGCAGCTGGGCGGCGATCATCACATAGCCCTGGTCTTCGTTCGGGATGAACGCGGTCGGCAGCCGCGCGATGCCCCAGACCGCGATCACCGCGAGCACGACGCCGATCAGCACCATCAGCCCGCTCACCCGCACCATGCGGCCGATCAGGCACGCATAGGCACGCTCCATCCGAGCGTAAGTGTGGTTGAAGCCGCGGTAGAAAAAATTGCGCTTTTCGGGCGGCACCGGCGGGCGCAGCCACAGCGCGCATTGCGTGGGTTTGAGGGTCGCGGCATTGACCGCGCTGATCAGCGCCGTCACCGCAATGACGAGCGCAAACTGCGCAAAGATTTGGCCGCTCAAGCCCGGGACAAAGGCCGAGGGCAAAAACACCGCCATCAAGACGAGGGTGATGCCGATGATCGGCCCGAACAATTCGTTCATCGCCCGGATCGCGGCGTCGTGGCCGTTCATCCCCTCTTCGATATATTTCGACACGCCTTCGACGATGACGATCGCGTCATCGACGACGATGCCGATCGCGAGGATCAGCGCGAACAAGGTCGAGAGGTTGACCGTGTAGCCGAGGGCGGCCATGCCGGCAAAGGCGCCGATGATCGTGACCGGGACCGTCGTCGCCGGCACCAAGGTCGCGCGGAAATTCTGCAAAAAGACCAAGATCACGATCAGCACCAAGACCCCGGCTTGCCACAAGGTCTTGTAGACCTCGTTGATCGAATTCTTGACAAAGATCGTCGTGTTGTAAGGGATGCTGTAATGGAGGCCGGGCGGGAAGCGGCGCGCCAATTCCGCCATCTTCTTATCGACTTCAGCCGCCACCTTCAGCGAATTGGCGTCGGGGGTCTGGTAGATGGCGATCCCGGCGGCGGGCTTGCCGCCGAGCTTGAAGTCCTGGGAATAGGTCTGCGCGCCGAGATCGATCCGCGCCACGTCCTTCAAGCGGACGAGCCGGCCGCCCTGCGCGGTCTGGTCCTTGACGATGATGTCGCCGAATTGGCTGGGGTCGTCGAGGCGCGACTGAATATCGACCGTATACTGGAATTGCTGGTCCTTGGGCGCGGGCGGCATGCCGACTTGGCCGGCGGCGACCTCTTGGCTCTGCTGGCGGACGACCCGGATCACATCCGAGGGCACGAGGCCGTAGGTATAGAGCTTTTGCGGGTCCATCCAAATCCGCATCGAATATTCGCCGGCCCCCATCACGTTGACGTTGCCGACGCCAGGCAGCCGCGCCAATTCGTTGACGAGGTTGATCGTCGCGTAATTCCACATAAAGAGCGCGTCGCGCGACTTGTCGGGCGAATCGAGGGTCACGAATTCCAGGATCGAGGAGGATTTGGCGCGGATCGCGACCCCCTGCGCCTGCACCGCCTCGGGCAATTGTGCGAGGGCGTTGTTGACCCGGTTTTGCACCAGCACCTGGTCCATATTCGGGTCGGAGCCGATGTCGAAGCTGACGGTCAGCACGTAGGTACCGTCATAGGCGCTCGTCGACTCCATGTAGATCATGCCGGGGACGCCGTTGACCTGCAATTCGATCGGCAAGGCGATCGTATCGACGACAGTCTGCGGGCTTGCACCAGGGTAGCGGGTCGTGACCTGCACCGTCGGCGGCGTCACGTTCGGGTATTGCGCGACCGGCAGGCGAAAAACGCAGATCGCACCGATCAGCACCAGCACGATCGCCAGCACATTGGCCAGCACCGGGTGTTCAATAAAGAATTTCGAGATCATGTCGGCTAACCCGGCGTGGCGGTCGCGGCCTCGATCGTGGTCGGCTTTGGCGTCACCTTGGTGCCGGGGGTGGCGCGCCACAGGTCGCCGACGACGACGCGGTCCTCCGGCGTCAATCCCGAAGTCACGACGCGCAGCGCGCCGATCAGTCCGCCGAGCCCGACATAGCGCTGCCGCACGACATCGTCCTTGTCGAGCACCAAGAGGTAGCGGCCGCCCTGATCGGTCTGCAACGCGCGGTCCGGCACCAAGAGCGCGCTTTTATCGACGCGGCCCATCGGCAGCCGCATGCGCACAAAAAAGCCGGGCAGCAGGACCCGGTCCGGATTGTCGAGGATGCCGCGCACCAGGAGCGTCCCGGTCGCCGGGTCGAGCGCCGGCGCCACATATTCGATCGTGCCGCGATGCGGGTAGCCCTGCTCGTTCGACAGCCCGACATCGACTGGCACCTTGTGCAGGTCGGCCAGGGTCAGCCGGCGCTGGTCCAAATTCTGCCGGATCTTGAGGACGGTCTGCTCGCTCAGATTGGCGACCACATAGATCGGGTTGAGCTGGGTGATTTCGGCGAGTGCGGCCTGTTGGCCGCCGCCGCCAACGACGTTGCCCGGGTCGATCAGGTGCTTGCCGACGATGCCGTCGAACGGGGCGCGCACCTCGGTGTAGCCGAGATTGAGCTTGGCGGTGCCGACCTGCGCCTGCGCGTTCATCAGCTGGGCGTCGGCGCTCAGCCGCTCGAAATGCCAATGGTCGACCTCGGTCTGGGTCGCGGCGTCCTTTTTGACGAGCGCCGTATAGCGGGCGAGCTCGGTCTTGGCGTAGGCGAGCGCGGCCTGCTGGGCCAAGACCTGGGCCTGAGCCTGCTGCAATTGATACTTGTATTGGTCCTGCTGGATCGTGAACAGGAGATCGCCCTTTTTGACAAAGGCGCCATCCTCATAATGCAGCTTTTCGAGGTAGCCTTCGACACGGGCGACGAGCTTGACCGCGTTGACGGCCTGGGCGTTGCCGGTGATTTCGACGTAATCCGTCACCGATTGCAGTTTGGGCAGGACGACTGGCACCGGGACGGCGGCGGGCGACGTCAGCTGAACCGGGGTCGGGGACACCGCCGGCATCTGCCGCGAGGAAGGCCCCGGTTTCGGCTCGGCGACGGCGGTCGCCGTTAGCGGGTAGATCGGCCAGATTCGGGTCACGGCGACAAAGCCCAGGATTGCGAGAAGGACCGCAAGCGCAACCCCTACCTGCGTCCGACGCCGCAAGAACGCGCACAGTATTCTCACGACACCCTCACCATTGCGGCGGCCGAACCTTCGAGCTCACCTCGGCCGGACCCGGCAGTCCCGGCGCCGGCGGCTGCGGCGCCTCCGGGGGCGGCAGCACACTGCCCCAATCGGTGCGCGTCGTCATCTCCCGCTGCGTCGCCACCGGCACGAACTCGTTGTTGTCACGGATCTGCCAGCCGCCGCCCAAGGCGCGATAGACCGAGGCGAGCCCGGTCGAGACCCCGCCCGAGGCGGTGGCGAGATCGTTCTCGGCGGTATAGAGGTTCTGCTCGGCGGTCAGCACCGTCGTGAAATCGCGGGTGCCGAGCTGGTATTGCAGAAAGGCGAGACCGAGTGCGGCATTGGCCGCCGCCACACTCTGGCGCAAAAAATCGACCTGCTCGCGCCCTTGCAGAAAATTCGCCAGACCGTCCTCGACCTGCTGCTGCGCTTTCAGCACCGCGTTTTGGTAATCGACCAAAAGCTCCTGCAATTTCGCATCCTGGACGCGCACGGTGTTGGTGATCTGCCCATAATTCAGGATGTTCCACTGAAACGACGGGCCAAAGGCAAAGGTGATGCCGCGGCCCATCACGATATCGCTGAGCTTCCTCCCGGCGACATTGGCGGAAACGGTCCCGAACGTGCCTAGCAATGTAAACGCCGGAAAGAGATCGGCCTTGGCGACGCCGATCTGGGCGCTCTGCGCCGCTGCCGCCAGTTCGGCGGCGCGGATGTCGGGCCGTCGGCGGACGAGGTCGGCGGGTATGCCAACCGCGACATTCTCCGGCGGCACCGGGATCGTGCCCGGCCCACGCAGCAAGTTGTCGAGCGGCTGCGGTGCCATCCCGAGCAGCACGCGCAGCGCGTCGAGACCTTGCTTCAGCTGCGCGGTCAGCTGCGGCACCGTGGCCTCGGTCTGGCCGAGCACGTTTTGCGCCTGATAGACGTCGAGCTTGGTGGCGACCCCGCCGTGGAACCGCGCCTCGGCAATCGCAAGCGCTTTTTTCTGCTTGACGATGTTGTCGCGGGCGATCGCGATCTGGGTCTGCAAGGTGCGGATGCCGATATAGGTCGTGGCCACATCACCCAGGAGAGTGACGAGCACGTCGTCATAGCTCGCGATCGAGGCGAGATAGGCGGCGTCGGCCGATTCGATGGCGCGGCGGAACTTGCCCCAGAAATCGAGCTCCCAATCGATCGAAGCGCCGAGCGAGGCGCGCCAAAAGCCCGGCTTGACAAGGCTCTGGGGTGCCGCAGTCGGGTCGCTGTGGCTCGGGCGCAGATAGATCAGGTTGCTCGTCGCCTGCTGCGATTGCGGATAGAACTCGCCGATCGCCACACCGAGCTCGGCCCGCGCCTGTAACACCCGTGTGCCGGCGGCGATGAGCGTCAGGTTTTGGTTGTAGGCGGTCGCGATCAGCCGGTCGAGCACCGGGTCGTGGAACACTTTCCACCAGTCGCGGTATTCCTGGCTGCGGGTCTCGACCGACGGGTTGCCGTCTTCGAGATAGTGTTGGGCGATCGGTGGCGTGGGCGACTTGAAATCCGGTCCGACCATGCAGCCGCCGAGCAACAGCGGCACGAGCACCGCGGCGGCCCGCCAGCGGCGGGTTAGCACGGCGTGCGCGGCGGCGACAGGTCCGGCGGGCGCAGCCGCCAGCGTTCCCCTCATCTCGCCGATCTACCCCCGAATACCCGGCGTCCGACCACGCCGGTCCAACGCGCGAGCGGTACGACCCCCAACCACGGCACCCGACCGCAAGGTACGGAATGGGGCAAGGGTTTACATCGGCCGGCCCGTGGGGAATAGCGGCTTCGCGTCATTTTGCGGTCAAAACAGCAGCCACAGGCGTGATTCGGGAGCTGCAAACGCCGCACGAGGCACTTGCACGAGCCGATTGGGACCCGCCAGACACCCCCACATCGGCGCTCCGTTGCCCCTGCTATATCGAAGCGGTCTCAGGCACGGCGATTAGACTTGGGTACGCGGCTTTTCACGCACGGGCGCGAGCGGGCCGAAGCTAGTGCTGGCGCTTCCGCCCCCCACGCGTTCTGCGGGTGCGCAGCTGCGGACCTCAGCCGGCGGGAGCGCCAGGACCCTGGATCGTGATCACGATGCGCCGGTTCTTGGCCCGATCGGCCGGCGTGTCGTTCGGCGCCACCGGATGGGTGTCGCCAAAGCCTTTGGCCGAGATGATGTTCGGGTTGACCCCTTGGGAGATCAGGTAGGTTACGACTGCACCGGCGCGCCGTGATGATAGCGTCAGATTGTCGTTGATCCCGGCGCGTCTCAGTTCGGGACCGACCGGCGTGTTGTCGGTGTAGCCATAGACCACGACCTTGGCGTTGACCAGCCCTCTGAGCTTGGGCGCGATGTTGTTGGCCAGCTCGGCCTGGCCGGCCGGGCTCAGCTGAAAGCCGCCCGGCGGGAACAACAGGTCGCCGGCTTCGACAAATTGGGCCTCGCGCTGCGCCGCGCCGAGTTGCGCCTGAAGCTGCTGGTTCTGCGCCTGAAGCTGTTGGTTTTGCGCCTGCAGCTCGTCATAGCTGCTCTGCGACACGCAAGCCGAGAGGAGGAGCGCCGCAAACGGGATCGCGGCGACTGCGCTGTTGCGCCGTCCGGCCGCAAACGATGTGCTGATCATTGAATCTGTCTCCCCTTTGTTGGGTTTTGTCGGTCGCATCCGCCAAGGGCCGACCGCCCCGGCCCGCCGATGGTCCTGGCCCCCGGCAGCAGGTTGAATAACGCTAAGACAAACCCACCTCAAACGCAACTTTTATCCGCGATTACGCGCGGCCGGAGAGGTCGGTGTCGCGGATGGGCAATTGCCGGATGCGCTTGCCGGTTGCGGCAAAGATCGCATTGGTGACGGCGGGGGCAACCGGGGCCGCACCGGGTTCGCCGACCCCGCCCCATTTCTTGCCGCCGGTCAGGGCCAGATAAGTTTCGATCTTTGGTGCGTCGGCCATGCGCACGACCGGGTAGGTGTCGAAATTGGTCTCGACGATGGCGCCGTCCCTGACCGTGTTCTTGCCGTAGAGTGCTGCCGAGAGGCCCCAGATCGTGCCGCCCTCGAGCTGCTCGGCGATGGTCAGCGGGTTGACCGCGTGACCGCAATCGAGCGCCACGACGACCCGATCGACCCGGACCCGGCCGTCCTTGACCGCGACCTCGGCGACAGCCCCCACGACCGAGCCGTAGCATTCGTGGATCGCAATACCGCGCCCCATGCCGGCGGGGAGCGGCTTTCCCCAACCGCCCTTTTCAGCGAGGGTATCGAGCACCTTGATAAAATCAGCGCGATGTTCCAGCAATTTGCGGCGGAATTGATAGGGGTCCTGCCCCGCCGCATGGGCCATCTCGTCGATAAAGCTCTCGATCGCGAACGCGTTTTGCGAGCTGCCGACCGAGCGCCAGAACGACACCGGGATATGCGTGTTTTTCAAGACGCAATCGACCCGCGTGCCGGCGACCGCATAGGGCGAGTTGGCGAGCCCTTCGACCGCCATCGGCTCAATGCCGCTCTCGACCTTGCTGCGGCCCAGCGAACGCAGCAACGAGCCGACCACGGTGCGGATGTCGAGACCGGTCGGCGTGCCGTCGGCGGCAAACGCGGCCCGGAATCGGATCGCCGCCTGCGGCCGGAAGCGGTCGTGGCAGATGTCTTCCTCGCGCGTCCAGACGAGCTTGACCGGCTTGCCGATGGTTTTGGACACTCGGATCGCCTGCGCCATCTCGTCGTTGAACGAGCGCCGGCCAAAGCCGCCGCCGCAAAAGCAGTTGTGGATAAAGACTTTCTCCGGCGGAAGGCCCGCCGCCTTGGCCGCTGCGTTCAAAGTCCCGAGCGCGTTCTGAGTCCCGATCCAGACGTCGAGCCGGTCGGGGCGCCAATGCGCCGTGGCGTTAAGCGGCTCCATCGGCGCGTGCGCTAGATAGGGCACCTCGTAGACCGCCTCGATGCGCTTGGCGGCGCCCCGCATCGCCTCTTCGACATTCCCGTCGTTGCGCGCCGTCGCCGCCGGTCCGTCGAGCGCCGCGCGATACGCCTTGGCAAATTCAGCGCTGTCGCTCCCCACGCCGGCACCGGCGTTCCACTCGACCCGCAACGCCTCGACCGCCCGCTTGGCGCGCCAGAACCGGTCGGCGACGACCGCGACCGCGGTGTCGAGGTTCAGCACGGCTTCGACGCCGCGCAGCCCCTTTGCCGCCCCGTCATCGACCGCCTTGACCGTGCCGCCCGGCACCGGGCAGCCGATCACCGCGGCATAGACCATTCCCGGCACTTTGGTGTCGATGCCGTAGGCGGCGCTGCCGTTGATCTTGAGCGGCACATCGAGGCGCGGCTTCGGCGTCCCGGCGAGCGTCCAGCGCTCGGGTCGCTTCAGCTCCGGCTCTTTGTCGGGCGTGACTGTGGCGGCGTCTGCGGCGAGCGCGCCGTAGCCGAGGCTCTTGCCCGTCGGCGTGTGCACGACGCGGCCGAGCTTTGCCTCGCACTCGGCCGCGGCCGCGCCCCAGCGCCTGGCTGCGGCGAGCACGAGCCGCACCCGCGCCGAGGCTCCCACCTGCGCCATCTGCTGGTGCGAGAAGCGCACCGAATGGCTCCCGACCGAAGACATGTCCTTGCCGTAAACGAGGCCCTCGCGCAAATTGCGGTTGGCCGAGGCGAACTCGGCCCTGACCTTGGACCAGTCGGCTTCGAGCTCCTCGGCGACCATCATCGGCAACGCCGTAAAGCTGCCCTGACCCATTTCCGAGCGCGGATAGCGGATGACAATCGTGTCGTCGGGCTCGATGACGAGCCAGGCGTTGAATTCGCGCGGATCGGCGTTCTCCGGGCTCCACGGCTGAGCCGCGATCGGTGCTGCCCGGACGGGCGCCATGCCGATTGCGAGCCCGCCCGCCGCGGTCAGTGCGGTGACGATGAAGTGGCGCCGCGACAGAGCGGGCGCGGCGATATTTCCGTCCATGTCCCGCCTCCTCACGCCTTGATCAGCGCGGCGGCCCGGTGGATCGCCGCCCGGATGCGCGGATAGGTGCCGCAGCGGCAGATATTGGTGATCCCGGCGTCGATGTCGGCGTCGCTCGGGTTCGGGTTTCGCTGCAGAAACGCCGCGGCGGCCATGATCTGGCCCGATTGGCAATAGCCGCATTGCGGCACGTCGAGGGCCTGCCAGGCGACTTGCACCGGATGCTTGCTGTCGGGCGACAGGCCTTCGATCGTCGTGATGCTTTTGTCGTCGACATCGCCGACCGCGAGCGAGCATGAGCGCACCGCCTCGCCCTCGACATGGACGGTGCAGCAGCCGCATTGCGCGATGCCGCAGCCGAATTTGGTGCCGGTCAGCCCCAACTCGTCGCGCACGACCCACAAAAGCGGCGTTTCCGGCTCGATATCGAGCCGATGCCGCGCCCCATTTACAATCAGTGTGATCATCCCGTCCTCCCGGCCGGCCGCAGCCGCCGCCCTGCTCCGGTCCCGCTTCGGGCCGGCGGTAATTACGATACCGGCCGGCGCGTCGCCGGTCGAGAGAGGGGCGGCGCGGGGGAGGGTCGCTGCCGGCAGCACCGTGATCGGCCACGGCCGGGCCGGCTCAAGCGCCGGTGCTAATCGTCGGCGGCGACGGGTGTGCGCGTGCCGAGCGGTGCCGCGGAGCGCAGCGGGTAGAGGAGCTGGGCGCCGGTCAACCCACGGTTCGTGCTTTATTCGGCAGGGGCGGGGACCGGGACGCGGCGGAAGCGCAGACGGGCACCGCCGGCGCAGAGGAGGCTGGCCATCAGCAGCGCGGCGGCGACGACCAGCACCAGCTGCGGCCGACCGGCGTCGATGATGAGCCCGTAGGGCACCGGCATGATCGCACCGCCCAGCGACATGCCCGAGCTGACAAAGCCGAAGACCTTGCCGATCTCTCCCGGCGGCGCGGCGTCCTTGACCATCACGTCGCGCGGCGTCCGGCTCGCCCCGGTCATGACACCGCCGGCGAACATCACTGCGACACCGGTCCAGTGGGCCAGCGGCACGAGCCCGACCCAGAGGAGGATCGCCGCCGCCCCGGTCGTCAGCACGACGACAAAGGGCAGATGCCGGTCGGTCCGGTCGGCAACCCAGCCGCCGATCAGGACGCCGCAGATCGCACCGACCATGTAACCCGTCAGCACCGAAGAGGCGGCGGCGACCGGCATCCCGTGCGCGCGGTGCAAGACCGTGATCAGCCATGACTGCACCCCGGCGCCGGCCATCGACGACACCATGAAAAACGCGAAGAACATCATGACCGAGCGGCCGAGCAGCAGCCGCGCGCCGGACCCGGCTGGGTCCCGGCGCGGCCGCGGCTCGTGCCGCTGATCGACGAGAATGCGGCTCTGCCACAGGATTGTCAGCACCACCGGCACGCCGAGGAGGCCGACCAGGAGCAGCGCGCCACGCCAGCCGAGGAGAAGTGCGAGCGCGGCGGTCGCCGGCGGTGCGGCGGCAAAGCCGATATTGCCGACAAAGGTGTGAAAGGCGAAGGAACGGCCGAGCCGGGCACGGTCGATCGAGCCGCTGAGAATGGCATAATCGGCGGGATGGATCACCGAATTGCCGACCCCGGAAAGGAGGGCGAGCGCCACGATCTGCCAATAGCTGGTGGCGAGCCCCATCGCCGCGATCGACAGGGTCATCAGCGCGGTGCCGCCGACCAGAAACGGCCGCGCGCCCCAGCGGTCGACAAAAAATCCCATCGGCGTCTGCATCAGCGCTGCAGCCGCCGCCATGACCGCCATCGCCAGGCCCAATTCGGCAAACGACACCGCGAACGCCTTTTGCCAGACGATGAACAAGGGCGGCAGGCAGAGCTGGTAGAAGTGCGACAGGAAATGGCCGGCGCCGAGGAGGCCGTTGACCTTGGCGTCGCGGCCGAAGGCGGGGAATTTACGCATGCGCCCGATGCTCCGACAAATCCCACGCCCGGTCGAGCGCGAAACCATGGGTTGCCCTTCGGCCGGCGCGACCCTGCCTTGCCGAAATCGCGCCGCGCGCTGCGCATGGCCGTTGCCGCTATCCGGCGGGACGTGTTTCGTTGCAGCCGTCGCGAAACAGCGGAGATCAGCCGGTCATGAGGCGCCGGAAATCTGCCGAGTTGTGGCGTGCCGCCGCCCCGGTCGCGGTCGGCGTGGTGTTTCTGGCTCTGTGGGAGGCAGTGGTTCGCGTCGAGACGATCCCGGTTTACATTCTGCCCGGGCCGCTGGCGATCGCGCGCGCCCTGTGGACCGACGGGCCGAGCCTCCTGGGCTCGCTCCTGGTGACGTTGCGCGTCACCTTGGCGGCGCTGGCGGCCGCCGCGATCTTGGGGGGTGCGATCGCGCTCGTCTTTTCGCTGTCCCGCGTTCTGGCGCTGAGCCTCTTTCCCTATGCCGTGATCCTGCAGGTGACGCCGGTCGTAGCGATCGCGCCGCTGATCATCATTTGGGTCCGGCAGCCCTTTCTGGCGCTTCTCCTCTGCGCCTGGATTGTCGCGTTTTTTCCGATCGTCGCCAACACGACGGTCGGGCTTAATAGTGCCGACCGCAATCTCCTCGCCTTGTTTCGCCTGTATGGCGCCACCCCGACGCAGACTTTGCGCTATCTGAAATTGCCGACCGCGCTCCCGTATTTTCTCGCGGGTCTGCGGATCAGCGGCGGGCTCGCATTGATCGGCGCGGTCGTCGCCGAATTTGTCGCCGGCACCGGCGGCAGCGAGACCGGGCTTGCCTTTCGCATCCTCGAAGCCGGCTACCGCCTCGCCATCCCGCGGCTCTTCGCCGCCCTCTTTCTCTTATCGGCGACCGGCATCATCATTTACCTCGTCCTCGACGGCCTCTCGCGCCTGTTGCTGCGCCATTGGCACGAAAGCGCCATCGAGGACGAGGAGGCCGAGTAGCAATCGCGGGAGGTCACCTTTTTCTGCGTCTCGGCCAGCTTGACCGGACGAGAAGGCGGGACCAACCGCACATACCCCTTCCGCGTGCTTAACCCGCGACTGTCCGGTTCGGCAAAACCGGTTCTGTGCGATGCGCTCGAAGTAATCGCAGATACCCCGTGCGCGGGCTTGACCCGCGCATCCACGTCTGGTGCCCGCGTGGCGGAGCGCACCGAAAAGACGTGGCTGGCCGGATCAAGTCCGGCCAAGGGGACCAAGGGTGGGACCCTAGCCTAGCCGCGGCCGACAAACGGCATTTTCGTGGCCATCACGGTCATGAACTGGACATTGGCCTCCGGGGTCACGCTCGACATGAAGACGATGGCGCGAGCAACGTTCTCGACGTCCATCGTCGGCTCGACCATGACGGTGCCGTTCGCCTGCGGCACACCGCGGGTCATCCGCTGGGTCATTTCGGTCAACGCGTTGCCGATATCGATCTGGCCGCAGGAAATGTCGTATTTGCGGCCGTCGAGCGAGGTGGATTTGGTCAATCCGGTGATCGCGTGCTTGCACGAGGTATAAGCGACCGAGTTGGGCCGCGGCACATGCGCCGAGATCGAGCCGTTGTTGATGATCCGCCCGCCCATCGGCTTCTGCTCCTTCATGATCTTGAAGGCTTCCTGCGTGCACAGGAACGAGCCGGTCAGGATCGACGCTACCACCGCTTGCCAGCGCTCGAACTCCAACTCCTCGATCGGGGCGGCGGCGCCAAAGCCGGCATTGTTGAACAGCACGTCGAGGCGGCCGTAGGTCTCCTTGGTCTTGGCAAAGAGCGCTCGCACCGAATCCGGGTTGCCGACATCGGTTGGCACGCCGAGCGCCCGGCCTTGCCTGCTCTCGACCTCGGAAACCACCGCTTGCAACGGCTCCGGCCGTCGTCCGGCAACGACGACCGCAAACCCCTCGCGGGCCAATGCGAGCGCCGAGGCCTTGCCGATGCCGCTGCCGCCGCCCGTCACCAGAGCCACCCTGCCGTTCGAAGCCATGTCGCCGTTCTCCTGCTGTGTAAGCGGTATGTTTCGGTTCACGATATCAGCTTATCGCGCCCGCGCCAGCAGCGTTGAAGTGGTCGCGGGCTCGGGCTTTCATCGCCGCGAGCGTACACAAGCTGCATCACCTCTCCATATGATTTGAGGCCACGAGGAATCGGGAGGCATCGGATGCCGGAAGCGATCGAGCTGAACGGGCGGCATTATCGCAAGCCGCGGCGGCCGACGGTGGTCATCTGCGCCGACGGCTGCGACCCGGCCTATATCGAGCGGGGCATTGCCGATGGCGTCTTCGCGACGATTGACGGATTTGCGCGCAGCGGTTTTCTCGGCACCGCGGTCGCGGCGATGCCGACTTTCACCAATCCGAACAACGTCTCGATCGTAACCGGGGCACCGCCGGCGGTGCATGGCATCGCCGGCAATTACTGCCTCGACCGCGACACCCACCGGAAAATCATGATGACCGACCCGGAATTGATGCGCAGCGAGACGATTTTGGGGTTGATGTCGCAAGCGGGCGTCGCGGTCGCCGCGGTCACCGCCAAGGACAAGTTGCGGCGCCTCCTCGGCCGCAACCTGGACGGAATTTCGGTTTCATCGGAATGCGCCGACTCCGCGACCGAGGCGATGGTCGGGCGCCCCCGGCCCGACATGTATTCGGCCGATCTGTCGCTCTATGTGCTCGATGCCGGGCTGCGGCTCATCGAGCGCGGGGCGGCGCACCTCCTCTATCTGTCATTGTCGGATTTTGTGCAGCACGCGCATGCGCCAGGCGATCCCGAAGCCGACGCGTTTCATCAGGCGCTCGACGAGCGGGTGGCGCGCTTTGTCGAAATGGATGCGGTGGTCGGCCTCGTCGCCGATCACGGCATGAACGACAAGCCGCGCCTGATTTTTCTCGAAGACGAGCTTTGCACGCGCTTTGGCGCCGGGCGTGCGCGGGTGATCTGCCCGATCACCGACCCGTTTGTGCGCCATCATGGTGCCCTCGGCTCGTTTGTGCGCGTTTATGCCCGCGACGCGCGCGACATCGCGGCGATGATGGCGGCGAGCGCCACATTGCCCGGTGTGGCGGCAGTACTCGACCGCGCCGCGGCCGCGGAACGGCTTGAATTGCCGTTCGACCGCGAGGCCGATTTTGTCGTTCTCGGCGATGCCGCAACCGCGATCGGCGCGGCGCAAGCCGACCACGACCTGTCCGGCCTCGCCGGCCACCGGCTGCGCTCGCATGGCGGAGAGGGCGAACGGCGCGTGCCGTTCATCCTGTCCCGGCCGCTAACCCCCGAATACCAAAGCCGCGCCGCGGCCGGCGGGCTGCGCAATTTCGACATCTTCGATTTCGCGCTTAACGGCGTCGCCTAGCTCAGGCCGGGCACAGAAAAACGTTGAGCTGGAGCGGTTCCACATCCTTCGAGACGCGCTCCCGCGGAGAGCTCCTCAGGATAAGGTCGTCTGTCTGAAGGACTTGCCTCACCCTGAGGAGGCCCGAAGGGCCGTCTCGAAGGGTGCTGATACAGGAACGCCGCATTTTTCTGCACCCTGCTGGCTCAGGCCGGGCGCAGCCGCCGCTTTGCCGGACGCGCCGTCACCTCGCGCAGCGCGCCGGCGACGGTGACCGCGAGCCCGACGGTCAGCACCACGATGGCCGGCCGGATGCCGGTTTCGAGCGACAGGTCGGCTCCCAGCACGCGCAACAGCGGAGCGTGAAAGGCGAGCCGGAAATAAAGAGCTTCGGCAAGTGCCGTGGCGAGCGCCGCGGCGAGCCCCAACGCACCGACCCAGGCGAGCGCCAAACGCCCCCGCCGGCCAAAGCGCCACAGCAGCAGCCGGTAGCCGAGTAGCCAGGCCAAAAGGCCGCCCATGATCGTCGGCTGCCATTCGTCGAGCTTCGACTGGAAGCAATAATGAATGACGGCAAGCACGCCGATTGCGTAGACGAGGCGGTGCAGGCGTTGCCAGCGCCGGGCGCCGAGCCGGCGGACCATGCCGTCGGTCGAGGTCGCGGCCAAGGCGGCGAGACCGAGGAGTGCCGTAAAGCCGATCGTCAGATAGATGCGCAATGCGATCTCGCTCGCCACCTTGCCGAAATCAAACGCCTGGCTCGTGACATAGAGCGAGAAATGCAGCAGCACATAGGCGAAGGCGGCGACGCCGATCATCCGCCGCACCAGCAGCAGGCGCGGCCATTGCAGGATCTGGCGCAATGGCGTGACCGCCAACGCCAGAAAAATCAGCCGGATCGTCCACAACCCGATCTGGTGGATCGCCTCGTTCAACGGCCGCGCGCCGAGGAGACCAAAGGCATAGGCGAACAGGACCCAGATCGCAGGCACAAAGAGCGCGACAAAGACCGCCAGCTTCAACGGCGATACACGGCCGCCGTAATCACACCACGGATACATTTCCCCTCGCTTCGGCACGCTCCGTGCGGCTCGAAAGCTACATCGGCGGCTTGACGCCGTCCTTTTCGGCGTAGAGCCGGCCCGAGGTGATGCTGCCATCAGGATGCTTCAGCGCGATGACAAATACCGCAGCACCCGGCTTTAGGAGGCCCTTGTCGCCCGGCGCGGTGGCGAGCACCGGCACATCGGGGCCGATGCTGTATTCGGATTCGCCGCCTTTGAACTTGACGTGCAACACCGCGCCCTCCGGCGCCTGGGTGACGGTGCCGACCGTGGCGTTGGTCATAACGCTGTCGGGCGTCAGGTCCCAGGCGTATTGCCGCCCCCCATCGGCGGTCGGTTTGGGAAGAATACGGGCCTCGATCGCATGGAGCTTGCCGTCCTTGTCCTTGATCCCGGTCGAGGCGACAAAATCGCCGGGCTTGATGTCACTGAGGCTCTTTTTGACCAGGGTTACGACCGCGAAATTCGGCGCCAAGGTGATCGCTGCGGTATCGCCGCCGCGTTCCTTGACCGTCAGCACCTGACCGTCGAGCTTTTCGACGGTGCCGCGGACGAATGTCCGCTTTCCGGCGGGCGGAGTCTGAGCGAAGGCCGGCATGGCCACTGCCGCAGCCAGGATGAAAGCGAAAATCGATGTCCAGCGCATGATGCCTCTCCCCTGCTGCTGCGATACGAACGCCGCGTCACAGGTGGCGTGTCCACGGCGCGGACGCACCTCAAATTTCGGTGACCGCCGGCGCGGGACCGCGTCACTTGGTGCCGAAGCAGTGCTCAGGGCCGGGAAAACGGCGGGTGCGGACATCGGCGGCGTAGGCTTCGGCGGCGGTGGAGACCAAGGGTGCCAATTCGGCATAGCGCCTGACAAAGCGCGGTGTGAACTCGGCGTAGAGGCCGAGCACATCGTCGGTGACGAGGATTTGCCCGTCACAGGCGGGCGAGGCGCCGATGCCGATGGTCGGTACCGGCACCGCCGCCGTGATCGCGCGCGCGACCGGCTCGATCGTCCCTTCGATGACGATCGCAAAAGCGCCCGCCTCGGCGATCGCGGTGGCGTCGGCCATGACCCGCTCGGCGGCGACCTCGCCGCGGCCTTGCACCCTGAACCCGCCCGCGGCGTTGACCGATTGCGGCATCAACCCGACATGCCCCATGACCGGCACGCCGCGACGGGCGAGAAAGCGCACGGTCTCGGCCATCTCGCGTCCGCCTTCGAGCTTGACGGCGCCGCAGCCGGTCTCGGCGAGAATGCGCGCGGCGCTGCGAAACGCCTGCTCGGGCGATTCCTGATAGCCGCCAAATGGCAGATCGACGACGACGAGCGCCTGCGCCGAACTGCGCATGACCGCGCCGCCATGCGCGATCATCATGTCGAGCGTCACCGGCAAGGTGCTGTCGAAACCGTAAACCACCATGCCGAGCGAATCCCCGACCAAGAGAAAATCGACATGCGGATCGAGCAGCCGCGCGATCGGCGCGGTATAGGCGGTGAGTCCGACGATCGGCGTGCCGCCCTTTGCCAGGGCAGCGATGCCGCGCCGTTTCATCTTGGCTGCGGGATTGGCTTGTGCGCTCATGACGGTTTCCTCGCCGATGCCAACGGCCGGATCCGGAGCTACACTCCCGCGGGCAGGGGGAGCAGCGATGAATGATGCGGTCAACATTGCAAATCTGACGGCGCTCGGCGCCATCGGCCAGCCCTTGCGGCGCAAGGAGGACCAGCGGCTCCTGACCGGCAAGGGCCGGTTCAGCGACGATTTCACGTTGCCCGAGCAAGCCTATGCCGCATTCCTGCGCTCGCCGCATCCGCATGCCCGGATCGTCGCGATCGATGCGAGCCGCGCGCAGGCGCTTCCCGGCGTGCTCGGAATCTTCACCGGCGCCGATTGCCGCGCCGACGGGCTCGGCGCCATTCCGCACAATCCGGTGCCGCAGACCCGCTACGACATGAAGCTGACCGGCCCCGGCGGCGGGCCGATCTTTATCGGGCCGCAGCCGCCTTTGCCGTTCGACCGGGTGCGCCATGTCGGTGAGGCGGTGGCGATGGCCGTGGCCGAGACCGTGGCGCAGGCGCTTGATGCGGTCGAGCAAATCGCGGTCGATTATGCAGCATTGCCAAAGGTCGTCTCGCCGCAATCGGCATTGGCGCCGGCGGCGCCCGTCCTATGGGACGAGGTGCCGGACAATGTCCTCGTCGATACCCAGTTCGGCGACCGGGCGGCGACGGACCGCGCCTTTGCCGCGGCCGCCCATGTCGTGGCGATGGAGTTTCATGTCGGCCGGGTCACCGGCGTGCCGATGGAGCCGCGCGCGGCCCTCGGCCAGCACGACCCCGCCACTGGCCGCTACACCTTGTGGGCCGGCAGCGGCGGCGTGGTGCGGCAAAAGATCGAGCTTGCCCAAGTGCTGGGCGTCGCTCCGGAGAAAGTGCGCGTCGTGTCGCTCGATGTCGGCGGCAATTTTGGCACGCGCAACCGGCTCTATGTCGAATCGGCGCTGGTCGCCTGGGCATCGAAAAAGATCGGAAGGCCGGTCAAATATACCTCGACCCGCTCGGAAGTATTCTTGAGCGACTACCAAGGCCGCGATCTCTTGACCCGCGTCGCACTGGCGCTCGATCGCGATGGCCGGTTTCTCGCCTTGCGCGCCGACAATGTCAGCAATGTCGGCGCGCGCTGCGCCTCGCTGTCGCCGCTCGGCAAAGGCTCGGCATTGGTCACCGGCAATTACGATATTCCGGCCGCCAGCCTGCGCTCGCGCGCCGTCTTCACCAACACGATGCCGACCAACGCCTATCGCAGCTCGGGCCGGCCCGAGGTCACCTATGCGATCGAGCGGCTGGTCGACCGCGCCGCGCGAGAGCTGGGGACCGACCGGGTGTCGTTGCGCCGCAGAAACCTGATCCCGCCGCAAGCGATGCCGTACCCGAACGCGGTCGGCGCCCGCTACGACAGCGGCACCTACGAGGCGAACATGGATTTGGCGATGAAAATCGCCGATTGGGATGGGTTTGCCGTGCGCCGCGCCGAGGCGGAGGCGCGCGGTCGGCTGCTCGGCCTCGGCTTTGCCAATTACGTCGAATCTTCGATCGGCGCGCCGCGCGAGCGGACCGAGATTACGGTCAAGCCCGAGGGCCGGGTCGAGATCGTGATCGGCACCGGGCCAAGCGGCCAGGGCCACGAAACGAGCTTTGCCCAGGTTGCGTCCGCCTTGCTTTCGGTCCCGGTCGAAGCGATCGACATCGTCATGGGCGACACCGATATCGTCAGCGTCGGCGGCGGCTCGCATTCCGGCCGCTCGATGCGCCACACCGCGACCCTGTTCGCTCAGGCGGCACCCGCGCTGATCGACAACGGTAAACGCGTCGCGGCACGCCTCTTCGAGGTCGATGCCGGCGAGGTCGCGTTCGCCGAGGGCCGCTTTTCGACGCCGCGCCGCAACCGCAGCTTCGATTTTCTCGAATTGGCGGCAGAGGCGGCGCGGCTCGGCCGCGACGGCGCGCTCGCGGTCACCGCCGAGCACGAAATGCACGAGCCGGTTTTTCCGAACGGGTGTGCGGTCTGCGAGGCCGAAGTGGATCCCGAAACCGGGGCCGTCGAGATCACCCGCTATTCGGTGGTCGACGATGTCGGGCGCTGCATCAACCCCCTGATCGTGCACGGCCAGACCCATGGCGGCGCGGCCCAGGGGATCGGCGAGGCGATGTGGGAGGAATGCGCGCTCGATCTCGGCTCGGGCCAGCCGCTCGCGGGCTCGTTCATGGATTACGGCATGCCGCGCGCCGACAATGTGCCGTCCTTCGCGACGCGGATCGTCGAGGTGCTGTCGCCGACCAACCCGTTCGGCATCAAGGCCGGCGGCGAGGGCGGTTGCACCCCGGCGCTCGCCGTCGTCGTCAGCGCCATCCTCGACGCCCTTGCTCCCCTTGGCGTGCGCGACCTGACCATGCCCGCGACCCCGTTCAAGGTGTGGCAGGCAATCCGCGACGCGGGCACAAGCCGGGGACCATAGGATGCTCTTCTTAACTACGAATTTTATAGGAATTTTGCATAAAATTCTATATTAACTGAAGCCGCACCAGACATTTTGTCCGACACGGCTGCGCGTTTAGGCTGCTGCGTCGATATTGCCGGTGATCATTAACTTAAATTTTTGCCCTCGATGCTCATCCATTGCTTTTTCGTGCCGCGCACGCTCGGCGCGGGAGTCCACCGCGCCCTCAAACATGGGTTTGTCTACGCGGCTCGACATGTGCCGCACAAGATCGGACATGCGCTCGTTGCGGCGCCTGTTCGTGCGGTTTCGATCAAGGTGTGCGTTGCGATCGGTTTTGGCTTTGCCGGCGGGGCCGGTCCGGTCGACGACGGGGCGCTGTTGCCCCCAATTCCGCCGACGATCGGCGCGCCTACCAGCGGCGCCGGGCTTCTCGATATTCCGGTTGCGTTCGACCCGGACTGGTTCGCGGCACCGGTAGACCCGTTGCTCACGGTCGACCCCGGTGACCCGAGCAGCCTCTCCGACGATCCGCCGCCCACAGGGGCTGTCGCAGAGCCGCCCGGCATCTTGGTGATTGCGTTGGGGCTGCTCGCCGGCGTTGTGCCGCTCGGCAGACGGCGCTTCGCCACCTGAGCCCGCGTCGCTGGTTTTGCTCGGGATCAGGCTCTGTCGGTTTTGGCCTCGCTCGCCGGCAGCGGTGAGACGCGACATCCT
>DASXAM010000359.1:0-6463 GCA_036404275.1 Allostellaceae bacterium
GACTGTACAGAAGGTTTTGCAAGGGTCTGAGCCAAGCCGGGATTTCGTCCCGGGCGCCCCAATCCTGCCATATTGGGTTGTTAGCCCACGCTTGAACGCGTTTCCGGCCCTCGTGCCGACGGGGAGCGGCGCAGAGATCGATGGCGGGCCACTCACAGTTCAAAAACATCATGTACCGGAAGGGTGCGCAGGACAAAAAGCGCGCCAAGGTCTTTACCAAGATCATCCGGGAACTGACGACCGCTGCCCGTACCGGGTTGCCCGACCCGGCCGCCAACCCACGGCTGCGCGCCGCTGTGCTCGCGGCACGCCAAGCCAACATGCCAAAGGATACGGTCGAGCGCGCAATCAAGCGCGGCGCCGGCGGTGACGCCGATTCGGCCTATGACGAGGTCCGCTACGAGGGCTACGGTCCGGGTGGCGTTGCGGTCATCGTCGAGGCGCTGACCGACAACCGCAACCGCACCGCGAGCGAGGTCCGCGCCGCCTTTGCCAAATCCGGCGGGGCGCTGGGCGAGACCAACAGCGTCGGCTTTATGTTCGAGCGGCTTGGCGAGATTTCCTACCCGGCGGCAACGGCCGCCGCGGAGGCGATGTTCGAGGCGGCGATCGAGGCGGGCGCCACCGATATCGACAGCGACGTCGAGCAGCATTTGGTGAATTGCGCGCCCGAAGATTTCAATGCGGTGCGTGATGCGCTTGAAGCGCGCTTCGGCCCGGCCGTATCGGCGGGGCTGGTATGGCGGCCCAAGACGACGGCGCCGATCGACGAGGAGACCGCGACGGGCTTGTTCAAGCTTCTCGAAACCCTCGAGGACAGCGACGACGTGCAAAGCGTCTACGCCAATTTCGAGGTGGCCGAGGACGTGATGGCGCGGCTGGGCGCCTGATCCGGCCGCGGGAGCGGAACCGGGGGAACCGGGGAATGCGTGTCTTGGGGCTCGATCCGGGGCTGCGCCACACCGGGTGGGGGGTGATCGACATCGCCGGCAACCGGCTCACCCATGTCGCCGACGGCGTCGCCCACGCTTCCACCGCAGAGCCGCTGGCGATGCGGCTGGTTGCGCTGTTCCGCCAGATCACGGCGATCGTCGAGCGCTTTCGCCCGGATGAGGCCGCGGTCGAGGAGACTTTTGTCAACCGCAATCCGGCCTCGACCTTGAAGCTCGGCGTCGCCCGCGGCGTCGTGCTGCTTGCGCCGGCCGAACGCGGTCTGCCGGTCGCCGAATATTCTGCCAATTTGATCAAAAAGGCAGTGGTCGGCGCCGGTCATGCAGAAAAAGCGCAGGTCCAGATGATGGTGCGCCGGATCCTGCCTGGCTGCGCCGCCGGCGCCGCCGATGCAGCGGATGCGCTGGCGGTGGCAATCTGTCACGCGCACCACGCCGAGACGCGGCGCCGCTGGGAGCTCCGGCCGTGATCGCCAAGCTCGCCGGCATCGTCGATGCGGTCGGGCCCGAAGGGGCGGTGATCGATGTCGGCGGCGTCGGCTATCTGGCGTTCTGCTCGACCCGCACCTTGGGCCGATTGCCGCCGACGGGTGCGGCGGTGCGGCTGTTGATCGAGACCCATGTGCGCGAAGACCACATCCACCTTTACGGCTTTATCGACGAGGCCGAGCGCGACTGGTTCCGCCTGCTGACAACGGTGCAAGGGGTCGGGGCCAAGCTCGCTTTGGCGATCCTGTCGGCGCTGATGCCCGAGACGCTGACCCTGGCGATCATGGCGCAGGACAAGGCGGCGCTCGCCAAGGCGGAAGGGGTCGGGCCGCGGCTCGCCGCGCGCATCGCCAACGAGCTCAAGGACAAGGCGGGCGGCCGCGCGCTGGCGGCATCGATTGCCGCAGCGGCGCCGGCGCCGGCGGACGAGGCGGGTGTTGTCGGCGACGCGGTGGCGGTGCTCGAAAAGCTCGAAATCCCGCGCTCGGAGGCGTATGGCGCGGTCGCCGCGGCCGCCCGCCGGCTCGGCGACGGGGCGGCGCTCGATGTGCTGGTCAAGGCAGGCTTGCGTGAAATCGCCGAGCGGGGGGCACGGTGAGCGAGACCGGGACGCGTCTCGTCGATCCCGCGCGCAGCGAGCCCGACGCGGGCGAAGCCTCGCTGCGCCCGCTGACCCTCGACGAGTTTGTTGGCCAAAGCAGGCTGCGCGACAATCTGCGCGTCTTTATCGAGGCGGCGCGCGGCCGGCGCGAGGCGCTCGACCATGTGCTGTTTTTCGGCCCGCCCGGCCTTGGCAAAACGACGCTCGCGCAGATTGCGGCGCGCGAGATGGGGGTCGGGTTCCGCGCCACCTCCGGCCCGGTGATCCAGCGCGCCGGCGACCTTGCGGCACTGCTGACCAATCTGCAGCCGCGCGACGTGTTGTTTATCGACGAGATTCATCGCCTCGCCCCATCGGTCGAGGAAATCCTCTACCCGGCGATGGAGGATTTTCAGCTCGACCTGATCATCGGCGAGGGGCCGGCGGCGCGCTCGATTCGCATCGATCTGGCGCCGTTCACCCTGATCGGCGCGACGACGCGCTCGGGCCTGATCACCCGGCCGTTGCGCGAGCGCTTTGGGATTCCGCTCAGGCTGCTGTTTTACGAGCCGGCCGAGCTGGCATTGATCGTCAGCCGCGGCGCCCGTGTGCTGGGCCTCGACCTCAAGCCCGAGGGCGCCGTCGAGATCGCGCGCCGCGCCCGCGGCACGCCGCGCGTGGCGATGCGGCTGCTGCGCCGGATTCGCGACTTTGCCGCGATCGACGGGTCGGCAGGTGTCGATGCCGCCATCGCCGACACCGCGTTGCGCCGGCTCGAAGTCGACGAGCGCGGGCTCGACGCGCTCGACCGACGCTATCTGCGTTGCATCGCCGAGCATTACGGCGGTGGTCCGGTCGGGGTCGAGACGATGGCCGCGGCCCTCGGTGACGAACGCGACGTAATTGAAGAGGTCATCGAGCCATTTTTGATTCAGGAAGGCTTTGTCCAGCGCACGCCGCGCGGCCGCCTGTTGACCCGGCTCGCCTTCGCCCATCTCGGTCTGGCGATGCCGGCGAGTCTGCCCGCCCAGCTCGAATTGCTGGCGCCGCTGCCGCTCGACGGCGAAGTGGAGAATGCGCCGTCATGATGCCGTCAATCATCCAAAAGACGCCATAAAGGGTCGCCAAGAATGCCGCCTGCTGCCGTCGACACCCTGCCGCTCGCCGGCTCGGTTCCTCACGATCTATCGATTATCGCGCTGTTTCTTCAGTCCGATGCGATCGTCAAAGTGGTGATGCTGATTTTGCTGCTGGCGTCCTTCTGGTCGTGGGCGGTCATCTTCGACAAGGTGATCCGGTTGCGGCGCCTGCGCCACTCGGCGGCGAATTTCGAGGAGAGCTTCTGGTCGGGCGGCTCGCTCGACGACCTGTACGAGCGGGTCGGCCAGCGCCCGCCCGACCCAATGACCGCGGTGTTTTCCGCGGCGATGCGCGAATGGCGGCGCAGCGCGGCCAAGGGGCTGCTCGGCACCGCGATCATGCGGGCGAGCCTGCAGCAGCGCATCGAGCGCGTCATGAACGTGACCGTCGGGCGCGAGATGGAGCGGATCGAGCGGTTTATGGCCTATCTCGCGACGGTCGGCGCGACCGCCCCCTTTGTCGGGTTGTTCGGCACGGTCTGGGGCATCATGGACAGCTTTCAGTCGATCGCCGCTTCGAAGAACACGAGCCTCGCCGTCGTTGCCCCCGGCATCGCCGAATCGCTGTTCGCCACCGCATTGGGGCTCGTAGCGGCAATCCCGGCAGTCGTCGCCTACAATAAGCTCGCCACCGATTTTGGCCGCTACGCCGGCCGGCTCGAGGCCTTCTCCTCCGAGTTCAGCGCGATCCTGTCGCGCCAGCTCGACGAGCGGCCCTGAGCGATGGCGGCCTCGACCTTTGGCGGCAACGGTCGCCGCCCGGTCGGGCGGTACCGGCCGATGTCCGAGATCAACGTGACGCCGCTGGTCGATGTCATGCTGGTATTGCTTGTCGTGTTTATGGTCGCGGCACCGCTGTTGACCGTCGGCGTGCCGGTCGATCTGCCGCAAACCCAGGCGCCGCCGATCACCGATCCGAAAGAGCCGCTGGTCATCTCGATCAATAACGAGGGCCGCATCTTTATCCAGGATACCGACGTCCCGACCGAATCGCTGCTGCCGCGGCTGCACGCGATTACCGGCGCCAACCCCGATGCGCTGGTTTACGTCCGGGCCGACAAATCGATCGATTACGGCCGCGTGCTCGAGGTCATGAGCCTGATCAGCGCCGCCGGCTATCGCAAGGTCTCGTTGATCGCCCAGTCGCCGAAAGGAGCGACCGGGAAGCCGCCGGCCGCCGCGGCATTGCCCAATCGGCCGGCGCAGGCGGCCAAGCGCTGAGCGTTGCCATTCGCCCGGACCGCGATGAGCCTCGCCGCTGCGGAGCCGGGACTGCAGCCCGAAGCCGCCTTCCCCGAGCCTCCTTCCAATGGGGTGGCACCGCCGGGCCTCGCCTTGTCGGCGGCGCTGCATCTCGGCCTCGGCGTGGTCCTGGTGCTCGGCCTGCCGCGCCTCTTCAGTCCGCCGCAGCCGCAGGACATGCCGATCGCGGTCGAGCTCGTCAACATCGGGCCGGAGACGCGGGCGACGCATCCCAACCCGAACCCGCCGCAGCCCAAAGCCAAGCCGGACATCCCGGTGCCGCAGCCGAGCGAGACGAAACCCGAGCCCAAGCCCTTGCCGCCGAAACCGGCGCCGCCGCCGCCTTCGGCCGAAGCGCCGCCCCCGGCCCCGGCCCCCCCTGCACCGCCCGAAGCCAAGCCGGAAGCGGCGCCGCCACCGCCGCCGCCGCCGGAGCCCAAGCCGACGCCACCACCGCCGCCGCCGAAACCGGTCGAAAAAGTCGAGGCGCCACGGCCAAAGGAAAAGCCGGCCCCGCCGCAATTGGCCAAAAACGACGCACCCGAGCGCAAGAAATACGATCCGCGCCGGTTCGAAAGCTTGTTGAAAAATCTGGCGGCCAGCGATACGGCGCCCTCGCCCGACGCCCCGCCGCAGGAGCGGATGGCGGTCGCGACCGGCGCCCCCTCCTCGCAGCCGAAAGCGCCGTTGGGCAGCCGGCTCTCAGCCAGCGAGGAAGACATGGTGCGCGAGCAGATCTCGCGCTGCTGGAATGTGCCGGCGGGAGCACGCGACGCCAAGGATCTGGTGGTCGAGATCCGAGTCGTGGTCGGTCCCGACGGCAATGTCCGGCAGGCGACGATCGTCGATCAGGGGCGCGCCGCGAGCGATCCCTTCTATCGCGCCGCCGCGGAGAGCGCGCGGCGCGCCTTTTTCAACCCTGCCTGCCGGCCGCTGCGCTTGCCGCCCGACAAATACGCGATCTGGAAAGATATGGTCGTCGATTTCAGCCCAAAGGACATCCTATGACGAAAGGCCGCCTCAATCTTGCCGGTGCCTGGATCGCGGCGCTCGCGGTCGTGCTGTTGTGGGTCGCGCCCACCCGCGCCGAGCTGCGGATCGACATCACCAGCGGCAAGGTCGAGCCGATGCCGATCGCGATCCCGGCTTTTGTCGGCGACGAGGCCGGGCAGCAAATCACCCAGGTCATTTCCGCCGATCTCGACCGCTCCGGTCTGTTCAGGCCGCTCGACCCGCGAAGCTTTATCCAGAACGTCTCGGCCGGCGATACCCAGCCACGTTTTGGCGATTGGCGCCAGATCAACGCGCAGGCATTGGTGACCGGCACGGCCCAGACCCAGGCCGACGGGCGGCTCAGGGTCGAGTTCCGCTTGTGGGATGTCTTTGCCGAGCAGCAGCTGACCGGGTTTGGCTACACGACGACGCGGCAGAATTGGCGGCGCATCGCCCACATCATCGCCGACGAGATTTATAAGCGGATCACTGGCGAGGACGGCTATTTCGACACCCGCATCGTCTATGTCGCCGAATCGGGCCCGGCACAAAACCGGATCAAGCGCCTTGCCATCATGGACCAGGACGGCGCCGACAACCGCTATTTGACCAGCGGCCGCTCGATGGTGCTGACCCCGCGTTTCTCGCCGACCGCGCAGGAGATTACCTATCTCTCCTACGCCAACGGCGCGCCGCGGGTCTATTTGTTGAACATCGACACCGGGCAACAGGAGGCGCTCGGCGACTTTCCGGGCATGACCTTTGCGCCGCGGTTTTCGCCCGACGGCAACCGTGTCGTCCTGAGCCGTGCCGAGAACGGGG
The DNA here is from genome assembly GCA_036404275.1 of Allostellaceae bacterium. Classification (GTDB taxonomy): domain Bacteria; phylum Pseudomonadota; class Alphaproteobacteria; order ATCC43930; family CGMCC-115725; genus AP-15. The sequence goes on from DASXAM010000359.1 coordinate 6,216, forward strand.
TCAGCAATATTTATGTCTTCGATCTGCGCACCCACCGGATGACGCGGCTGACCAACGCCCAGGCGATCGACACCTCGCCCTGCTATTCGCCCGACGGCAGCAAGATTGTGTTCAACTCCGACCGCGGCGGCTCGCAGCAGCTCTATGTGATGAATTCCGACGGCAGCGGCGTCCACCGTATCAGCTTCGGCTCGGGCAAATATGGCACGCCGGTATGGTCGCCGCGCGGCGACATGATCGCCTTTACC
>DASXAM010000360.1:0-19972 GCA_036404275.1 Allostellaceae bacterium
GTTCGCCAAGGCGCAGGGTGATCTCGATGAGCGGGCCAAGGCGCTCGGTCTCGATCTCGGGCAGCTGGGCAGAAACTCTGTCGAGTTCGGCAACCAACTGTCCAGGCTGTGGTCGGAAATCGGCCTCCTCGCCGACAAGGCCGTCGCCGACTGGATCGGCCCGGTGACCAATGGCCTGAAAGGCGTCAACGATTGGCTGACGAAGCTGGCCGGCGAGTTCGCTCATCTCGATCTCGGCACGCGCCGGTGGGTCGAATTCGGCGGCGCCGTGGCGGCCGTTGGCGGCGGTCTGGCGGCCGTCCTGACCACGCTGCGGGGTCTGCGCAGTCTTCTCGGGCTCGGCGGAGCCGCCGCTGGCGCTGGGGCGGCGGGCGGAGCTGCTGCCGGTGCAGGCGCTGCCGGTGCAGGCGGTGCCGGAGCTGCGGCGGGCGCCGCTAAGGCGCCATCGTTTTTCGGAGCACTACTGCCGTTCTTGTTTGGCGCTGAGTTGGCGAACGAAGCGACCTCCGGCCCGGGCAGTAAGGAGTGGGCCGACAAAGTCAATAAGCAGCACCGCGAATTCTGGCGCAATCTCTGGAACGGCCTCTTGCATCGGGAATCGTATCAGCCGGGCGCTGGGGAGGGTGCCAGCGGGCTCCTTCGCCGCGCGGCGTTCCGAACATCGGGATACGGAGATGACGCCTCACAGAGCGCCCTAGACGATCTGCGCGATTGGCTGCACGGCAGCAGCAGTTTCGTCCCGATGGTGCGGGCAATCGATGCAGGCGCATTGGGCTTTACATCGGCCAGCTACACGACGGGCGGCGTTGGTGCGGGCGGCGGCAATCGTGCGCCTCTCGGCCCCAGCGGGCCGCTGGCGCCGGGCGGTGCAGTGCCGAGGTTCCGCGCCGCGCTGGCGCAGCGCCTTTACGCGCATGCCCGGTCGCTCGGCCTCGACAAGGAACACGCGCTCGCCATGCTGGGCAATGCGCTTGCGGAATCCGGGCTCGACCCGAACCGCGTCGGTGACAACGGCACGTCCTTCGGGCTGTTCCAGGAGCACAATGACCGCATGACGGCGATGCTCCGCGCGCTCGGGCAACGGGCCAATGACCCCATTGCGCAATTCGATTTCGCCTATTGGGAGCAGATGCAGCGCGATCCCGGCTGGTTCAAGCGGCACACTGACGCCAACGACTTCGAGCGCAGCTTCGAGCGGCCCGCCCATCTGACCGATCGCTCGCCCTTTGCCGACGCAATCTCTCGCGCGCTCGGAGCGATCGGCGACACCCGGCTTGGCGGCGATGTCCACCACCACGGCGACAAAAACATCACGGTCAACGCCGGCCAGACCATTAATGTCAATGGCGCGCCCGATGGCGCCAGCATCGGCCTGATGCAAAACGCTCACAATCGCGTGTTGGGCGACGCGGTGAGGCGGCTGACACCACTGCTGGCATGACTGAGCGGCCTCCCCAGCGCCCCGGCGAGGCTGCCCGCGCCAAGCTGGTCGAGTTCCGGGCCGAGCTGATCCGCAAGCTTGACCGCCCGCCGCATGGACAGCATCGGTCGCCGAAATAACAGCCTGCTGAAAACTCGGTCCCTCCCGATCGAAATCGAGAAACACCTTGCCGTCAATCACGGCGATCAGGGCATCACGGCACCCGGCATCGTAAAGGGCGTCCTCGTAGCTGCCGCGCGTCGTATCGATACCCTCCACCTCAAGGGTGAACATGTGATTCATAGACCGCTCCTATAATGAGCGCAGGCATCTACGCGCTGCCGGATCTGTCTGGCGAACCGAAAGGGATTTGAGGGGGTAGACCATACTGAAAGGATGCAATCGCCCGGTCTGCCGCCGGCCCGGCGCGCAACCTTCGTATTGAGCGCTACCGCCGTGCTGCTTTGGCGGGGGTTCTTGCCTACAAACGATCCGATTCCTCGCGGCTCTGAGAGGGTGGCTCAATCGGCATCGGAAATGAAGAGGGCGCCGGCACAAACCAGCCCGTCTGCGCAGCCCACTCTATTCCTGCACGCCACAGTTCCCATTGCGCGATAGCGCTCTCGCCCAGCCAGGGCGCGTTAGGCAGATTGGGTTGGTTCATCCGCGTACCCCTTGCACAGTTGTTCAAGTTGCGTCACGTCCGACTCTCTAAGAGCTGGACGATCCTGCGAAATGGCTTCCAGTGTCCGGAACGCCGTCTCGTCGAAAAATTTTATTCCGCCATGCCGAATGACAGCCATATCGGTCATTTTTCCTACACCCGGCGCGACCTCGGCGGCCACCTTGGCTCCGTATACGTTAAAAACGGTGTCGGAAAAGCTAACGATCCGGGCTTGCTTGCCGAGGGAAAGGCGTACGTTGGCATGCAACCCGCCGGAACCGATTGCTGCGGAGCCGACCGTATCCAATGGCAGCGCCACCCCAGGGTTGGCGAGCGCCGTGAGATGCGCCTCGCCATCATCAAAGCCCGCTATCAAGATATCGAGCTGCATGTTGTGCTGGGATACCATACCTAGCGCTTGCTGAAGTATCTGCGACGACGAAGATTGCGATATCATACCCTGGAATCCTGGAAAATCAACCCCTAACAATGGTTTCAGGATTAGGTCCTCTACCCTCTGCCGCTTCATTTCTTGGTAGGAATTCATAGCGGAGGTTACAATTTCTTGAATAGAATGACCGGTCGCTAAGATTTTCGCTTTCGTCCTCGCGATTAGACTCTCGCCGTCTGGCACGGAACCCGAGAACAGGATCGCGGCCTTTTCAGTAATCGGCACAATCTTGCGCACCGCCATTTCGACCTGGAGATTCATCGGCGCGCCATAGGTCATCATGCGGTCCGCGGCCACTACGATGGTCTGACCTCCGTCACATATCGCTCCAATGCAGACGGTCAAAACCTCCCTCCCTTCTTCGCTGGCTAGAAATAACGTCGGATTTTGCTCTAGCCTATTGCAAGAGCAGTCAAAAATTCGTCAGAGCCTTGGAAGCGTAGAGGTTCCCTATCCCACTTCTCCGCCGCGGGGCAGCGCGGCGGGGCAGTCGGCATCCTAATATGACCCGGTTACAAGTGCGCGGCGAGCGCCGCAGCTTCATCGTCGGAAAGATCCAGGGTGGGCATACCGGGTAAGGTGGCGGTGGCGGCGCGGGCTTGCAATCGATGGATCAAGGGGCTCGAGCGTTTGCTGGCGGCTGACCTATGATCGCAGGGTGGACGATTCGCTGACGCTACGTGGCAAATCCTTTCCGCGTTCCAACGCTCGTTTCAAATAGCTAGGCTCATATGGCATGAACATGGTTATCAAATTGGCTGCTGTCGGGGCGCTCGTGGCAACGACAGCGCAGGCACAGACTCGGTATTCGCCAGGCCCGCAGATGGGCGGTTTCTGGCAGCAGACGGCACCCACGCCGTACCAGCAGAGCCACATCGGTGGGGCATTCCTGCCACCGGAGCCACCAACATATCCTACCTTTCAACCGCCGGAGCTGCCGCCAGGGGTTCCGCAATATTTACCGCAGCAGCGGTTCAATGGAGCCGGAGAACCGAGACAATGAGCACCAGGGGCGACCACCGCTCGGCTATCGTGGCTGGCGATCGAGGCCCTTCAGGCGCCGTGGCGAGGCGAACTTGACTGCCCTGACTAGCGTCGTCCAACGCTGCATATTCGCCATTTTTTGGACAATTCCGCATCTGGAATCCTCTAATCCATTGAAATAATTGGCGTCCCCAAGGGGATTCGAACCCCTGTTGCCGCCGTGAAAGGGCGATGTCCTAGGCCTCTAGACGATGGGGACGCGAGGGGCGACGGCATCGATCTATCGCGGCGGCGGCGATAAATCAACCGCCCCGCCGGCGTTCTCCGTCGCCTTGGGCGCCCCATTTATGCGGGAAGCGGGTCCAGCCGAGGAGATCATGCCGCCAGCCCCCGCCTTCGACGACCGGTTTCGAGCCGAGCTCCACGCGCTGCTGGCCTGGTGCCGCGACATACGGCGGTTTCGCCCCGATCCGCTGCCGGCGGGCACGGTCGAGCGGCTGATCGGGCTCGCCGATCTCGCGCCGTCGGTCGGGTTGAGCCAGCCCCGGCGCTTTGTGCTGGTGAACGAGGTTGCACGCCACACCGCGATCGCCCACGATTTTGCCGCGGCCAATGCTGCCGCTTTTGCCGCCCGGGCACCGGAGCGCGCCACGCTCTATGCGCGGCTCAAACTCGACGAGGCACCCTCGCATCTCGCGGTGTTCGCCGACCCGGCGACGCGGCAGGGCCACGGCCTCGGCCGCCATACCATACCGCAAACCATCGAATATTCGGCCGTCGCCGCGGTCCATACCTTGTGACTGGCGGCGGGGCGGGGCGGAGGGCATCGGCATGGGCTGGGTATCAATACTCAATCCGGGCGAAATACCGCGATCCTCGATATTTCCGCGGGTTGGAAATTGATCGAATATTTTTGCCTCGGTTATCCGGCGAGCGAGCGGGATGTCCCTTGCCTCGAAACCGCCGGGTGGGAGAAACGCCATGCACTGCATCCGGTCCTGATCCGGCGATGAACAGCGGCGGCGGCAAAATTCGCGTTGGGATTGGCGGCTGGGTGTTTGCACCCTGGCGTGGCACCTTCTACCCGAAGGGGCTGCCGCACGCGCAGGAGCTGGCATATGCCAGCCGGCATCTCACCGCGATCGAGATCAACGGCACCTTCTACCGGCTGCAAAACCCGACGACCTTCGGCAAATGGCGCGACGAGACGCCGGAGGATTTCGTCTTTTCGCTAAAGGCGCCGCGTTTTCTTACCCATCGCAACGAATTGGCCGGGATCGGCGCCTATCTCGACCGTTTTTTCACCAGCGGGCTCGCCGAGCTCGGCGACAAGCTCGGGCCGATCTTGTGGCAATTCGCTCCGACCCATGGTTTTGACGAAACCGATTTTGCCGCCTTTCTCGCAGCGTTGCCGGCCACGCTCGACAACCGTCCTTTGCGCCATGTCGTCGAGGTCCGCCACGACAGCTTTCGCAGTCCCGCTTTCGCCGCGGCGCTCAGCCGCCACAATATCGCCGTCGCCCTTGTCGACGATGCGAAATACCCGGCGATCGACGAGCCGACCGCCGATTTCAGCTATGCTCGCCTGCGCCGCTCGAAAGAGGCCGAGCCGACCGGCTACACTGCCGAAGCGCTCGACGGCTGGGCCGAACGCGCCCGAACCTGGGCCGCCGCCGGCCGCGACTGCTTTGTCTATTTTATCGACGGGGCCAAAATCCGCGCCCCGGCCGCCGCGCAAGCCCTGTTGGCGCGGCTTTAGCAACCGAGGAGCGGCGGCAATTCGGCGAGCGAGCGGATCTCGGCGGCCGGCGCACCGGGCAGGCGCTCGTGCGGCTGGCCCTGCCGGTTGCACCAAATCGCGCGCAACCCGAAAGCGGCAGCGGCCCACCCATCCCAGCCGTTCGACGAGACGAAGGCGATTTCCGGCGCCCTCAGGCGGAGTCGATCGAGGGCGAACTGATAGACGCGCGGGTGAGGTTTGTAGACGCCCACCTCCTCGACCGACAGCACATGGTCGAAGAGGCCGCCGAGCCCGGCATGGGCGACCGCGGCGGCGAGCATGTCGGATGTGCCGTTCGACAGGATTGCAGTGGGGAGCCCCGCGGTGCGCAGCCGTTGTAGCGTGCCCGCCGCCTCGGGATAGGCGTCGAGCTCCCGATAGAGCTGCATCAGCCGGTGGCGCCGGTCGTGATCGACGAGCCCCATCGCGTCGAGCGCGAAATCGAGCGCATCGCCGGTGACCTGCCAAAAATCGGTGTGCCGACCCTGGACCGCGCGCAACCACGAATATTGCAATTGCTTGTCGCGCCACAGCGCGGCGAGCGCGGTCGCGGCGTCGCCCAGATCATCGGCCGCCCGCCGTGCCGCCGAAGCGACATCGAACAGCGTGCCGTAGGCGTCGAAGACGCAGGCGCGGATTCCGACGAGAGGATGAGCCGTCATTCGGCAGCGAGGCGTTTTTTTGCTTTTGGCCAGCGCGCGGCGACCAAGGGCAGCACCTCGTCGATCAGGCGGCGCGTCTGATCGAGCATGTCCTCGTCGCCGCGGGCGGCCGGGCGCAGGATGAATTTGGAGATGCCGGCACAGACAAAGGCGCCGATACGGCCGAGGATGGCCTCGGCGTCGCCGACCGCAAAATGTTTTGCCGGGTCGCGCCCGGTACGGCGGCGATAGGCGTCGTAGAGCCGGCCGAGGCCGGGGTCGTCGGCGCGGCCAAAGCGGAACGGGATGCCGGCGCCGTAATGGTCGTCGTCGATCGGCCGACCGGCGATGATGGCGGCGTCACGGATCGCGGCCACGATCGCACCGATGTCCTCGGGCGTCTCCGACCCGGCCTGCCAGCCGGTGCCGAACCGCGCGGTGCGCCGGACCGCCGCCTCGGAAGAGCCGCCGATCCACATCGGCAAATCGGGCTGCACCGGTTTTGGGCTGATCGAGGCGCCGCTGAGCCGGTAATGCACGCCGGTGAAATCGACCGCTTCCTCGCGCCACAACCGGCCGATGATTTCGAGCCCTTCATCTGTTTTGCGACCGCGCGTTTTGGGGTCGAGGCCGAGGGTTCGCCATTCGGGCGCGAGCGGGCTGCCGATGCCGAATGCCGGGAGCAGCCGCCCCTCGGACAGCACGTCGATCGTGGCGCATTGCTTGGCGACCAGCACCGGATCGCGAAACGCCAGCGACAGCACGTTGACGCCGAATTTGAGGCGGCGCGTGCGCCCGGCCAGCGCCGCCATGACGCTCATGCATTCGAGGATCGGCTCGCGGCTGACGATGCGGTCGGTCTGCCACAGGGAATCGACACCGCCGGCCTCGCACATGTCGACCCAGCGCCAGAACCCGGCGACCCCGGAAAACGGGAATTCCATCAGGCCGAGCCCGACAGCGACATTCCTCGGCATGGGTGTGCTCCTCTCGGCGCGCTTGTTGCCGTTTTGGCGGATGTCCCCAAATGGGGGCGACGAGCCTAACCCGGAGAGGTGGTCGTGGCGAGGGGAGGATGGATCGACGCAACAGGGTCGAAGAAGACCCGGCGTCGGGTACTGGTCTGGGATCTGCCGACGCGGCTATTTCATTGGTCGGTCGTTGGGCTGGTCGCCGCGGCCTACGCCACCTGGCGGCTCGATTGGATGGGCTGGCACGCCTGGATCGGCGACGCGCTGCTGACATTGGTGCTGTGGCGTCTCCTCTGGGGAATTTGCGGCAGCGAGAGCGCGCGGTTTGTGCGGTTTCTCGCCCCGCCCGCTGCGGCGGTGCGTCACCTCGCGCATTTGTTCCGCCGCGAGCCCGACCGCCACGCCGGCCACAACCCGGCCGGCGGCTGGATGGTTGTCGTGTTGCTGGCGTTGCTGCTGGTGCAGACAGTGAGCGGCATCTATGTCGACAACGATGTCGCCGATGTCGGCCCGTTGACCGAGATGATGCCGGCCCCGTTCGACAACGCGATGACGGCGCTGCATGCGCTCGCCTGGGACGCGCTGCTCGCCGCCGTGGCGTTGCACGTGCTGGCGATTGCCGTCTATGCGGCGGCAAAGCGGCACAATCTGCTCGGACCGATGATCACCGGCTACAAGGCGTTGCCGCCGGATGTGCCGGAGCCGCGCCCGGCCGGACCGGCTCGGGCGCTGTCGGCGCTCGCCGCTGCCGCGGCAGCCGCCGCGGCGCTCTCGATTTATCTGTAAAAGATCGGCGTCAGCCCGCCGGTGGCTTGATCTGGCCGCGGATTTCGCCCGCCGGATGGTCTTTGGAGTGCACGTTGGCATACCACTCACCGGCCATGAATTGCTGCGCCTGGGCCGGGGTGAGCGTAGCGCTGCCGGTGATCGGGCTGACCGGCGCGCTGCCTTTTTTGCTCAGCCAGAGCACCACGCTGGCGTTTTTGCCGGCCGGGGCGGGACCGTGGAAATGCGCCATCGTGGCCGGGCTCGACAGGTCGGCGAAACTGACCGACCACTTCACGACCCGGGTCGCGGGGTCATATGTCAGATTGGCGGTGCCGGCGCCGCGAGTCTGCACCGCGGGGACTTCCTGCGCCCCTGTCATCGGCACCGAGATCGTTATCGGTGCCGCTTGCGCCAGGCCCGCCACCCAGACCGCCGCCGCCAGAACGGCCGCGCCGATGGCCGCTCGACGAGAAATTGAATTGGCCAAATCTTCCTCCCGGTTTCTGCGACAAGTGTCGCGCCTCCGGCTTATAGGGCATATCGCCTGATATTGACAACCTTCGCATTTTTGCTAACAACATGCTTCGCAAATTTGCGAAGGTGCGAAGGTGCTGGCATGACCGATGAGTCCTCCTTGCTTCCCGACAGCAGTGTCGTGATCGCCGCCGGCTGCGCGCGACGGCTCGCTGAGTTGCGGCGCGATGCCGGGGAAACGCAGCGGCAGCTGGCATTGCGGCTGGGCATGACCGAGTCGATGATTTCGCGGCTCGAACGCGGTGACCATCTGCCGAGCCTGAGAACCTTGTGCCGCGTCGCCGATGCGTTTGGCCGCCGGCTCGAAATCGTCTTCCACGAGCACGAGCACGTCCACGCCGATGGCACCCGTCATTCGCATCCGCACAGCCACGCCGATCCCGATCATCGCCATCGACACAAGGGGGAGGACGAGGAATGAGCTGGGGACCGCAGCTGCTGCTGGTCGGCGCCGTCGCTGCGGTCGGCGTCCTGCACACGATGGTACCCGATCACTGGATGCCGATCGCGGTATTGGCACGGCAGTGGCGCTGGTCGCGACGCGAAACCATAGCGGCGGCTCTGCGCGCCGGCGCCGGGCATGTCGGCTCGACATTGGCGATCGGGCTTGCCGTCTGGATCGCCGGTGCCGAAATGGGTCTGCGTTTCGGCCATCTCGTCGACACGCTGTCGAGCCTCGCGCTCTTCGCCCTCGGCGGGTGGATCGCGGTCTCGGCATTGCACGAGCAGCGCCATTTGGCTGAGCACGCGCACAGCCATGAGCATGGCCACTCGCATCACCATGAACATATGCATGACGCACTGGAGCCGGCGCCGGCCCAGGACCCGCTTTATGTACCGGCCGGCGGTGGGACCGCTGTCCTGGTCCGGCATTCCCACCCGCACCGGCATGGCGCCAGCCGTGTGCACAGCCATTGGCACGACCATACCGCAGCGAGCGCTCATGCTGCGACCGCCGATGTGCCGTCATTGCACCACCATCGCCACAAAACGACGGGCCGTACCGCGCTCTTGCTGGTTCTCGGCTCGTCGCCGATGGTCGAAGGCATACCGGCGTTCTTCGCCGCAGGCCGATATGGCGCGGTCCTGCTCGGCGTCATGGCCGCGGTCTTCGCCACCAGCACGATCGGCACCTATGTGCTGCTATGCATCTTCTCCGCGACCGGGCTGCACCGCTTGCGGCTCGGGGCCGTCGAACGCTACGGTGAGGCGCTGAGCGGCGCGTTTATTGCGCTCGTCGGCATCGTCTGTTGGGCGTGGCCGATGATCTGACCCGAATTTGGCCGCCTGACATCCTGCGCGACGTTTCTCGTTGCTAAGCGGCGCGGATTTGGGCGGCGCGGCGGGCGAGGGCGCCGAGGGCGGCGGTCATCGGTGTGGCCACGCCAAGCCGGGCGCCGATCTCGACCACGGCATCGACGAGAGCGCCCAATTCGAGCGGCCGGCCGGCCTCGTAATCCTGCAGCATCGACGTGCGGAAAGCGCCGAGCTCGGCATTGATCTGGTAGCGCTTTTGGACCTCCATCTTCGACGGCGCACCGACCGCGGCCGCCACTGCGGCGACCTCGTGCATCGCGGCGAGCGCCACCTGCCCCAAACCGGCATCGGCCATGATCTCGTCGATCCGGGCGCGGGCGACGACCGAAAGCGGGTTGATCGCCGCGTTGCCGAGCAGCTTTGCCCAGACCTCGCCGCGAATGTCGTCGGTTGCCGTCACGTCGAACCCGGCCTGGCGCAGCACCCCGGCCACGGTTTCGGTGCGCTCGTGCGCCGCCCCTGTGGCCTCGCCGATCACGAATTTGTTGCCGCTGGTCCAGCGCACTCGTCCGGGGGCGGTGCGGTTTGCCCCCATATAGACGACCGACCCGATGACCCTTTCGGCCGGCAATGCGGCGAGCAGCACCCCCTCGGGATCGACCGAGGCGACCCGCTCGCCGGCCAAGTCGCCGCCAATGCCGTCGAAATACCACCACGGCACGCCATTGATGACCGGCAACAGCACGCTTTCTCGTCCGAGTAGCGGCAGCAGGGCCGGCAATGCGGCGGGCCAGTCCTGCGCCTTCATTGTGCCGATCACCAGCTCCTGCGGACCGAATTGGGCGGCGTCGCCCGACGCCTCGATCGGGACGGTGCCGCCGCCGGTCCATTTGTCGACATGAAGCCCGTCCCGCTGGATCGCCTCGAGCCCCGCGCCGCGGGCGACGAGCTTTGGCGCAAACCCGGCTCGTGCCAGCGAATAGGCGACGACGCTGCCGACGGCACCAGCGCCGACCACCGCGATCGACGGTCTCACCATGTGAAGGCCGTCGTTTCGAGCGCCACTGCGCCGTTCTTTTCGACGACACCGAGCAGGCGCACCCGACAGGACGGCGCAGGCGCGCAGCCGAGCCGCCAGGCACGGTCGGCCTCCGCGGCAAAAAGCGGGTCGTAGACGACGGGCTTGCCGGCTTCCGTCGGGTGCGGCAGCAGCATCAGCGGTGCGGTGGCGGGGCGCTCTTGCGGCAATGGCGAGGCTTGCTGCGCCGCCGCCGGCAAGGCCGTCCCGATCAGCACGGCGGCGAGCGCGGACGACCGCATCACAGCGTCTTCAGCATGGCTTCGGCGCTGGAGACCTCGTATTGCCCCGGCTGCTCGACATTGAGCGCCCTGACCACCCCATCCTCGACCAGCATCGAATAGCGCTGCGAGCGCATCCCCATGCCTTCTTTGACCCGGTCGAGCTCGAGCCCGATGGCGTGGGCGAACTCGCCGCTGCCGTCGCCGAGCATCGTCAGCTTTCCTTCGGCGCCGTGCTCCTTGCCCCAGGCGCCCATCACAAACGGGTCGTTGACCGCGATGCAGGCGATCGCATCGACCCCCTTGCCCTGCAATTCGCCGGCATGATCGACATAGCTCGGCAGGTGGCGCTGCGAGCAGGTGCGCGTGAAAGCGCCGGGGAGGCCGAACAGCACGACCTTCTTGCCCTTGAAGAATTCGTCGGACTGGACCGCCTTCACACCGTCGGGCGCCAGATAGCGCAGCGTCACCGAAGGAACCTTGTCGCCGACCTTGATCGTCATAAAGCGCCTCCCGAATGTGGGTTGGCCATCCCACCACAGCTCGCTCCCGCCATCAACCGGTTCGGCGCAAACCCTATCGATTGGTTAATGATTTTCTTCTAATTTTGGCCGGGCATGCCGTTGGACCAGCGATCGGACATCAAGGCCGTCGAGCTCTCGGTCATCGTGCCGAGCTTCAACGAGCGCGGCAATATCGCGCCGCTGATGCTCGCGCTCGACCAGGCGCTTGCCGGCATCGCCTGGGAAGTCGTCTTTGTCGATGACGATTCGCCGGACGGCACCGCCGCCGCGATCCGCGACATCGCCCAGCGCGACCCGCGGGTGCGCTGTCTGCGGCGGATCGGCCGGCGCGGGCTTTCGACCGCGGTCATCGAAGGCATGCTGGCGAGCTCTGCCCCTTATCTCGCGGTCATCGACGCCGATCTGCAGCATGACGAGACGCTGTTGCCGCAGATGCTCGCCGCGGTACGACAGGAAGACCTCGATATCGTCGTCGCGAGCCGCTACCTCGACGGCGGCGGGTTCGGCGATTGGAGCACGCGGCGGGCCGAGATCAGCCGCTTTGCGACACGGCTCGCCCGGCTCGTCGTCGCAGCCCCGCTGACTGACCCGATGAGCGGGTTTTTTCTGATCACCCGCCCCGCCTTCGAACAGGCCGTGCATCGGCTCTCCGGTCAGGGCTTCAAGATCCTGCTCGACCTGTTTGCGTCCACGGCCACACCCTACCGCTACCGCGAGCTTCCCTATGTGTTTCGGCGGCGGCTCCACGGCGAGAGCAAGCTCGACAGCCTCGTCGTGTGGGAATATTTGATGCTGCTCTTGGACAAGCTGATCGGCGGCGTCGTGCCGGTCCGCTTTATCCTGTTTGCCGCGGTCGGCGGGCTCGGCATCGCGGTGCATCTGACGACGCTGTTTCTGGCTCTTTTGGCGCTCCCGTTTGCGGCGGCGCAGGCGATCGCCACGGTCACCGCGATGACCAGCAATTTTATCTTGAACAATGTGATGACCTACCGCGACAGCCGGCTGCGCGGCCGCCGCTTTGTGACGGGGCTCTTGTCGTTTTACGCGATCTGCAGCGTCGGCGCGCTCGCCAATGTCGGCGTCGCCTCGGCGATCTTTCAGCGCCACTACACCTGGTGGCTCTCCGGCCTCGCCGGCGCCGCTGTCGGCGTCGTCTGGAATTACGGCGTCTCGTCGATCTTCACCTGGCGCCGCCGCTGACGCTCGCTCGGTCGTTTCCCCCGCTGGCGCCGCCGAGACCCTATGCGATGCGCGGCGAACCGGTCAGGCTAAGGCGTGCAATCGCCGTGTCGTCTCCTCCGCGAGCCGCTGGACCAGCTCGGCGGCGCTCGTGTCCTTCGCCAGCGCCGCCGACTGCCCCGAGGTCAGTGCCATCCATTCGCGGTCGCCGGCGGCGGCGAGCGGCGCGGTCAGGCTTTGCTGCGCCGGCACCGGCAGCGGCTGCAAGCCCGACGCGACGAGGTCGTCGATGATCGCGTTGCGGATATAGCGGCAGGCCCGGCCGCTGATCACATCGGTCACGACGGTGCACGACTCGTCGGCCGTGGCCAGCGCGGCGCGATGCGCGGCGCGCACTTCGGCCTCTTCGCAGCGCAAAAACGCGGTCCCCAGCTGCACCGCGCTGGCGCCGAGCATGAACGCGGCCGCCGCGGTGCGGCCGTCGGCGATGCCGCCGGCGGCGATGACCGGGACCGTTACCGCATCGACGATTTGCGGCAGCAGCGAGAACAGCCCCGGCTGCATGCCGATCTCGGTATCGGTAAAGGTCGCCCGATGCCCGCCGGCCTCGATGCCTTGCGCGATAATCGCATCGGCGCCGCTGGCTTCGAGGATGCGCGCTTCGGCGACCGTGGTGGCGCTCGACATGATGTAGATGCCGGCCGCCTTGAGAGTCCGCATGACCTCCGGGTCGGGCAGGCCGAAATGAAAGCTCACCACCTCCGGCTTGGTTTCGAGCAGCAGCGCCACATGCTCCGGCCCGACAAGGCTCGCCTCGCCTCGCGGCTCCGGCACCGCCGCCAGCCCGTGCTCACGATAATGCGGCTGGAGATGCCGCCGCATCGCCTCCGCGACCTCGGGCGCGTAGGCGGGATCGGGCCAGATCGGATAATTGACGTTGAGGCTACCACCGCTTTGCTGGCGAAACCCGGCGATCCGGCGCCCCGCCTCGGCTGCGCTGCGCGCCCACATCCCGAGCCCGCCGAGCCCGCCCGCATTGGTGACCGCGGCCGCCAGCGCCGGCGTGCTGGCACTCCCCATCGGCGCCTGCAGGATCGGCCATCTGAGGTTCAGTCTCTCGGTAACCGCGTTCCTCGCCCACATCGGCGTCACCCCTCGGTTCGTGCGAATTTTTGAGCTTACCGCGGCAGCGGGCGCGTGCGAACACGCGCGGGCTCGACCGCCAGCGGATTGCCGCAATGGACGTCGCATCGAAACCGGCGGCGCACAACCGATTGCATAGTCTCCATTCCCTCCTCGGCATGCGGAGGGGGCAGGAGTGGGGGTCGGGCGAAAATGGCCGCGGTAAGGCCTTTCGCGCGTCCTCGTCTTTGGCGCCGGCTCGGGAAGGCGATCAATTTGGATAGACGATTGTCCGCAGCATGATGCGCCGCTCATCGGGACGATAGTCGCCGGCACCGCGGTGCATTGTCGCGCATTCGTCCCACATCAGCACGTCGCCGACCCGCCAGGAGTGATAGTAGACGAACCGGTCCTGCGTCGCATGGGCCGTCAGCTCCTCGATCAGCCTCCACGCGTCCTCCTTGGCCATGCCGACAAACCCGTGCATGTGCAGCGGGTTTACGAATAGAACCGCTCTTCCGCTGACGGGATGGCGGACGACCGCCGGGCGCGCCTTTTCCGGGTATTCGCGATCGAGGTTGTGCTTCGGGTCTGCCCCGTAGAGCCGGACGCCTGCCGGGCCGTCGTCGCGGCCGTGCAGTCCGGTCATCCCGGCGAGCCGGTCTTTCATCGCCTGCGGCAGCCCGTCATAGGCGGCGCGCATGTCGGCGAACATCGTCCCGCCCTTCTCGTTCGGAACCTCTTTTGCGTGCAGGATCGCAAGGCGCGGCGGCGTTTCCTCGTAGGGGCTGTCGGTATGCCAGTCGGTCGCCCGCTTGACGCCGAACCAGTCGATGTTGCCGTCCCTGTCGACATTGGTGAGCCACGACACTTCCGGATACTCGGCGTGGCGATAATCGACGAGCGAATGGATTTTCGGCTTGCCGAAGCGGCGTCCGAACGCTGCGATGTCGCCCGGACCCAGGTTCTGCTCGCGGAACACCAGCACAGGGTGCTCGGCAAACGCCGCCTCGATCCATGAGATGGTCCGGTCGTCGTCGAGCGCGCGCGAGAGATCGATCCCCAGCGCCTCGGTGCCAAGAGGATGCCCGAGGGGGCGGAGCTCGTAACGGTCGGCCATTGCATCATCCTCGCCAAAGTCCGAGCCGACGCTACAGCGATGCTCCTGCATCAGTCTAATGATATGTCGTCAGTCGCTGTTGCATGCGCCTATGCAGAACCGCGCAGACAATCGGATCGGAGCCAAGGTCTGGTTCCCGCTTGCGGCTTCGCTGCAAGCGGGCGAACAAATGCCGGGCGCCGCCGGAGGTTGTCTCGTTCTACAGCGGCTTGATCTCGACCAAGCGGAATTTGACGATGCCGGCGTCCTTGACCTTGGTCATGCCGTATTGCAGCGCGATATAGCCGCTTTTGTGCTTGTCGTTGTCGCCGTCGGCGGTCTTGACTCCATTGAGGATCGCGGTCATGTGCGGCCCTTTGGCGGTGATCTCGTAGGTGTTCCATTTGCCGCCGGCCTTTGGCATCGGGTTGACCTTGGCGACATTGACGATGGCGCCGGTGCCGTAGGTCGGGTCGGGGCGCTGGTCGTAGATGTTGACCTCGTAGCCCGTGGCGCCGGCGATCTTGTGCGGGTCCTCGCAGCGGATAAAGACGCCGCTGTTTGCCGCGTCGTTGACCCAGAACTCGACCTTGAGCTCGAAGTCGCCATAAGGCTTTTTCGAAACCAGAAAGCCGCTGCCCTTGTTGGCGACCACCGCACCGTCCTCGATCTTCCAATTGGCGTCGCCGATCTGGTTCCACTGGTCGAGGTTCTTGCCGTCGAACAATGTGACCCAGCCGTCGCTGGCGCCTTGGCCGTGCGCCGCGCGCGGCGGCAGCGGGATCGCCAAGGCAACCAGCAAACAGCAGATGGCGGCGAAGAAGGGCGTCCTCATTGCATCTCTCCCCTGGTGCGTTGCTTGTGTGAAACAGGCTGGGCTTGCCGGACCCGCCGCATCGTCACGCGACTAACCGCGGCCGTGGCGGAACGACGGCATGACCTCCTCGGCGACCCATTGGAACTGCTCGAGCATCGTCGCCCTGGGCGTGCCGATCGGGCTCGACAGGCTGATATGCTGCATGCCAGGATAGCGCTCCTCAAAGCCTTTCAGCAATTCGATCAGCTCGGCCGGCGTGCCGGCAAACCACGAGCCCAATTTCATGTAATGCTCGACCGTTGGCACCTCGGCCGCATCCCAGCCGCCACGGCGCGCCACCGCCGCTATCTGGTCAGAAGTCAGCCCCGGCACAAAGCCCAGCGGCGCAAACATCTTCACATGCTCTTCATAGATCGGCTTGATTTCGCGGATCGCCTGCTCGCGGGTGCGCGCCAGATGGAAATGCAGACCGAGCTGCAAATTTTCGCCCAATGCCAATTCCTTGCCGGCGCGCAGGGCGGCGTCGCGGTAGGCGGTCATCGGCCCCGCCTGCATCGTTGCGGCCCCGCCGCCGACCGCTCCCTTGATGCCGTGCTTGATCATAAAGTCGAGACCGCGCGGGCTGGCGCTGACCACCGGCTGCCAGCATTCGACCGGGCGGTGGATCGGCCGCGGCACCAGGGTCAGCTGTTCGAGCTCGTAGCCGCGATAGGGGACGCGCGGCGGCAGGGTGAAATATTTTCCCCGATGCGAAAACGATTCCTCGTTGAACGCTTTGAAGATGATGTCGACCCCCTCCTCGAAAAACTCGCGGTTGGCGTTCTGGTCGAGCATCGGGCCGCCGAGGCTTTCGACCTCGCGGGTGTGGTAGCCGCGGCCGACGCCGAACACGACCCGGCCGCCGGTCAGGATGTCGGCGGCAGCGAAATCCTCGGCAAGCCGCAGCGGGTGCCACATCGGCACGATATTGAAGCCGCAGCCGATCTTGAGCGCTTTGGTGACCTTGGCGAGATGCACCGCCAGCAACAGGATGTTGGGGATGCACTCATAGCCTTCATGCTGAAAATGGTGCTCGGCGAGCCACAAGGTGTCATAGCCGAGCGCGTCCATGGTCTTGGCGATCGCCTCGGTCTTTTCGAAGACGCTGGCCAGATGCTCGTTCGAATAGCGCCGCTCGTTCGCCGGGGTGGTGTCCTGGCCGCGGTCGGGCAGATCGACATGGCCGGCATAGACGGTGGTGAATTTGGTGATCATGCAGGGTCTCTCCTCGACGGGCCGCCGCGCGGGCGGCAATAGTGCTCGGCCGAGTGTCGCGCAATTCCGCCAGCCTGGCTACCGGGCTCGGCTTGACGGCGGACGCGCCGGCCGGCAATTTCGGGACGGGGGCAGAGAGGTCGGTGCAGAGAGACCCGATGACTTTGTCGCGCAGAAGCCTGCTTGCGGCCGCCGGCGCTGCGGGTCCCGCGATCTTGCACTGGCCCGCCGATGCCGCCGAGTTCGCTTACCGCTGTGGCACGGCTTTGCCCGACGCCCATCCGATGTCGATCCGCGGGCGCGAAGCGATGCAAGCGATCCGGGAGGCAAGCAACGGCAGGCTTGCGATCACGCTCTACACCAACAGCATGCTCGGCCAAGGCCCGGCGATGATCGCGCAAACGATTGCCGGCAAGCTCGACATGTACTACCTGCCGCTCGATCTGCTGGGCCCGAAAAATCCGGCTTTTGGCATCTTCGGCGTCGGGTTTCTCTTTGCCGACTACGAGCATATCTGGCCGGCGATGGACGGCGCTCTCGGCGACCATCTGCGCAGCCTCGCGGGCCGAGTCGGGTTCCGCGTCGTGCACAATTGCTACGACCACGGATTTCGCGAGATCACCTCCAGGCAAAAGCCGATAAAGACGCCCGCCGATCTCGATGGTTTCCGCATCCGCATGCCGGTGGCGCCGATTTTGATCGCGCTCTTCCAGCATCTCGGCGCGGCTCCGGTGCCGATCGATATCGGCAAGACCTATCACGCCTTGCAAAGCGGCAGGGTCGACGGCCAGGAAAACCCGCTGGTGCTGATCGACGCCGGCAAGCTTTACGAGGTCCAAACCTTTTGCAGCATTACGAACCACGTCTGGGCCGGCATTCACGTATCCTTCGGCAACGCCGCCTGGGCCCGGTTGCCATCGGAATTGCAGCGCCTCGCCGATCGCGAATTTAACGCGAAGGCGCTGCTGGAGCGTGCCGATTGGCAGAGCTTGACCGCGATCGAAACCGAAAGCCTCAAGAAGAAGGGGATGATCTTCAACAGCCCGGATATTGAACCTTTTCGAGAGGAATTGAAAAAATCGGGGTTCTACCCCGAAATGAAGCGGCAATCGGGAGAGGAGGCCTGGGCCTTGCTCGAAAAATATGTGGGTCCATTGGCGTGACGGCGCCGCCGCAAATGGAGTACACGACACTCGGCCGCACCGGCTTGCGTGTCAGCGTCGCCGGGCTCGGCTGCGGCGGGTTTAGCCGGCTTGGGCTCGGCACCGGCAAAAGCGAGGCGGATGCCGTGGCGCTGGTCCACGAGGCCTTCGATCTCGGGGTCAATCTGTTCGACACCGCCGCCGTCTACGGCACCGAAGAAACCCTCGGCAAAGCGCTGAAGACGATGCCGCGCAACCGGGTGGTGATCGCCAGCAAGGCCTGGATCCCGCGCGATGCGGGTGCGGCGGCCGGCCAACGCGCCGTCGCGAGCCTCGACAATTCGCTCAAAGCGCTCGGCGTCGATTATATCGACGTGTTCGAATTGCACGGCGTGGCGCCGGGCGCCTACGACCGGGCGCGCGACGAGATCGCCCCGGCGCTGTTGAAGGAAAAGAAAAAAGGCAAGATCCGACACCTCGGCGTGACCGAAACCGGCTCCAGTGACGGCGAGCATCGGATGGCGCGGCGCGCCGCCGAGGACGCGGTCTGGGACGTGATGATGGTCGCGTTTCACATGATGCATCAGAACGCGCGCACCGAGGTTTTTCCGCTGACCATCGCGAACCGGGTCGGCACGCTCTTGATGTTTGCGGTGCGCAATATCTTTTCGAAACCGGAACGGCTGAGGGCCGAGCTACGTCAGCTGGCGGTCAAGCGCAAGGTGGCAAGCTGGCTTGCCGCGGCGCCGAACCCGCTCGGCTTTTTGATCCATCCGGAGGATGGCGGCGCGGCCACCGTCACCGAAGCCGCCTATCGCTATGTTCGGCACGAGCCCGGGGTCGATGTCGTCCTCTTCGGCACCGGCGATCCCGAGCATCTGCGCGCCAACATCGCGGCGATCCTGAAGCCGCCCTTGCCCGAAACCGACCGTCGCATCCTCGCCAAGCATTTCGGTCATCTGGTCGGCGTCGGCCTCGACCCGCCGGTTTACATGCCCGGCCTCGCCCGTCATTAATGCTCTCGCTCAACACGGGAGGGACGAGGATGGCCTTTAGACGCTTATGGTTGATCCTAGCGCTGGCGTTGGTGCCGCCGCTATTCGCAAGCCCGGCTCCCGCGGCGACCGAGCCGCGGCAATTCGTTGTCGTTTATGTCGAGCTGCTGCCGGCCGACACGATCCGGGGCGCGCAAAAACTCGAGCAGCTGGCCGGCCTCGCGCAAAAAGCCGCCGGGTTCATCAGGTTCGATGTCAATCAACAGATCGGCCGGCCAAACTTCTTCTCGCTCGTCGAAGTTTGGCGCAATGCCACCGCTTACCAGAATTTCCTTGCCGCCGCCCGCACCAAGACTGTGCTCAATGCGCTCGATCGGCTGCTCGAAGCGCCGCTCGACGAGCGGCCGGGCAACCTCGTCGAATAGCCGCTGCGATCGAGAAAGGAAGTCCGATGCATGTCATCAATCGTCTGGCGCCATTGGCGATGCTGGGGATGTTGGCCGCGACGCCCGCGCCGGCCGCCGGTTTTGGCGAGGTCTCTGTCGTCACTCATATTGACTTGATACCGAATTCGGCTGGAGTTGCCCCGCCAGAAGCGGTGAAGTTGCTGAAGCAATTCGTCACGGACAGCCGCAAGGATCCCGGTGTCGAATCCTTCCAACTGATTACCTGGTCGCCGACCACGAACCACTTTCAGCTGCTCGAGCTGTTCCGCGACCGCCGCTCGTTCGAGGCCCACGCCAGCGCCAAGCACACGGTCGATTTCCGCAACAACCTTCAACAATACATCGGCGCCCCGTATGACGAGCGCCTCTACCGCCCGGTCTTCTAGTGCTCAGAACCATTCGGATGATTCAGCCAACGCCCTTCCTCGCTTCCCGGCGAAAGCCGGGATCGACTTCCGCCATGGGCGCCGGCTTTCGCCGGTAAAGCGGAATTGAGCGCTGAATCACCCGGATAGGCCGGAGCACTAGCCGCAATAATTCACTAAGTCGCGTAAGGGGGCTGGCGGGAGCGATGTAAGCCGCTGGATTCGTGTATGATTTGGTTGCTAAGGCCGGATCAACCGAG
>DASXAM010000361.1:0-36202 GCA_036404275.1 Allostellaceae bacterium
GCCGACGCGAAACAGGGTCAGCTCCATCAATCGGACGATGGCGGCGAGCACGCGCTCGCGCGGCAGGCCGCGGCGGTTGAGATCGGCCTCGACCTGCGCCCGGATCAGCGGCAACGCCCGGCTGAAAATCAGCATCCGGCCGTATTTCGACTCGTCGCGGACGTCGCGCCAGCGCCGGTGATAACGGTATTGCTTGCGCCCGCGGGCGTCCCGGCCGGTGGCCTGGATATGGCCGTTTGCCCAGGGGCAGATCCAGACCGCGGTCCAGGCCGGCGGCACCGCCAGCGCGCGGATGCGGCGCAAGGTCTCGATGTCGCGCACCAGCCCGCCCTCGGGCAGCCGGTAGTCGAACCCGCTGCGCGCCTTGTGCCGGGTGATGCCCGGAATGTCGTCGCCGACATAGCGCAGCCGCGCCAGCTTTGCCGCCGCCGCCGGGTCGCGCGCCGCTGCTGCCGCAACCGCATCGCCATTTCCGCCTCTGCCGCGCCGCCGTGGTTGCGCCGCCGCCGTCATCAGGCCTCTCCCAACTCGGATCGTTGTTTTGTCAACAGCGCCGCCCGGCGCGCGTCGCCGCGGTTTCTTTCGGCGGCATACGGAACCAACCCGAGCGCGCCGGTGTCTCGCTGGTAATCGACACAACCGTGCGAGGAAACTTACATGGCCAGCCACCAATCGCCGGCGCAAAAGGAAACCGTCGAGCGCGTCATGCACGAATACAAGCACGGCGAGCTGAAGTCCGCGGGCGGCGGGCGCAAGGTCAAGAACCCGAAGCAAGCGATCGCGATCGCGCTCAGCGAGGCCGGCGCCTCCAGAAACGAGAGCCCAAAGGAGAACGCTCGCAACCTGCGCCGAACCAAGGCCAAGGAGCGGCGCGGCGAAACCTATCGCGACGAGGCCGAGGGGCGCCATTCGCGCGGGCATCGGTCAAGCGCCAAATCCGACGGCAAAACCCGCGACGAGCTTTATGCCGAAGCCCGGCGCAAGGACATCCCCGGCCGCTCCAAAATGAGCAAGGCCGAGCTCGAACGCGCCCTGCACCACTGAGGCAGGCCAACCCCCCGCGGCCGCGTGGCGGCGCCCTCAAGGGGCCCGCGCGTGCAGCAGAATCTGTGTTGCCGCCCAAATCACGCCGGTAAGGGCGATGACAGCGGCGATACTGACGCCGATCACCCATTTGATCAGACGCGCCTCCCGCGTCGCCATTTCCAGCCGGACGCGCTCTATCTCGAGCCGCACCTCGGCGAGGTCGCTTTTGGCGGCAAGGTCCGAAAGATCGAAGTCCTGCGACGCCCGGATGGCACGCGTCACCGCCTCGGCCTGCGCGTCGGTAAATCCCGACGCCTTCAGGTCCTTGACCAGTTCATGCGTGTCGAGCGTGCCGATCATCGCGCGGCAATGTAACGATCTTCTCGATATCCGCCCAGCCCGGCCGGTTTTCCGCCAGCGCTGTCGAGATGCACTGTCCCCGGCTGCCAGGCCCCTGTAATGTTGCGAGATTGACAGAGGGGCGGACGGGTGGAGCAGCGCAATCTGGGGAAGTCGGGGCTTCGTGTCAGCGCGGTCGGGCTCGGCTGCAACAATTTCGGCGGACGCATCGACGGCGCAGCGACGCGGCGCGTCGTCGAGACGGCGCTCGACCTCGGCATCACCTTTTTCGACGCTTCGGACACCTATGGCGATCCGCCTGGCAGCGCCGAAGGCTGCCTTGGCGAAATCCTCGGCGCGCGCCGCAAGGACATCGTGCTGGCGACCAAATTCGCGCGGCCCATGGACCGGTCCGGCCGGCACGAGGGCGCCTCGCGGCGCTACATCATGGCGGCGGTCGAGGCGAGCTTGCGGCGGTTGCGAACCGACTGGATCGACCTTTACCAGCAGCACCAGCCCGATCCGCTGACCCCGATCGAGGAGACCTTGCGCGCGCTCGACGACCTCGTGCGCCAGGGCAAGGTCCGCTATATCGGCGCCTCGACCTTGCCGGCCTGGCAGGTAGTTGAGGCGCAATGGACTGCGACCCATCTCGGGCTCAATCATTTCGTGTCGTGTCAGGAAGAGTACAGCCTGCTGTCACGCGGCCTCGACCGCGACATGATGCCGATGCTCGAAGCCTATGGGTTGGGGCTGATCCCGTTTCGCCCGCTGGCCGATGGCTTGTTGACCGGGAAATACCGGCGCGGCGCGCCGCCGCCGGCCGGCACCCGGCTCGGCTCGATGCCGCGCGCCGCCGGGCGCAACCTGACCGAGCGCAATTGGACCGTCGTCGAGCGCCTCGACGGTTTCGCCGCGGAGCGCGGCCACCGTCTTCTCGACCTCGCTTTCGGCTGGCTCCTGCACCGGCCGATGGTGGCGAGCGTGATCGCCGGCGCCACCACGCCCGAGCAGGTGGAAGAAAACGTCCGCGCCGCCGATTGCGCCTTGAGCGCCGACGATTTGCGCGAGCTCGATCGACTGACCTCGTAACCAACATCCGACAAGGGAGATGTGAAAATGGATATTCGCCTCGATGGCAGAAGCGCGGTCGTGACCGGCGGCAGCAAAGGGCTCGGCCTCGCCATCGCCGAGGAATATGCAAAGTCGGGCGCCGATGTCGCGATCCTGGCGCGCGACCAGGCGACCCTCGCCGAAGCCAAGGCGAAAATCCAGGCGGGTGCGTCCGGCCGCAAGGTGGCGGCGATCAGCTGCGACGTGGCGAAGGCGGACGCAATCCGCCGCGCCTATGACCAGATCATGTCGGAATTCGGCAAGATCGACATCTACGTCAACAATGCCGGGCAATCGACACGCGGACCGTCGGAGAGCTTGACCGACGAGATGTGGCAGGCCGATCTCGACCTCAAATTGTTCGCCCAGATCCGCTTTTGCCGGCTGGTCTTCCCGCAGATGAAAGAGCGCAAATGGGGCCGCATCATCAGCGTCCTCAATATCGGCGCCAAGGCGCCGGGTGCGGACAGCGCGCCGACTTCGGTCAGCCGCGCGGCGCAGATGGCCTTTACCAAGGCCTTGTCGCAGGAAGGCGCCCCGCACAACGTGCTGGCGAATTCGCTGCATGTCGGGGTCATCGTGTCGGACCAGATCAAGCGCCGCTACGACCGCGAGCGGCCCAATGTGAGCTTCGAGCAATACGTCGCCGAGGCCGGCAAGGCAGTGCCGATGGGCCGCATGGGCCGGGCCGAGGAATTCGCCAGCGTCGCGGCCTTCCTCGCCTCCGACGCCGCCTCCTACGTCACCGGCTGCGCCATCAACGTCGACGGCGGCCGCTCTCCGGTCGTGTAGTAGCGCGCAAAATCGCCGCCGATGTAGGATCACGCTCCCGCGTGTGAACGGCGGAGCCAGTCGTCGAGGCCGATACGGCCGAGGCGCGCTTCGCCCGACGGCACCAGCGAGCGCTCCTCGACCCGGCCGCCCCAGTATCGGGCCTCGGGGTCGCGCACGACCTCGCGCGGGTCGCCGACCGCCTTCAGATAGCGCGCGACGATCTCGTCGAACGGCGCGCGTTCCGGGCCGGCGATCTCGACGATGCCGTTGCGCGGTGCCGCAACCGCCACCGCGGCGACGATCGGCGCAATGTCGTCCGCTGCGATCGGCTGGAACAGGACGGGTGGCAGTCTGACGAGGTTTCCCGCCGCAGCGGAATCGGCGATGCCGCCGAGGAATTCCATAAACTGGGTCGCGCGGACGATGGTGTAGGGGATGCCGGAGGCCGTGATCAGCTTCTCTTGGGCGAGCTTGGCGCGAAAATAGCCATTGTCGGACCGGTCGATGCCGACGATCGAGAGCGCAACATGGTGCCGTACACCGGCTGCGGCCTCGGCCGGGAGGAGGTTGCGCCCGGAGGTTTCGAAGAATTCCAGCACCGCCTTGTCTTCAAATGACGGCGAGTTGGTCAGGTCGATCACCACCTCGGCACCGGCCACGGCCTCTTTGACGCCCTCGCCGGTGATGCTGTTGACGCCGCCCTTGGGCGAGGCGGCGAGGACCTCGTGGCCGCCGCGGCGCAGAATGGCGACGGTCTTCGAGCCGATCAGGCCAGTGCCGCCGATAACGACGATCTGCATTGTCTCCCCGCCCTTGTCGATGATTGCAAACACCAACGCGGATGCCACGGATCTGTTCCGCGCGCCACGGTGCGCCCGCGCCGCACCCTTCGCCGCCGCGATCTCGGCGCGAGCCTCGACTGTCGGCATGCTATTGGTTGTCCTGCGACGCAAACAGGCGCTGGCGATGACCGCTGAAAACGCCGCCGGCGCACGCCGGCTCAGCCGACAGGCGTTCCGGTTTGTGCTGCTGGTCGGCATCCTCAGCTTTTTCGCCGATTTCACCTATGAAGGCGCGCGCAGCATTTTGGGGCCGTTTCTCGCCGGTCTCGGCGCGAGTGCCACGATCGTCGGCGTCGTCACCGGGTTTGGCGAATTTCTCGGCTATGCGCTCCGGCTCGGCTCGGGCCGGCTGGCCGACGTTACCGGGAGGTATTGGCCGATCACGATCTTCGGCTATGTCGTGCAGATGGCGGCGGTGCCGGCCCTGGCTCTGGCCGGCAACTGGCCGGTGGCCGCGGTGCTGATCGTGCTCGAACGGGTCGGGCGGGCGATCCGCAACCCGCCGCGCGACACGATGCTTTCGCATGCCGGCCAGCGGGTCGGCGGCTATGGCTGGGTTTTCGGATTGCACGAGGCGCTCGACCAGTCCGGCGCGATGTGCGGACCGCTGCTCGTCGCCGCCATTCTCGCCCATCGCGGCAGCTATCACGAGGCTTTCGCGGTATTGCTCGTTCCGGCGCTGATCAATCTCGGCATCGTCGCATTGGCGCGCCGGCTCTATCCGCGGCCGCAGGATTTGGAGGCGGCAGCACCGGTCGCCCTCGGAACGCGGCTGCCCCAGCTTTATTGGGTTTATCTTGCGGGTGCTGTCCTGGTCGCGGCCGGCTTTGCCGACTATCCGCTGATTGCCTACCATTTTGGTCGCACCGGCAGCGTTTCCGGCGACTGGATCGCGATCTTCTATTCGGTGGCGATGGCGGTCAGCGGCGGCGGCTCGCTGTTGTTCGGGCGGCTCTTCGATCGTTTCGGCTTTTCGGTCTTGATCATCTTGACCCTTATCTCCACCGCCTTTGCGCCGCTGGTGTTTCTCGGCAATTTCCCGGTGGCACTCGTCGGCGCCGCGATCTGGGGTCTCGGCATCGGGGTGCACGAATCGATCATCCCGGCGGCGGTTGCACCCATGGTGCCGCCGCAGCGGCGCGCCTCGGCTTTCGGCCTGTTTACCGCCGGCTACGGCTTTTTCTGGTTTCTCGGCAGCGCCGTAATCGGGGTGCTCTACGATGCTTCGCTGGCGGCGACGATCGCCTTCTGCGTCCTGACCCAGCTGGCGGCAATCCCGATCTTTCTCTGGGTCGGCCGCCGTTATCGGGTAATGGTTTCGTAACGGCAGGATCGATCAAGGTTCGCGCAAATGGTCGGTCCGGTTGATCGCGACGATCGTGAAGCCATCGCGGTCGAGATCGATCTCGTTGATCGCGCAGGGGCTCTGGCGGATACGCCAGTAGCGCGCCAGCGGCAAGCCCAGCGCATGCAGCAGGATGATCCGGTTGACGCTGTCGTGCCCGACCAGAACGACGGGGTCGTCCGGATGCCGGCGGAAGATGTCGCGCAAAGCCGCCGTCGCCCGCGCCAGCACGTCCTGCAGGGTTTCGCCGCCCGGGATCATCGCCCAGTCGGGATGGCGATACCAGGCGTCGACCTCGTCGGGCCAGCGCAGCCTCGCCTGGTCGGGCATGAGCCCCTGCCAGCTCCCGTAATCGATATCGTTGAGACCGGCGGTCACGACCGGCGACAAGCCGAGCGGCTGGCCGATAGCGGCGCCGGTCGCCAGGCACCGCTCCATCGGGCTGCTGTATATTGCGGCGGGGCGCCATTCCGCCGCAATGCGCCCTGCCGTGACGGTCGCCTGCCGCTGCCCTTCAGCGGTCAGCGGCAGCTTGGCGCGGCCGCGGAACCGCTCGGGCGAGATGCCCTCGACATGCCCGTGGCGGACAAGAAGGATTTTGGTCACGACGGTGCTCCGACAACTGTCCGGCTTTCCCGATCACGGTACAGCGCTTGCACCGCCCGGCAAGCACTGTTCGCCAGGCACTGCACGCGTCGGTGCAGCCGAACCGCCATGAGAGGGTCGCGATACGCCTGCTTCGCCAGGACGCTCCCGAGATGCTCTTGCTGCAACTCACCGATCCAAAGATTCTGCAAAATCCCGGATAGCTGACGTAGTAAAAATAAGAGGATGGTGCGCAAGCTGGTAAGTAGAACATGACAGCTGCATTGAGGCCGATGGCACGAGCTCCGACGCGGGCACAGTAATATCACCTCTCCCGCTGCAGCAGCTCCATAAGGTAGAGACCATATGAGTTGCCTTTGAATTTGTGCGCCAAGCGCGCGAATTGATTGTCGTCGATCCAATTCTGCCGCCAAGCAATCTCTTCCGGGCAGGCAATCTTCAACCCCTGCCGTGCCTCGATCGTGGCAACGAACTCGGCCGCTTGCAGCAGGCTCTCCGGAGTACCGGTGTCGAGCCAGGCAAATCCGCGGCCTAATATTTCGACCTGAAGCCGTCCGCGGCTCAGATAATGGTTGTTAAGGTCGGTGATCTCAAGCTCGCCTCGGGCCGAGGGCTTTAGCGTGGCGGCGATCTCGGCGACCTCTGCATCATAAAAATAGAGGCCGGTTACCGCATAGTTGGAAGGCGGCATCATCGGCTTTTCGACAATCGCCCGAACGCTGCCATCGGGGGCGAAATCGATGACCCCGTACTGCGCCGGGTGGCGCACCCGGTAGCCGAAAATTACCGCGCCGTCCGGGCGTGCTGCCGCCCGCCGCAACGCCTCGACAAAACCGTGGCCGTAAAAGAGGTTGTCGCCGAGCACCATCGCCGAGCGTCGGCCGCTAATAAAGTCGCGGCCGATGATAAAGGCCTGCGCCAGCCCTTCCGGGTAGGGCTGTACCGCATAGTCGAGTGTCAAGCCCCAGTCGGCGCCGTCGCCAAGCAGTGCCCGGAAGTGCCCCACATCGCCAGGCGTAGTGATAATCAGGATTTCGCGAATGCCAGCCAGCATCAATGTGGTCAGCGGATAGTAGACCATCGGCTTGTCGTGGACCGGCAGCAATTGCTTGCTGACGACGCGCGTAATCGGCCACAGCCGGCTGCCCGTGCCGCCGGCAAGAATTATTCCGCGCATCCACTCGCCTCGCCCAGTTCGGCCATGACACGGGCCAGCGACACTCGCCACTCCGGCTGGCCAACCCCGAAAACTCTTCGCAGCCGGCTACAATCGAGCGTCGAATTCAAGGGCCGTGTTGCCGGTAACGGGTAATCCCGGGCATGGATCGGCACGAGCAGCGGCGCCCGGTCTCGTGCCTGCGCAAAGATTGCGCGGGCAAAACCGTGCCAGCTCGTGGCGGGCGTGCCGGAGAAATGATACGTGCCCCAGCCGGTGAAGCTCGGTCGCCGGCAGGCGTCGGCGATCGCTAGAATGGCGTCGGCAATGTCGCGCGCCTCGGTCGGCCCGCCCTTCTGGTCGGCGACGACGCGCAGCTCGCCGCGCTCGCGGCCCAGCCGCAACATGGTTTTGACGAAGTTGGAACCGTGAACGCCGAACACCCACGACACACGCAGCACCACATGCGCCGGAGTGGCCGCCATCACCGCCGCATCGCCCGCCGCCTTCGAGGCCCCATAGACATTGCACGGCGCGATGGGCTCGTCTTCGTGTTGCGGCCCGGCCGTGGTACCAGCATAGACATAATCCGTCGATAAATGGATCACCGGCAAATCGCGGCGAGCGGCGGCGTGAGCGACATTCGCGGCCCCGTCCGCATTGACGGCATAGGCCAGCCCGGTCTCGGTCTCGGCGCGATCGACCGCGGTGTAGGCGGCGCAATTGACCACCGCCGTCAGCATCGGCAGCGACAAAGCACGGATTACCGCGGCATTGTCGGTGACATCACACGCCGCCCGATCGAGACCCAGCCCTGCGGGGCCGCAGCGTTCGACTAGAGTGCGCCCGATCTGACCGCCAGAGCCGAGAACGAGGAGCATCAAGCCGCTCTTGTTCCAAGGCCAAGGCGCTCCCCACCGTAGTACGCGTTTGCGCGCCGGCACCATTCCTGATGGGCGATGTACCAATCGACCGTGGCCGCAAGACCACGGCTCAATTCCCAGCTGGGCCGCCAACCGAGCTCGCGCTCGATCTTGCCGGAGTCGAGCGCATAGCGCCTGTCGTGACCCGGACGGTCGGCGACGAAGGTGATCAGTCGGTCGTGCGGTGCGCCGGACGGATGGCGGTCGTCAAGAAGCCGGCAGATGGCACCGACGAGGTCGAGATTGCACATTTGGGCGTGAGCGCCGATAAGATAGGTCTCGCCGACCCGGCCGGCCTCGGCAATGCGCCGCAGTGCCGTGACGTGGTCGTCCACATAGAGCCAATCCCGCACATTCGAGCCGTCGCCATAGACCGGCAGTTCCTTGCCGGCGAGCGCATTAAGCACGACCAGCGGGATCAGCTTTTCGGGAAACTGGCAGGGCCCGTAATTATTCGAGCTGTTCGTGACCAGCACCGGCAGGCCATATGTGCGGTACCAGGCTCGGGCGAGATGGTCGGCGCCGGCCTTGCTCGCCGAATAGGGCGAATTCGGGCGATAGGGGCTCGCTTCGTTGAAAGCGCCGTCCGGCCCCAGGTCGCCGTAAACCTCGTCGGTCGAGACCTGCACAAAGCGGAACCGGGCGCGGGCTGCGGCGTCAAGCGTCACCCAATAATCGAGGGCGGCACCCAGCAACACCGCCGTTCCGACGATATTGGTCTGGATGCAGGCGGCGGGACTGTCGATCGACCGGTCGACATGGCTCTCGGCGGCGAGATGATAAATCGTTGACGGGTGATGTCGCATCAAGACCGCAGCAATCGCTTCATGGTCGCAAATGTCGGCACGGACGAGGACATGCTCGGGGTGAGACAGCAGGCCGGCAAGGTTGTCGAGCGCGCCGGCATAGGTGAGCTTATCGACGGTGACGACCCGCATCCCGTCGCCGACGAGCGCCCGCACCAAGGCCGAGCCGATGAACCCGGCACCGCCGGTCACCATGACGGTCATGCGCCGTGCCAGAACAAGTCCGGCTGATCGGCAAGACGCGGCAGCCCTCGGTCGCGGTCCGAGACGATTACCGCTGTGGCGGGGACTGGCCATGGGATCGCGAGCCGCGGGTCGTCCCAGGCAATGCCCCGCTCATGCGCCGGGCTGTAGTAGTCCGTGACCTTGTAAAGCACCTCGGTATCGTCTTCGAGCGTGCAGTAGCCATGGGCGAAGCCAGGCGGAACCCAAGCTTGGTACCAATTTTCGGCGCTGAGCAGCGTGCCGGTGCAATGGGCGAAAGTCGGCGAGCCGCGGCGGACATCGACCGCGACGTCAAAAACGGCGCCGCGGGTCACCCGCAGTAATTTGCCCTGCGCCACCGGCGGCAGTTGATAGTGCAAACCGCGCAAGGTGCCTTTGATCGGGTTGCGCACGTGGTTGTCTTGAACAAAAGCCGCATCTATCCCATGCGCCGACAGCTCCCGCGCATTCCATGTCTCAGAGAAAAACCCGCGCGCATCGCCGATCCGGCGCGGCACGACAATCCTTACTTCGGACAGTGCCGTGTCGATAATCTCCATGCGTTCAGCCTATCACTATGTGGGGCGGCCGCCAATCTGACCGCGGGCCGCGGTTCAGCAGGCCGGTGCCGAGCCGTCGTTCCCGCGGATTAGAAGTGGCGTTCGAAGATCCGCACGACATCGCCCGGCGCAACCCCCCCTTGTGGCAGGACGCGACCGACCGCCGCGCTGCCGTCCTTTACCCGAACGATCAAGGCGTAGTCCTCGACTGCGCGGTAGGTGAAGCCGCCGGCAATCGCCACCGCAGTCAGCATCGTCATGCCGGGCTTGTACGGGTATTCCCCGGGCTTATTGACCTCGCCCAAGATGAAGACCGGACGAAACTCCTCGACCTCGACGGCGACACTCGGCTCGCGCATCAGTTGGTCGGCCACTAGTTCGGCAGCAATCTTGTTGCCGAGTTCGGAGGTGGTGAGCCCGGCGGCGTGGACCGAGCCCAGCAGCGGCAAATCGATATTGCCGGAATCGCCAACGCGGAACGGCCCGCTCAGCTGCTCGACACCATACGTCAAGATCCGAATCCGGTCGCCGGGACCGAGCCGGTAGGGGGCGGCCGACGGAGCGGGCAGCCATGGCAGGTCGCCGCCGGGGGCACAACCGGCAAGCCCGATCAGCAGCAGGAGTGCCGGCATCCAGCTGCGCCGGTGGCGACCCTTGGCACGCATTGGTCAGAGGGCGAAGCGAAGATGCACCAGGAAGACGTTCTCGATGAAGCTGGTGCCGCCGGAGAGGCGCCGGTTGTAATCGTAGGACATCGTAGCCTGCATCTTGCGATTGAGCAACCAGGTGGCGGCAAAGCCGGCTCCGAGGATCGTCGCCTCCCCGCCGCCCTGCTGGTAGGCTGCCTGGTCGGCGACGGCGTGCGCTTCGAGCAACAGGTTGCGGCTGTACTCGTGGTCGATAACAAGCCCGCCATGGGTCAGGGTATAGCCCACGGTGGTGGTAGTGGCCGCGTCCTCTTCAATCGCGCGGAGGAACGAGGCGGTCAGTGTCGTCAGCCCGGTCGGCGCCCAGGATAGCTGGGCGTTCGCCGTAACGCCGCCAAAGGGCGAAAAGGCCGGGCTCACGTAAAAGCGCGCCTGATAGCCCATCAGCGCCCGGTAATGCCATACGCCGCCCGTATCGTAATCGAGCCCTGCAAGGAAATCCGGCCCCCGCGAATCGAAACCCGGCTGCCCGGCGAGCGGTTGCACGAAATGGGTATCGACGCCGCGCGCCACAACGAGCAGTCGATGGAGGTCCGACAGCTGATAGCCGAGCATCAAGCTCGCCGTCGCGACATTGCGGCTCTGGTAGGTCAGCACCAGCGGCAGGCCGTTCTGGATCAGGTTGGCGTAGCGCCACTCGGTAAAGTCGGCGACCGGGGTCAGGGTCAGCCGGGCGAGTTCGGCGCGGTAACCGAGACGGAAATCGTCGGCCGTATAAGGCTCGGGCTCGGTGATCTGCGGGATGTTCAAATCACGCGGAGTGAGATGGCTGTTCAGATGCAGATAGGTTGCGACCAGCTGGTCGCGGCCGAGATCGTAGCGGGCGCCACCGGCGACGGTCCAGTCGGTGGTCGATTGCTCGGATTGCTGCGGGTAGCGATGGTCATCGATGCCGCCGAAAACGGCGACCGCATTACGGTTCCAGTTTGAGGTGGCGAGCAGGGAAGCGTCGGTCGCCTCGGCAAGGCTGCCCGCCGGATTCGGCTGACCTTCCGGATTGGTGTCGTAGCCCACTGCCTCGCTCGCCGTCGGGTATAGCAAAAAGCCGCCGAGCCTCACGCCGAGCGGCTCGTAAAACTGCTGCCGGGCGGCTGCGGCGGCAGCGCGCGGCCCGGTTGCATATCCCGGGAGTCCATTCGTCACCCAGGGACTCGCACCGTAGCCCGGGATGCCCGAAGGCAGGTCGAGCAACTGCGCCGAGGCCGTGCCGCCCGCTAGCGAGAGCGTAGCAGAACCGGCCAACCAACCCAAACGACAGGCCATCGAGCGCAACGGCATCAGCCGGGGCAGCAGAGCAGCGGCGGCAAAAGCGCAAAAGGTCATTGCAAGCGGCGGCGACCGACCGGTTGGGGCAGCGCACGATACTGCCGCATGCGGAGATATCCGCCGGTCTCTAGCTAGCTTGCTCCGCAAAAAATCCATCCGCAGCCGGAAATCGTTGGTTGACACGAAGGCGATTTCAGCTTACACTTCGCTTACACGAATAGACCGAAATTAAGACAAATACGGCGATAAAGATGACATTTCGCCATATTTTTGATAATGAGCGAAGTCCGGGCCAGTGGGCGACGGCAGCGGAGTTCCTTCACCGTAATCCTCGGCCCTTGACCACTAGTGCGTAGCGATATCGTGGGCTGGAGAGGCTGGTGATGCGCATGGAAAGACGCAAGCGGCTATTCGACTGCGCG
This sequence comes from Allostellaceae bacterium, assembly GCA_036404275.1. Lineage (GTDB taxonomy): Bacteria > Pseudomonadota > Alphaproteobacteria > ATCC43930 > CGMCC-115725 > AP-15. The sequence continues at coordinate 12,090 of DASXAM010000361.1, forward strand.
GTGACGAACCTGGCGGCGCCGCTGTGGGTGCCGCTCTTGCTGGTTTGCGCACTGGTCATCCTCATCGCCGACGGCAGGCCGATATTTTACATATCGTTGCGACAGACCGCGCGAGCGCACACTCGGCGCGTGTTCAAGTTCCGCACCATGCGGCGTGACGCCGACAAGATCGCCAACCGCGATACGGTTCCCATCAGCGGTCGGCGCTTTCTGAACATATCGTCGAACTCCCCATTGTACACCAGCGTCGGCCGATTGATCGAGCGCCTCGGGCTGACCGAACTGCCGCAGCTTTTGCACGTCCTGTCCGGGCATATGAGCCTAGTGGGCAATCGCCCGCTTCCCGACCGCGTCATGGAGGTGCTCCGCCAGGCCCATCCCAATGTTGACGAGCGGTTTCTGACCAAAGCGGGTCTCGTCGGACCGGTGCAGTTGGTTGGACGTGACAATTTGACGGATGCCGAGCGGCTTTGGCTCGAGGCACAATATTGCCGGCTCGCGGCGAGCGAGGACTACACGCTCAAGCTCGATTTTTGGCTCCTGTGCTACACCCTCTTTGTGCTGCTGAGCCGCGGGAGGACTTTTAGCCCCGAGACCGTCAGCGCGATGATGGACGCGTGGTGCGGCGTGTCTCGGACAAGCCGCCGGGCTGTAGCCTCCGGCAACTGACCTATCGCTTGCGCAGGACAACAACGCAGAAATACGAGAACGTGCGCAGCACCGCTAATTTGCCAAGGGTCAGGTCTGCCGCGCGCCATGCCGCGCGCGCCGCCGGGCCGCGGGCCAGCGGAACATAGCCCAGCATCCGCCAAAACAGCAGCTCTGGGAACAGATAGCGGACCTCGACAAATGGTCCCCTGGCGAGTAGGCGGCGCGCCGCCCAGCCGAGCGGCTGCTCGTCATCGCTGCCGGCCTTGTCGATCCCAAAGTGTCCGGTGAGCAGCCGGCGGGCCAGCATCAGGATCGGGTTGCGACCCCAGGTTTCAATAAAGATGGCGATCCCGCCGGGGCGCAGCACTCGGTGAATCTCCGCCAGCGCGGCGGTAAGGTCGAGGTGGTGCAGCACAAAGACCCCGACCACGCGGTCGAACCGGCAATTGGGAAAAGCCAGCCGCTCGCCCGCCATGCAATGCAGGCGCACCGCCGAGGAAACTCCGCTCAGCCGGACCCGCATCGCACACCGCGCCAGCGATTCCTCCGCGACGTCGACGGCATCGACATCGGCTCCGCGCGCCGCCAGCAGCGCGGTCATGAACCCGGTGCCGGCGCCGATATCCAGGACCGCGCGTCCGGAAATGTCGCCGAGCTCGGCGATCACCCGATCGACATAGGCCGGCATGCCGATATAAGGGAGCCACGGGATAGCTCTATCACAGCGATCTTCGGGCCCGACGCGATAATCGGTCAACAGCGCCTCTGCGGCATCGTGCCGGACCCGTTCGTTCCAGAAGTCGCGCTCACGAGCCGGGCGCTCGCTGGCTTTGTCGACGCTCAAGGCTGGGCGCGCGGCGCGGTATAGATCGGCCACGGCGCCTCGGCATAGCCGACGCGGATGCGCTCACTGTCGTCCGAGCCGAGAAACCACATCCGCGCCTTGCCGCTGGCGATGATCACGTCGGGCGCCAGCACCTTCTGCGCGGCGAAGCCATCCTGAGTGCGCACCACAATCGGCACCGGGTCGATCTGCCATGGCCCGAACGGCGAGGCGCTACGGCCGACACCGATCGTCCGGTCTTCGCCGGCAAGCCCAGTGAAAAACAGATAGTAGATTCCGTCGGGCGCTTTGACCAGCGCCGGCTCGGCGGCTCCGTCGCGCATCCATGCGAGCGTGCCACCGGGTGAGATCACCGGATCGGGGCGCTTGCTCCAGGCGATCCCATCGGGCGAGGTGGCCGCCAGCAGGTATACACCGCCTCGCCCCCCAATTTTGTCGAGCTGCGTATAGGCATGGCCAACATAAAGCATGATATAGCCGCCGGCGCTGTCGCTGATGATGGTCGGGCTGTAGATCGCGTCGTTGTCGTACCAGCCCGGGGTCGGCCGCAAGATCGGGTCATTGGCGAAGCGGCTGAAATGCCGCCCGTCGACCGAGGTGGCAAGTCCCAGCGCGGCAGGAAAGCCGTTGAGCGGCACACCACCGTCGCGGTACCCACAATAGTAGAGAAGCCAGGTTTGGCCGCGCCGCACCAGTTCGGGGGTCTCCAGGTTCTGGTCCCACTGCCCGTCTCGCCCAGCCAGCACAAGACCTATGTCGGCGGCGCCGGTGGCGGCGAACTGCCAGGAGAAGCCGTCCGGTGAGGTTGCGGCGACGAGATTGGTATGTTTGCTCTCGGGATCGAGATCGGTGGTGATCATGAGGAGGTGATCGCGTTCCTGCATCAGGGTCGGGTCGGACGCAGTGTAATGGCCCTCGAACACCGCGCCGCTACGCTGGGACCAAGTCACCCAGCCGGCGGTCGCGGCATCGGCAGCTAGGGAACGGGCGGATATTGATGGCGCGTAGACCGCAACCGCAGCAATACTGAGCGTCGCGAGCCAGTGCATCGGCGTCGATCGTGCAGCCCCTGATACCCGCGCCAAGGTCAGCATCCGGCCCTGAGGAATTCGACCCGGCGTTCTACAGACGCCACTGTCGCGCGCTCGTAATCGTCACGATCGCCCATGTCGAGCCACAACGCATCGGAAGGAAAGCTGTAGACCCATTCCTACATCGCGATCAGGCGAAGCGCCAGGGTCGATAGGTCGAGATACCGGCCGGGCTCGATTATTCCGCGCTCGTCGCGGCTCATCTTGAGAGCGGGGCGGCACTGACGATCGCGGCGCGCCTCGACCTCGTCGCCGGTGACCGCATGGTCGGCTACGATGAAAAGCTGACCAAACCCTATTGGCGAGCATGGGCATCTGTGTTTACGAGCCGCGGGGGATTGGCCATATCGGGGCGCCACCTAGTCAAAGCCGTTCACGACCGAGCGTGACCCGGTACGTCTGCGCCTGGGGCAGGGCAAGGCGCATTGCTCCTTTCCGATACATCGTCCGACTCGCTTCAGATCCGGGCGCGCCAGTCGTCAAGGACGTCTGCCAGGCTCGTGTCGAGCGGGATGGCCGGCCGCCATCCGCTCGCCCGCTTAAGAGCGCTGGCATCGCCAATCTGGACCGGGATATCGTCCGGCCGCAGCCGTGACGGATCATGATGCAGTTCCAGCTCGACCCGCGTGTGGCGGCACAGCCCGTCGATAAGCTCGGCAACCGAGGGCGCACGGCCTGAGCAAACATTGTAAACCGCACCAGGCACACCGCGGGTGACGGCCGCGACATAGGCCTTTGCCACGTCGCGCACATCGATCACGTCGCGCCGCGCCACCAGGTTGCCGACATGCAAGATCGGTTCGGCGAGGCCCTTTTCGATCGCCGCGATCTGCCGCGCGAAGGTCGCAGGCACAAAGCTGTCGCGCTGGCCCGGACCAATGCAATTAAAAGTGTTGGTACGGATCACCGCAAGGCCGTGCGTGCGCCCCCAGTAGTCGGCAGTCATTGCTTCGGCGGTTTTGGCAACGCCATAGAGGCTGACCGGCCGGTATGGCACCGTTTCGGTGATCGGCCGTTGGGGACGGGGTGGATTGCCGAATTGCGCGCTTGATCCCGGGATCAGCACGGTCGCCTCGAGCCGCACGCGCTGCACCGCTTCGAGCAAGATCGCGGTCGCGCATGCGTGGTTGCGCAGCGCTGCAGCCAAACCTTCCGCTGCCGCGACCGCTTCGGCGTGGCCACCCAGGTGAAAAATGTAGCGCGGTCCTTCCCGTTCGAGTACCGCGGCGACGCTGGCTACCTGCATCGGGTCGATCCGGATCAGGCGCAACCCCGGCTCGGTACCGGCTGGGTTCGCCCCGAGCCTAGCGCCGCTATGCGAGCCAATCACATCCCAGCCGAGCTCGACAAGACAGCGCGCCAAGTGGCGCCCTGTAAAACCGAAGACCCCGGTAACGAGCGCGCGCGCCATCAAATTGCCCGGCTTTGGCATCTATCATCCCGAGAATAAGGCTGGCATGCAAACGGTGCAAACACGAAGCCTTGGATGCACTCTACGAAGACAACCCATCAGTGATTGATTGGTGGCAGCGAATGTGCAATCTAGTCGAGGCGGGATTGGAGCGGCGCGATTTTCCTTGCGGACATGATAGTTGTGCGCGGACCAACATCGCTGATCGGGCCGCGAGCGGCCAATCGCGAGTGTTGGTGCGCTAACCGACATCGGCGCGGCGGAGCAAATAGGCATGCTCGAACGCTCGCAATCCCTTAGCCTTGAGAGCAGGCAGCCGCGAGCCGGCGACATCGATCGGCTGCGTTCCGTCTGGACGCCGCCGGGAATTGGCCGCGCGGCACCGGCGCTGGCGCAACACTGGAAGCTGATCGTCGGCTTCACTCTCTTGGTCGTCGCCGCGGTGACAGCGGTGCTGCCGCTGATGGAGCCACGCTATCAAGTGACCGCGAAAGTGCTGGTCCGGCTCGGCCGCGAGCTTTCGGCACCTCCGACCGTTACTGCCAAAGAGGATTCTCAGGAGGTTATTACCACCAAGCGGACCGAGGATCTTGGCTCCGAAATCGAAATCATGAAGAGTCCGCAGCTGATCGAACAGGTGGTCAGCGGGTTGGGGGTCGATTTTTTTGTCGCCGAGCCGCCAGCCAAGACGCTGTTTCAACAATTGAAGCGGGCGGTGCGGCAGGTCTTTCGGTTCGCCCACGACACCATGGACCGAGGGCTGGTGCTGCTTGGCGTCAGGAAGCCGCTGTCGCCGTTTCAAAGGGTCGTCCTCGCCTTGCAAAGCGGCTTTTCGGTGAGCGAGGTGCGCAATTCCGACGTGATCACGGTGCAGCTGGTGACCTCCGACCCTGATGCCGGTGTCGAGGTGCTGGACAAATATCTGGCGCTGTATCAAGCAAAGCATCGCGAGGCCTACCGCCTTCCAAAAGCCCGCGAGTTTTTCGCCGCCGAAGTCGATGATGTCCGACGCCAGCTTTCGGAAACCGAGGACAAGGCTGAAGAGTTCAAGGCGCGTAACCGGGCCTGGTCGGTCGAGACGCAGGCTGGACTGCTACTCAAATCGCAGCAAGAGCTAGAAGATACACATGCCAAGACTTTGGCGCAGATCGCCGAGCTTGGAAGCCGCATCGCCGAGTTGCAGCGCCAGCAAGCGGCGCTGCCGCCGGAGCTAAAGACAACCCACGTCGATGCGCACGATCCCCTGGTCGACGAGCTGCGCAAAAAGCTCGGTGAAACCGAGGCCCAAGCCGCCCAGGTCGGCGTGATGTTCGGCGAGCGCAGTTCGCAGATTGTCGGATTGCGGCGACAGGCCGATGAGCTGCGTGCAGCGATACGGGCGCGCTCACCGGTGCGCCGCGACCAGCAGACGACCGCAGCCAACCCGCAGCTCCTCGACACCGAGCGCGACATCGCAGCAAGCCAGGCCCAGTTGATCGGGCTGCACCAGCGCGCGATCGAGGAGGAAGAACAACTGCAGGCGCTTGGGCGCCAGCTCGAAAAGCTGAACGCCACCGAGGCCAAGGTCCGCGACCTGGAGCGGGAGAGGGCGCGCCTCGAGCGAAAATATCAGGTCTATTCGACCGGGCTCGAAAACAGCCGAATTTCCGACCAGCTCGAGCTGGCCAAGATCTCGAACGTTAAGATCATATCCCAGCCGGTGGCGAGCTTGAGGCCGGTCTGGCCCCCGCTGCTGCTGATCTTTGCCGGGGCGCTGATCGTCGGCCTTGGCGGCTCGATCAGCTTCGTGCTGATGCGCGATGCGCTGTGGCCGGTGGTGCGCTCAGGACGCGACGTCGAGGAGTTGCTCGGATTGCCGCTGCTCGCCTCGATCGCGGACCGGCGCTCGTTGCGCTTATGATTCTGCTCGATGAGCTCGGCGACGTTGCCGACGAAGTGCGGCGCTTGTGCTCCGATTTGCGCACCCGCCATCCGGCGGCCAGGCGGGTCATGCTGGTATCGGCAGTCGGCGGGGAAGGCACGACCACGGTCGCCAGCCTTTTTGGCATGGCGGCGGCCGAAACTGCCGGTGGCAATGTCTTGCTGATCGACGCCAACATCCGCTCGCCCAGCGTGCATCGCCGCTTTGGAATCCCTCTGGAGCTTGGGCTGCGCGATTGTGAAGCAAGCGCAAAGCCCCTGATCCACATCCGGGCGAGCGGTTGGCATGGGCTGTCGCTGGTCACCGCCGGCAGCGACAATCGCCGCTCGCTGCACGCACTGCAGCGCTCGGGACAGCTGGACACGCTCGCGGCTCAGCTGGCGACCGACTTCCAGTTTGTCCTGTGGGATGCTCCACCGTTCAACGTCTACCCGGATGCCGGCTTTCTCGCCCCTTTTGTCGACGGGGTCGTGATCGTGATCGAGTCGGATCGCACCAGAATCGAAGAGGTGGCGGAGCTGCGGCGCCGTCTCGATTACCTCGACATTGCCGTGCTCGGCGCCGTGCTCAACCGCAGCCGACGGTATTTCGGCGCGAGGCGGCGGTCGCGCAGCGAACGTTTGCCAGTCCCTCGGCCGAAGCACAACAGTCTGCCGTGGTTGCTTGGCGGTTGACGACGACCCGAACCGCGTCGGTTTTGCGCGATCAGGGCGGCGAGGCAAGCTCGGGCAACCGGCTGGGTTTTGCCTGGACATTGTTCTGGGTGTCGGGCGTACGCGCCGGGATGCTTGTCTGCTCGCTGCTCGGCGCGCTGATCGTCTATCGCCAGCTGGCGGCACTCGACCCGAGCCTCGCCGATGCCGGCCGTTTTGCCATCGCCATGGCCGGCATCCGGTTTTTGACCAACAGCATCGGCTCTGCGGGTGACTTGTCGATGCTGCGTAGAGTTCCGGTTCTGCACGGCGTGAACCCCGAGGCCGCCGCGAAGATCGTGCGTGCCGCCTTCGTGATGCGCGTCGCCGCCGTGGTCGCGCTGGCGCTTGTCGCCACTGTCGGCCGGTCCTGGTTTGGCGCGCAGTTTTTCGGCGGCGCGCAGCATGCCCACCTCGTTTTTTTGATCGTGGCCGCGGCCGCGGCGGAGCTGCTGCTGCGAGCGGTGCTGGCGTATTTTCAGGCGACCGAGCGCTTTGGGCGGTTTGTCGCGTTCGAGGCGTTGTTCCAGGGGAGCCGCCTTATCGTAACGCTGGGTCTCGTCGCGGCGGGGGCACTTAGCGTCGATGCCGTCCTGGTCGCCTATGCGGCGCTAGGGATCGCCGCCGGACTCTTCGGCGCCACCCGGTTGCCGGGCCGGCTGTTTCGCCTAGCCCTCGACCGCAGCGCAATGATTGAGGTATCCCGGTTCTACTTGTGGACATTGTTTGCGCTGCTGCTATCGGCGTGCAACGAGCGTATCGATCTGTTCCTGCTCGGTCGTCTCAGCGGCGCGCGCGAAGCCGGCCTCTATGGCGGCATCCTGTCGCTTGCCGTTATCCCCGACTTCCTCGTCGGGCTGCTCGCGACCGTGCTTCAGCCCAGAATTATCGACCTTTACCAGCGCGGGGAGCTGCGCCGGTTTTGGGCGCGGCTACTGCTGGGGATGGTGCCATGCGCGCTGGTCGGTTCAGTGGTCACGGTCTGCGCCGGCAGCTGGTTTGTCGGCGTCGCTCTGGGTCCGCGCTATGCCGCCGGCGCCACGGCATTCGTCCTGGTCGCGCTCGGCTCGCTCGTTTGGCTTGTCTTGACGCCGGTTCCAGCGGCAATGATCACGCTTAGTGCGCCGCGGCTGACGACAGCGCTGACGATCCTGCAGCTCGTGCTGCTCGCCGGCGGCTGCCTGCTAGCAATTCCGCGCTTTGGTCTGCTCGGCGCCGCCGCCACGGCCGCCGGCGTGCGCAGCGTGATGGCGCTTTGCATCGTCGGCGCCGGCTGGCAGTTGATGGGTGCTCGGCTGGGGACCGCGGCGGCTGCCGAGAGCTCGATCAAATCCGGCGCGTCCGGCGGCAGACCGCCACCAGACCGGCGATCAGCGCAATAAAGCCGGCTGGTGTCGTGATCACAAATACCAGAATGTTGGTCGCCGGAGTGAGCCCGGCAGTCCGGCACAGAGAGTAGATTAGCGCCGCCGCCGCCGGCATCAAGAGCAGGACGGGGACGGATCGGCGGTCGATCGGCGCCGCGAGCAGCGCTAACAGATCAGGCCCGGTGGCGGTCGCCCGGGTGCGCCGCAGCCCCCACCACAGCAGTCCGAACAACGGCACGAGGACGATGGCACGGGCGCCGAGACGCGGCAGCGTCAGACCGCCGAGCCAGGCGAGAATAACGGCGGCGGTCAAAGCCTGCTCCACCCGGCCCGGTGCGAAGTCGGAGCATCGCAGCTCGCAATAGGCGTAGGACGCGGCGATCATCGCCGCGGTCGCAGCAAAGGCGTGAACGGCAAAGGCCGCGAGGCCGGGAGTGGCACCGCGATCGGCGGCGATCCAGGAAAGCGACCACAGCCCCCAGAAAACACCGAGACCCAGCGCCAGGGCTGCCGTCGGTCGGGGACCGCGCCGCATCGCGAGCTGCAAAGCGTACCAACCGATCGTCACTGAGATCAGGTCGTGCCAGGCGAGCCCGGTCCAGGAGATGGTCAGCGGGAACGGGATTCCGTCAGCGCCGAACAAGGTCATCGCAAAGACGCCCTCAATAAGCCACCCGAAGAAGGCCCCGATTAACAGAACAGCCGCCAAGCCGCGTACGTGGAAACGCCAGATCGCGATCAGCGCGGCATGAGCGGCGACGCTGTAGACAGCCCAGGTCGCAAGTAGCGCCGCGACCCCATCCTCGGCTCGCCAGAACGACCAGAAGACGCGCTCGGAATAGAACAGCCAAATATACCCGGTAGCGGTGGCGAGGCCCAGGCTCCGCCCCAGCCTGCCCAACGCCGCGCTCAGCGCCGGCGCGCTCCGGTCGGCAGCCGGTCGCGCCATTCCTCACCATCGTCGGTGCTGGCGGGCCAGCGCTCCGGCCCGCGGTCGGGCCCATGCTCAGGCCGCTTCAGACCCTGCTGAAGGGCGATCCGGTCTGCGAGCTGACACGCGTTGGTCACGCTGGTGTTGATTTTGCCGCCGAGGATCGACCAGCAGCCAAAGCCATGATCAGTCACCACGGTGGGCCGGCCGTCCACATCTTCCGGCAGAGCGTGCACGACGCGCGTGCCGCGCATCGGCTGGGCCAGCCGAGCAGTCTTCAGTATCGGCAGGTACCGCGAAGCGGCGTCGATTAGATTTTCGCGGTTGGACGGCATGTCGGCCCATATCGGCGGCAGCCCGTCGGCCGGTGTCACGCTTGCCAGCACCGAATGCTGAATATGCGACAGCGTGAACCGCTGCGGCGTCGCGGTGGCGACGAGACTGGTGAACGGGCCGTCAAGCACCGTTACTGAAACCGGCGGGATCGGCAGCTCGAGCACCAAGAGCTCGAGTAGATCGAAGCGCAGCGGCTTGACCGGGAACCCGAACAATTTTGCCAGCAAGTTTCGGTTCGCATAGCTGGCGTTGACGACATAGTCGAAGCTGTCCTCAGCGCGACCGGTTCCGTCGCGCGCGACCACCCGCTTGCGGCCGTCGGCGAGCAGCTCTCCGTCCACCACCTCATACCCGAAGGCGAGCGTCACGTTCGGCGCCGCATCGAGGCGCCGCTGCATGATCCGCCGCAGCCGCTCGACATCTATAACGCTTTCATTGGTCTTCAGGCACAGGTCGATCCGGCTGCGGTCGAGGATGCCATCGGGCGGAGGCTCGATCGCGAAGGGCAGGCCCATGCTGGTGCAGATATGCAGGTAGCGTTCGCGGCTGATCACCCGGGCGGTGGGCACGGTGCTGTAGTAGGAGGAAATGCCGGGCAAGACGGCGTCGCCGTAGACTCGCTCAAATTGCGGCCGACACTCTTGGATCTCTCGGATCATCTCAGCCGAGCGCGGATAATGAAATCCGTGGTGGTAGCGCCACTGGTTAAGGGTGGAAGCTTCCTCGCAAAGCGCATGGTGGCGCTCGAACAGGGTCACTTCGCAAAACCGGCCAAGCTCGGCGGCGCAAGTTGCACCGAAGATACCGCCGCCGATCACCGCGACTTTGGGCGCATGCGTCAGCGGGCGCGGCCGGGCACGCTCGGCGATCTCCACGATGCGCGCTCCGGTCGCCGCGTCGACTGCCGGCGGCCGCCTTTCGCCGATGGCCGTCACAAATTCACGCAGCTCCGCCTCCAACGCCTGAAGCCGGTGCGGGAAGATCAGCTTTCGCATCTCACCGCCGCCGTCGAGTGTGATCGTATGGTCGACGAGGTCAGCCTGGACACTGCGGTCGCGGTAGAGCAGCTCCAGACTGCGGACGCGTTCTGTGCCGGCCCATCCCAGCCGGAATACAGCATTCATCGCCCCCGGATAGCGGAGGCTTACGACATCGACATCGCCTTCGCGAACTGAGACGCCGCGCTCCGGACGCTCCCCATAAAGAAAGTCGATCAGATCGAACCAGTGCAGCATCTCGAGCGCGGGCTCGACCGCGGCCGGCCGCGTGCCGGCAGGATTGATCAGCGAGCCAAAAACCGCCGCCGGCCGTTCGGGAATGCCGGCCACGATCTGATGCAGCCGCCGGATCAGCGGATGAAAGCGATAGACATGCCCGACGGCAAGGATGCGATCGCTAGCAGCGGCGAGAGCCGCCAATGCGTGCGCCTGCGCCGCCGTCTGCGCCAGCGGCTTTTCGACATGGACATGGGCGCGCGGCAAAAAATGACCCACCAGGTCAAAGTGGCTGGCGACTGGAGTGACGATATCGACGGCGTCGATCGCGCCCGCTGGAACACCCTCGACACCACGGAAGACTGGCACGTCCAGGGTCCGCGACAAGATCTCGCGAGAGTGCTCGCTGGCAACAACCGCGCCGACCAGCAACACGCGCTGCTCGGCGGCGAGTGTCCGCCACACCCCGAGATGGGCGCGGCCAAACCCCCCGAGCCCGACCTGCAAAATGCGCAGCGGACGCGAAGCGGCCACCGGCGACGATCCTAGTTCCCGGGAGCCGCGGACACGGTGCCATGTCGGTGGCGAGACAACCAGCGTTTCCGCTTTGCTTGACGCAAGCACTCGATGCCCGACGGCGGCAGCAATCCAAAGGCAAGGCGCGCCCAAGGCTCGGGATGCAGCAGCACGCCCGGCACGCTGGCTGCGATCTCGCAATAATTGAGCAGCAGGCGACTGCGGCTCGCTTGTTCGCGCACCGCCGGCAATGCCGCGACCGCGTCGCGCGCCACCTGCCGTAAGATGCGCCTTTGGTCGCGCGGGGAGAGGACAGCCAAGACCTCCGGCCACTTAAAGAGATCGCGCGCTGCATCCAAATGGCGGCGAAAATACGAGCCGTCGCCATAGCACTCAAACATGATGCTGCCGCGGTGTACGCGGTAGCGCACCAGACGCTCGGGTACAAATCCGACATCGCCCAGCAGGCACAACCGCAGAAAAAGCCAGCTGTCGGCAAATTTCGCCCAGGGCCCGGCAGCCGGCAGCGGCGGGACTTGCCGCAGCATCTGGTTACGAATCACCATGGTGGGGAACGAGAACCCGGCGACAAAGCAATTGACGATCGCCCGCCTCCCGGGCGTGACTTGCTCCCACCGGCCGACCGTCTCGCCAAAGGGAAGGCCATTCGCCGCGATGGTTGTCGCCCGGGTGTGAACAAAGGCGAGCTGCGGGGCGGCCGCGAGCAGCCCGACCGTGCGCGCGAGATGGTCGGGCTCCCATTGATCGTCGCTATTTTGCATGGCGACATAGGGGGCGCGGGCAACGCTGCGGCCAAGCTCGACGTTGCCGGCGAAGCCCAAATTGACAGGGTTGCGGCGATAACGCAGCCGCGGATCGTGAAAACTCGCGACAACCTCCGCGGTCCCGTCGGACGACGCGTTGTCGAGCACGAGAAGCTCGAAATCGCCAAAGCGCTGGCCCAACACGCTGCTGATAGAGGCGCCAATATATTCCGCCGAATTGTAGGTCGGCAGAACGATGGAAACCACGGGATTGGCGGGCATGAGATGCAGCGGCGCGAAATGGCTAGCGACTTCAGAGTATACTTCGATCTCGGGGCTCTGGTCCAATTGTTTCTAGGCTGTTGCACAAGCGCAGGAACAATTTGTGCAGCGCACCCGCTTGCGCTCGGCCGATCGAAGGATTAGACGTGCACGATGGCTCAGGCGATGCTCCTGTCCGGCTTGGTTGCCGCAGTCGCCGCGCTGCTGTTCGCGAGCATTGGGCCAATCAAGGCGATCGCCACCGTTGCCGGGACCATTTTGGTTCCTGCCGTGTTCGAATGGCCGGTCATCGGCCTCGTCATGGTGATCTTTGCCGAGACCAGCTTCCAGATCCTGGGCAGCGAGCACATCACCGGGCTGCCGCTGAGCCTTGGCAAGCTCTTGGGCATGCTGACCCTTGTCATGTGGGCGTTGAAGGTCATGCGCGACCGCTTGCCGTTGACTTATACGCCGCAGCTGCTCGCGCTCTTGAGCTATATCGGCGCTATGATAGTGGTGGCGATCGTCGTCCATCCGCGTGAGCCGTCCTATGAGAACGGCTTTTTCAAGTTTCTGCAGGTCGCCCTTCTATATTTTCTTGTCGCCAACATCGCCGGGCTCGACCACCGCAGGCTGATCCTTACCTGTGCCGCGATCAGCGCCGCCCTGGCGCTGTGCGGGCTGATCGGCGTCTTCGAGCATTTCGTGCCGAGCCTGGGGATGGAATCCGACGATCCCGAACTGCGGCTCGGGGCGGTCGGTGGCATTATCGACCGTGGCTCGATTTATGGTGTTGCAATCCGCCGGATCACCGGCGGACTTGGCGACGCCAATTGGCTCGCCTATAGCCTGGCGGCGACGCTGCCGCTCAATCTGTTCTGGTGGCGCCGGGCGCGCACCTTGCTCGGCGCCGGCATTGTTCTAGCGGCGGCGCTGCTGCAGGCGCTCGGTCTCGTCCTCTCCTATACGCGCGCCGGCTTTCTCGGGCTGGGGGCGGCGGTCGTCTACCTGCTGTGGCATCGCGTGCTACCGCTGCGCCTCGTCGTTGCGGGCGCACTTGTCGCCGTTCTGATCGGGCTGGTTTGGCTGCCCGCCGGTTTTCTCCAGCGGATGTTCTCGTTAGAATATCTGGAGGAGGGAAGCACCCCGATGCGCCAGGATTTGACCGGTACCGCGCTCTATTTCGCGCTGCAGCGGCCGATATTCGGCTATGGTTATGGACAGTTCGGGGTCGAGTTCATGGCGCGCATCGACACCGACCTCAAGGACCGCGTGGGCGCCTGGGGCTTCGATCTCGCCCGGGCGGTCAACAACGGGCAAGAAGATGTCCACAACATCGGCGCGCATAACCTCTATCTTGAGGTCATGGTCGAATACGGACTCTTGGGCTTGATCCCGTTTATGTCGTTTCTGTTCTTGGCGCTGCATGACCTTCGGTTGTGCCGCCGTTACGGCAGCGAGGAGGACCGCCTTCTGGCTTATTGCCTTAGTGCCGGCTTAATTGCGTTTTACACCTGCGGCATGCTGGGCCATGCCAAGTATCTGAAGATCTTGTGGCTGTTGACCGGGCTCGCAGCCGCCCATCGCCGGGTGGTGCTGACCGAAGCCGCGGATCAATTGGCGCCGGCGCAATCGGCGAGCGGTCGTGAATCCGGCTCGACGGCGCCAATTCTCTGATGCCGACTGTCCTGCTGCTGAAGAGCGACTACGAGCGCATCGGTGGTCCCGAGAGCCTGCTGCGCTCGCTGGCCGAGAATTTGGACCGAAAACGGTTTCGGCCGGTGCTCGGCGTGCTGCGCCGACCGGGGCAGCCGCCGCTTGCCGAATATCCGGCGACGCTGCCGCAGATCGATATCCGCTGGCAAGGCGGCGTCGCGCTGCCGGCCAGCATCGGCCGCATCGCCAAAGCGGCACGGCAGAGCGGTGCGGCTTTGATCCACACCCACGACATGCGAGCCAATGCCGCCGCGCGTGTGCTGCGCTTTGTCCACCCGATCCCATGGATTGCCCATGTTCACGGCTGGCTCGGGCATACCCATCGCGGACGATGGCGGCTCTACGAGGCGATCGACCGGCGCGTCGTCAGGGCCGCCGATCTCGTGCTGGTCGGCTCCGCGTCGGCTCGGCGCGAGGTTTGCGGTTGCGGTGTCGAGCGGGTGGAGATCGTGCCGAATTTTGTGCCGATGCCTGCCCAGCCGCCGCCGGAACCGAGCGCGGCCCGGGCCGAACTCGGCCTCCCGCCGACAGCCTTTTTGGCGGGCATGCTCGGCCGCCTCCACCGAGGCAAGGGCCAGCATGTCTTTATCGCGGCAATGGCTGGCCTCGCCCGCAAAGGGATCGAGGCGCGCGGGTTGATCGTCGGCGACGGGCCGGAGCGCGCTCGACTGCAGGCGCTGGCCATGGCAAAGGGTGTGGCCGATCGCATCACCTTCACTGGGTTTGTCGCCGATGCAACCCGATATATCGCGGCCGTCGACGTGCTGGCGGTCCCGTCGCTAAAGGAAAGCCTGCCGCTGACCGCGATCGAAGCGATGTCGTTTGCCCGGCCGGTCGTCGCCTCGCGAGCCGGCGATCTTCCGGTCCTGCTCGGGGCAGGGGAGCACGGCATGCTGGTCCCGGTGGGCGACGCGGCAGCCCTCGCCGAGGCGCTGGCATGCTTGGCCGCCGACCCCGATCGCCGGTGCCGGCTGGGAGCCGCCGGGCGCGCGCGGGCAGCTGCCGCCTATTCGACCGGGCCGGCGCTAAGCCGCCTCGAAGCCTGCTATGCTGATCTGATTGAACGCTGCCATGGCCATGCCCCGACGGCCGACGCGGATACTTTACGTTCAGCCGAATAACGGGATCGGCGGCTCGGACATCGCGCTGCTGCGGATGATCCATGCGCTTGATCGCGAGCGCTGGGCGCCGGTTGTCGCGTTGCCGCACGAAGGGCCATTGTCGGCGCTGCTGGAAGAGGCCGGGGCCGAGCTGCGCTACGTGCCGATGCGGCAGCTGCGGACGCTGCCCTCGCCGCGCTATCAGCTCGGCTATTGCGCGTCGCTGCTGCCGGGCGTTTATCACCTGCGCGACCTGATCCGGTCCGACCGGATCGACCTCGTGCACTCGAACTCGCTCTATTCGCTCTATGGCGCGTTCGCCGCGCGGCTTGCCGGTCAGCGTCATATCTGGCACGTGCGCGAGATCCCCCCGCGGATCGTAGTCGCGCGCCGTCTGCTTGCCACTGCGGTGCGAAGACTGTCATCGGTTGTCATCGCCATGTCCGACGCCTGCGTCGAGGGGTTGTTCGGACCCGGTCGACCGCCTCTCAACTTGGTCGTGCTGCCGGACGGGCTCGATTTGTCGCGCTGGGGAGCGGTGGTTTCGGGTGCCCGCATCCGCGCCGAGCTCGGCTTTGCCGACGATATCCCGCTGATCGGCTTTATTGCCCGGCTCGATCCGTGGAAGGGGCTCGACGTGTTCCTGCAGGCGGCAAGGCTGGTCGCCGAGCGCGAACCGCGGGCGCAGTTTCTGGTCGTCGGCGAGGCACCTGAGGGTTTTGAGCGGTATCGCGACCGGATGAAACATCTGGCCACCGTGCTCGGTGTTGCATCACGGGTTTATTTTCTCGGCTGGCGCTACCGGCTTGACGATATTCCGGAGGTGATGGCTGCCCTGACCGTCCTGTGCCACACGCCTGTCAAGCCGGAGCCGTTCGGGCTTGTCCTGATCGAAGCAATGGCGGTGGGCTGTCCGGTGGTGGCAGCGCGCGCCGGCGGGCCGCTCGAGATTATCGAGGACGGGGTTAGCGGATGGCTTGTCCCTCCGGGCGACGCCGCCGCCTTTGCCGACCGGCTGTGCCGCGCCATCGCGACCCCCGAGGCACGCCGCAGAATTATCGCCGGTGGCCGCGCGCGTGTCGCGGAGCGGTTTTCCAGCGCCCGCTTCGCCGCCGATCTGGCGCATGTCTATGAACGCGTTGAGCGCGCCGGAGCTGGGATCGGTGCGTCGTGACCCGGCTGTCGGTGGCGATTGTCAGCCATGGCCACGAGGCGATGCTGCCAGCCTGCCTCGGTTCGCTGGCCAAGGCGCTGGACGGTATCGACTATGAGGTGATCCTGCTCGACAATCTGGGCGCAGGCCATGCCGAGCCTCTATTGCGAGCAGCATTCCCGGGCGGCCGATTTGTTGCGAACTCAGAGCAGCAAGGGTTCGCCGCCAATGCCAACCGTGTAGCGCTGCTGGCGAGCGGAGAGTATTTGTTGTTGCTCAACCCGGATACCGAATATCGTTGCGGCAGCATTGGCGGTGCATTGCAGTTTCTGGATGACAACACCGATGTTGCGGTGCTCGGCTGCAGAATGCTTTATCCCGACGGCAGGCCGCAGCAGAGCTGTCGTCAGTTCCCGACCTTGCCGGTAATAGTGGCCCGCGGCCTCGGCGCCGATTATTGGCCCCTGCGCCCGCGCTATTACCGACTGCGGATGATGGAGGGCGTGCCGATCACCGCCCCTTCGATCGTCGATTGGGTGTTCGGAGCGTTCCTTTTGGTCCGCCGGTCACAATTCCTCGCGATCGGCGGCATGGATCCGAAATTCCGGCTCTATTACGAGGACGTCGATCTGTGCTACCGGTTTCGAGCTCAGGGGTTTGGAACCGCAATTTTCCCGGGCCTCGAATTCTTTCACCGCCATATGAGGTCGAGTGCCGCGCGTCCGTTCGGCCGGTTATGGCGCTGGCATCTACGGAGCTCCTGCCGCTTTCTGCGCAAGCACCGTTACCTGTTCCGCCACGGCATGCGCCAGGCATGATCCGGGCGGCTCTCTCGTGGATCTCGGGTCAGGCGCTCGCGGGCATGCTGCGCCTTTTCGCGCCGCTGTTCCCATCACAAATCCCCGTGCTGACCTATCACTCCGTGGACGACTCCGGCTCGCTGCTGTCGGTGGCGCCGGCGGTGCTGCGCCAGCATTTGACGGAATTGCGCGACGCCGGTTGGCGCAGCCTGTCGATTGCCGAATATCGCGCGTTTGCGGCCGGAGCAAAGCCGCCGGAGCACAGGATCCTGATCACCTTCGACGACGGTTACGCAAACTTTTTCCACAACGCCCTGCCGTTGCTTGTCGAGCTTCGCTCCAAGGCGACGGTCTTTGTATGCCCCGACTGGGTCGGGCGGGAACCCCGCTGGATGCGGCGGGACGCTGAATTGGTGCGGGGATTATCACGGCGGCTTGGATTCACCGCTGCGTTGCACACTCGGCTCGAACAGGAGATGGACCGGCTGAGTCAACAGCCGCTGATGGATTGGGCGCAGCTGCGCGGTGTCGTTGATGTCGGGATCGACGTGCAGAGCCATGCCGCGGCCCACCATTTTCTGACCATGCTAACCGACGCGGAACTCGCTGATGACCTTGCCCGCTCGCGCCGGGTGCTCGAAGAGCAGCTGGCGACCACGGTCCGAACGATCGCCTATCCTTACGGCGATTGCGACATGCGCGTTGCGCAAGCAGCCGCCGCCGCCGGTTACGACGTCGGCTTTGTCACCGATGATTGGGTCGCGCCGGGGGGTGCCCTGATGAGGTCGCGGACAGGAATCAGTGGTGAGCTTAACCGGGCGGGGTTGCGCCTGCTGCTGACCGGCTGGCCGCTCTACCCGCACTGGCGGGGCTTCGCGCACCGCGCTCTGAGGTGGCGTCCCACCGCAGGCGCCCGGTAAACCGCGCCGCGGGGCGCCTACTAGGGCGCGTACGCTCCGGTCGGCGAACCGATAACGACGGGCGGGCAATCGGCTTCGATTAATTGGCTCCAGGGACGGATCACCGTGTTCGCCCCGTGCGACGCGCGCAAAGTGCTGCGTGCGAAACCCTGCGCGTTCTGCCGAGCGGCTTGCGGTGGCAGGCCGTCACATCGCCGAGTCGGAGCGCCCGCAGCCGTCTCGCCGATCATCAGCAGATTGTCCGTCAATCTGTTTTGCCGGAGAAACTTCCATACGGCGTCGTACATGAGCCGGGCCATGCCGGTCATATTGACCGACTGACATGCGCCGCCGTCCCATATGCAAGGATACACATGTATGTCGACAATGCGCGGCTGGGGTTGCCGCGGGATCGTAATCATCCCTGCGGCGGCGCAGGCTTGCCAGTTTGGGTTGTAATCGGGCGCACCGCGCGAAAAGCTGCCGCAATGGCTCTGCGAGTTGTCGCAGGGCAGTGCGCCGTTCAATGCGAGATAGGGCGGATTGCCGAATTGTCCGCCGTTGATCGCCGCAGCCAATGCTGACGCCGTCATCAGATAGGCCGAATCGCCGTAAACCGAGGCGCAGGCAGCGACCGGTGAAGCCGGGGTCCCCGCGACGACCGAATAGGTCGCCGCACCGGAGCTAAAGCCCAGATAGGCCAGTATCTGACCGACGCGCTCCAGCACCGGAGTCGGCGGACTCGTCGTGTTGTCGTAGAGCAGCCGCGCCTGAGCCGTGAACTGCCACAAATCGATTTCATTTTCGATGTCGAACTCTTCAATCGTGACCCCGGCCGATTGCGCCAGTGAGGCGACCCACAAGATCAGGTTGAAGTACGGTGTCCAGCCCCAAAAGATCGGATTTTTCGGCGAGCAGGCATACGCGCTATTGTCCCCTTGACCGTCGGGCAGATGTGTCGTGGGGTCAAGCCCATAGGGCAGCCAGGGATAAAACAACAGTCGCTTCGACCCCTTCGGGCAGCCATGTCCTGCGCGATAGACGGCCGTGACCGGCTGCAGCTTACCCGACCAGTCGGGCCCCAGAGATGATGTGGGGGTCACCTTGCTGATCCCAGCCGATTTCAGGTCGGCAAAGAAGCGCGACAGATTGTACACCCAATAAGCCTGCACGTTGCCCTTCGCATCAAAGGCAGTGCTGTTAACGTAACCACCCCCAAGCCCGAAATTAAAGCGCACGCCAGTTACCTTTTGGCGGACGTATTTGCCGAGTATCGATTTTACGCAGTGCCGCACACTTTCAGCCTTCGAACAGCTCGGGATCAGGCCGTCGTTGGCAATGGCATCGTCGTAAACATCGATCGGCAGTGGCCCCAGATTGACCTCCAGTTTTGCCGGAGAGATCGACCCTGGGGTCGTGCTGGGGTCGGCCGCATGCGCCGTCGCAATGGCTGCCGCCAGCACGGTCGCACAAATTAGGAAAAATACCGGCGCCGCTCGCAGCACGCTCGGCGTGCAGAGGCTGGACCCGGCGCGGAGATCACACATTTCGGCAACTCCCCGGTGAGCCGGGGGAACCTAGCATGCGAGGCGTAAAATATTCGTCAATCCCAATCATGTGCTTCTCGTCCGAGGCCATCGGCTTGGCAACCGGGGTCTCGTACACTATTATTGCTGCCTGCACAGCGGCACAAGGGCATTGATTGATGCAGGTGGTGATCTTGGCGGGCGGTCGCGGCACCCGCGCCTACCCTTATACTGAATACCTCCCCAAGCCGATGATGCCGGTGTTTGGCAAGCCGATACTGGTGCGGGTCATGGAGATCTTCGCCAGCCAGGGCCACAATGACTTTGTCCTGTCGGTCGGATACCGCAACGAGATCATTCGTGACTATTTCGCGACACCCCGCCGCGACTGGCGTATACAGATCGTGGACACCGGGGAGGAGACCGACACCGGCGGCCGGATTCGGCGCTGCCGCGACCTGCTGCAAGACGAATTCTTCGCCACCTACAGCGACGGCCTGTGCGATGTCGATCTTGCCCGGTTGTGCGCATTCCACCGTACTCACAACGGCCTCGTCACCGTCACCAGCGTCCCGCTCGTCTCGCAGTACGGCACCATTGAGGCCGATCCCGCGGGGTGCGTTATGGCGTTTCGCGAGAAGCCCGTGCTGCACGACCATTGGATCAACGCCGGCTTTTTTGTCATGAGCCAATCGGCTTTCGACCACTGGCAGGGTGAGAATTTGGAGCGCGAGGTGCTGCCGGCGCTGCAGCGCAAGGGGCTGCTCTATGCCTACCGCCATCGTGGTTTTTTCAAGTCGCTCGACACCCACAAGGATCAGCAGGAGCTCGAGCAGGCATTTGAGGGAGGACGCCTGCCTTGGTCGGCTCCGGGCGTCGTCGAGGGAGCTGCGCGACGATGAGCGAGGGTTCCCGATTTTGGCAGGGACGCCGGGTCTTCGTCACCGGCTGCCGTGGTTTCCTCGGCTCTTGGATGGTGCCGGAGCTGCGCCGGCGTGGTGCATACGTCATCGGGCTGGTACGAGACCTGCCGGGTGACCCCGCACCTCTTGCTGGCGTGGCGGCACCCGATTACTCGGTGCTTGGCCGGCTCGAGGATTTCGATTGTCTCTTGCGCGCGCTCAGCGAATACGAGATCGAGACCGTGCTGCATCTCGGTGCGCAGGCAATCGTCAGCACAGCACTTCGCAACCCCCGCGCGACCTTCGAAGCGAATGTTCGCGGCACCTGGAACCTGCTTGAAGCGTGCCGGCAGACCGCCACCGTGCGCCGCGTCATCGTCGCGTCCAGCGACAAGGCCTATGGCAATTCCAAGGAACAGCCTTATACCGAGGCGCTGCCGCTCGCGGGGCGGTTTCCCTATGACGTGTCAAAAAGCTGCGCCGATTTGATCGCGCAGGCTTATCACGCAAGCTACGGCCTGCCGGTCTGCATCACCCGCTTCGCTAATTTCTATGGCGGCGGCGACCTCAATATGAGCCGTCTCGTGCCAGGCACCATTCTCTCGGTGCTGCGCGGCCGGGCGCCGGTGCTGCGCAGCGACGGCAGAATGGTGCGCGACTACATCTATGTCCTGGACGGGGTGGCCGCGTATCTGCTGCTGGCCGAAGCCATGGACCGGGCTGAGCTGTGGGGACGGGCCTTCAACTTCAGCTTGGAGCATCCGTTGTCGGTCCTCGAGGTGACGCAGAAAATCCTCGATGTCACTGGACGCGGTGACTTGCAGCCGGTGATCCTCGACGAAACAAGAGCGGAAATCCCGATCCAGCATTTGTCCGCGACACTTGCGCGCCGGGAACTTGGCTGGGCGCCACGCTACAGCTTCGAGGAAGGCCTCGCCGAAACCGTGATCTGGTACCGGGATCACCTTGACCAGCTGCTGTCTGTCCACCCCCAACTTTGAACGTCCCTGATCAGCTCGCGCGGCCTCCTTCAGCGCTCCGCATGCAGCCTTAGGCGATGAAGAAGAGGTCGGTCGCGGTCAGGGTCGGATGTGCGGTCAGGGTCGCGACCAGCAGCCTGGAGCTGCCGCCGCCGCTACCGTTAGCGTCATAGTATAACCCGCCGTTCGCCCGATTATAGGCAAACCGGTTGCCGGCGGTGGCAAAGGTGCCATCGGTCCTGGCCGAGAACAGGGATGCCGCTATTGATTGCAGCGCCGCGGTCCCCTTGCCCTCGTCAATGCCGAGATTAAAGCCGGCATCGCGGAACACCAGGCGATCGGCGGTATGGGTGAAGTCGGTGACCTTGTTGGCGTCGGGCATGGCCAACGAGCCCGGCGTCGTGAACAAAAACCGATCGGCACCGGAACCACCGGTCATGACCGAACGGCGCCCGGCGGTCAGCGTGTCGGCCCCGCCGCCGCCGCTGAGC
The DNA here is from genome assembly GCA_036404275.1 of Allostellaceae bacterium. GTDB lineage: Bacteria > Pseudomonadota > Alphaproteobacteria > ATCC43930 > CGMCC-115725 > AP-15. The sequence continues at coordinate 33,656 of DASXAM010000361.1, forward strand.
GTGTTGCTGCCGCTGCCGCCGGTGATCTTGTTGGCCAGCCCGTTGCCGGTCCCAGTGAAATTGCGAGAGCCGGCGAACACCAGGTTTTCGATATTGGCGCCGAGCGTATAGCTCGTCCGTGTCGTCCTGACGGTGTCGCTCCCCTGGTTGAGACTTTCGGTCACGACATCGCCGGCATTACCGACGATGTAGGTATCGTTGCCCGACCCGCCGGCCATTTTGTCGGCGCCCGTGCCGCCGTCGAGTGTGTCGTTCCCGCCGCCGCCGATCAATGTGTCGGCGCCCGCACGGCCTTTCAGCGTGTCGGCGCCGGCGCCCCCTTTGAGGGTATTGGCGGCGCGGTTGCCGAAGAGCGCGTTGGCGAGCGCGTTGCCGGTCAGTGAGAACGCCTCGTCCGATGAAAGGCCAACATCGACGCCGCCAATGACGCCGTTCTCGACATTGGGGCCGAGTGTATAAGAGGTCAGTGCGACCAGACCGACGGCGCGAGTCACGACAACGGTGTCGGTCCCGCCTCCGGCCGCCTCCGTCACCGTGTCGTAAACTGTCTCAAAGTGGGGGATCGGCGGTCCGCCGACCAGGGTATCGGTCGCGTCGAGGACGAGATACACATCGTCTCCGGGCCCGCCGATCAGCGTGTCGAGCCCGGCCTTGCCGTCGAGGATGTCGGCGCCGGCCCCGCCGCTGAGCGTGTTGCCCGCATTATTGCCGGTCAGCGCATTGTCGAGTGCGTTGCCGACGAGCGAGATTGGGAGGTCGGAGGTCGCACCGGTCGTATCGGCACCGGCGGCGGTGCCATTCTCGATGTTGGGGCCGAGCGTGTAGGACCGCGGTGTATCGGCACCCGGGACGAGATCGACAATCACCGTGTCGGTGCCGCCGTCTGCCGCCTCGGTAACGGTGTCGTAAATCGGCGTAAGGACCGGGATCGCCGCCCGCCCCGTAACGACGATGACTGGAACGCTGACGTCGAGAAGCAGGTAGGTGTCATCCCCGGCTCCGCCGATCAACGTGTCCAGGCCGGCCCCACCGTTCAGCGTATCAGCGCCGGCCCCGCCGTTGAGCGTGTTGGCGGCCCGGTTGCCGGTCAGCGCATTGTCGAGCGCATTGCCAAAGAGCGAGAATGGAAGATCAGACGCTTCGCCGGTATCGACACCGGCGACGATGCCGTTCTCGATGTTATCACCGAGGGTATAGGATTTCGGTGCGTCAGCGCCAGCGACTGGGTTGACGACCACCGTGTCGGTGCCACCGCCTGCCGCCTCGGTGACCGTGTCGTAAATCGCCGTAAGGGCCGGAATCGCCGCCCGCCCGGTAACGACGATGACTGGAACGCTGACATCGAGAAGCAGATAGGTATCGTCGCCGGCGCCGCCGACGAGTGTGTCGAGACCGACCCCGCCGTTGAGAATGTCCGCACCGGCATTGCCCTGAAGGGTGTTGGCGGCCCGGTTGCCGGTTAGCGAGTTGTCCAGCGCATTGCCCGAGAGCGAAAATGGGAGATCGGACGTCTCTCCGGTATCGACGCCGGCGATGATGCCGTTCTCGACGTTGTCGCTGAGCGTGTAGGATTTCGGTGTGTCCGTACCTGCGATGGGAGTGACAATGACAGTGTCGGTGCCGCCGCCCGCCGCCTCGGTGACCGTGTCGTAAAACAAGGTGAGGATCGGGATCAGCGCCGCCGATGGTTTAATGACGATGACTGGCTCGCTGACATCGGAGAGGATGTAGGTGTCGTCTCCGGCTCCGCCGATCAGCGTGTCCAATCCGGCCTTGCCGTCGAGCGTATCGGCGCCGTCTCCGCCCTCGAGCGTATTGGCGGCCCGGTTTCCGGTTAGTGTATTGTCAAGCGCGTTGCCGATCAGCGTGAACGGCGCGTCCGGAGGTGTGCCCTGCACCTCGGGCGGCAGTGTATCGACGCCGCCGATGATCCCGTTTTCGACATTGTCTGTGAGTACATAATGGTCACCAAAGCCGAGCAGCGGCGGATCGGCCTGCACGATAACGGTGTCGTTGCCGCCGCCCGGCGCCTCGGTGACCGTGTCGAATCCGACGAGCACGAATGCGTCCGTCAACAGATAGACGTCATCGCCGCCCAGACCGATAAGGCCGTCGAAGCCCCCCATTCCCCACAGAAAATCCGCGTCCTCGGTGCCGGTAAGGAATGTGTTTGGGTTATCGTCGCCGATGATGTCCGCCATAACCCGTCGCTCCAGCCTGGCGTAAGTTTCTCTTAAGGATCAAAAGACGCTTGCGAAAACAAGTCTAGGTTCCAAATTCGATCATAACCACCGACGTACAAAAGGTCCAGTTGTATCAAACGTGCGCCCGCTACCATGTCGGCGGGGGCGACAACGGCCCATGCCTCATTGCGGTCCCCGCCCGGTACGAGAGGCAGCGGTTGGAAGCGGATTGATTCCCGATCGCAAATACGCGTCGCGCGTCGGTCACCTCAATCCGGCAACCTCCGCGTAGGCCCGCAGCTCCCGTTCGACGTCGTAACCGCTGGTCCCGAAGATGATGCCGGTGGCGCCGCGGGCCTCGAGC
>DASXAM010000362.1:0-1857 GCA_036404275.1 Allostellaceae bacterium
TCGGCAAGCCGATCTCGGCCAGCCCATCCCCTGCGTAAGTGCGGCCGACCCAGTCTTGGGTTTCGAGAAATTGCGCTATCCGGCCCGGCAAGGAGCCGTCCGGCTCGGCAAAATAAAGGAGGGCGGCGGTGCCGTTCGGCGCCACGACGACGTCCGAGGATTGCGGCGCGCGCTTCAACCCGGTTGCAAGCAGCACCCCTTCGAGATCGATCGTCTCACCGACGGTTTCCATGCCGTGGTCCGAGCCGACAACCAACAAAATTTCATCGCCTCGCGGATCGAGCGCCACCACCGTCTCGGCGACGCGGCGGACATTGTCGTCGGCGCTGCGGATCGCGGCGCGATGCGCCGGCGAGCCCAGCGGGTGGTGGTGGCCGGTATAGTCGGGCTCCGACAGCCATAGGACACCAAGCGCCGGGGCGCGCTCGCGCAGCACCTCGCCGCAAAATCGCCGAGTCACGATGTCGTCGCCGGCCGCCCCCTTGGCGACGGCGAGCCCGTCCGCGGCGGGAAGCGGACGCCGGCCCGGGCCAAAGCTGCCGGCCGGGTTGTAGACCGAGCCATAGCCGTCCGGATCGAGGAAATAGGCGGCACCCGGTGACACGTTGGAGAAGGCGATGGCGGCATCGCCGGCGCGCGCAAGGCGCTCGGCCAAAGTCGGCGCATGCAAGGTTCTCCCGGTCGCGCGCTCGAGCCGGTCGCGGAAATCGGGCTTGCCGACCGAGAGGCAAACGAGCCCCTCGCCTTCGTCGAGCGCCATTGTGTTGCCGAGGAGCCCGTGCCGCGCCGGCAGGCAACCGGTGGCGATCGAAGCGGCACTGGTCCGGGTCGTGGACGGGAACACGCCCCTATGGTTCACAAACCGCGCCGAGCGCTCGCCCAGTTCACACAAAAAAGGGGCGGTCTCGGGCGTGATCAGGTCGCGCCGAAGGCTGTCGCAGATGACGATGACGGCGCGTTTCATGCGGCTTCTCCTTCGCGGCCCCCGGCGGCGCCGGGATCGCGCGCGAGCATAGCGCGGCGCAGCCCCGCCGGCAGCGGCGTCTTTTCCCCGGTCGCGTTGACCATCAAAATCAACACCGCGCGGCCCAGCGCGCACAGGCCCCGGCGCCAAACCGCATACTCCATCTCAAAGCTGGTCCGACCGAGCCGGACGGCGCGGGCGGTGACCAGGACCTCGTCGCCATAGGCGAGCGGACGGTGGTAGCGGATGCCGGTCTCGGCCATCACAGGGCCCGGCGTGCCGGCCGACAAAGCCGGCAGGCCCGCGGTCTCGAGATAGCGGTTGCGCGCTTCCTCGAACCATTCGAAATAGGCGCGGTGGTTGGCATGGCCGAACGGGTCGCATTCGCTCCACCGCACCCGGTGGGCGATCGCGAACGACCAGCCGGGCTCGACCCCGAACCGAGCACGGTCCTCCTCGTTGATCTCGCCCGTCATCTGCTGCCTGGCGTGGTGGCCACCCGCTGCAGGCGGCGTAGCTCGATCGGTGCGCGCACGCAAGCGCAGCGCTTCAAGACCGACCTGCACCGCCGCTGGTCGTGCCGGCGCCGAACCCGTCTTCCCGCCGCTTCGCTTGACGACAGGACGCCTTCGAGCGTCCCTGCGAACATATCGTCAGTCGATCTGTCAAATTATCGTCAGTTTATCGTCCATAATTCTTTTACCGACAAATTTTTTGACTATCATTTTGACAAATATGTTAAGTTTATGTGGATCATTACGCCCTATCAATTTTGGGAGCAATCGCCGTGGAGCCAAAGTACCTTTTGCCCGGCGCAGCGCTGCTGAGCCTCGTATCGGGGCCGGCCGGCGCGGCATTGATCGGCACCTTTACCGAAAGCGTCTCGACCAAGA
>DASXAM010000363.1:0-5073 GCA_036404275.1 Allostellaceae bacterium
CCCGGCGGCGGCCCTGGCGGCGCGGGATCGGAAGACGCGCGCCGGTCGGCATAGGGCGCCGGCACACCGGCTTCGCGCATTCCCGGACGATCGAGCGCCGTGCCGCAATGACCGCAGAATTTGTGCGCGGACGGATTGGCGCCGCCGCAGGCCGGGCAGCGGGCCTCCAGCGCCGCGCCGCACTGACCGCAAAAGTTCATGCCATCCGGATTGTCGGCGCCGCATTGCGCGCACCTCATTCCGGGCCTCCCTGTGAGCGCCGGGATGCGGCTTCAAGATCAACTCTTAGGCTTGCCCCCCGAAAGTATCAAGTTTCGGTCCGATCTATTTCAGGCCGCGCCCCGCAATTCGCGCGTGGCAAGGCGAGCGCCTTCGGCGAGCGCGGCGAGCTTTGCCCAGACCACGCTCGGATGGACCTCGCAGGAGGTGGAAAAGCTGGCAAAGCCGCAATCGGCGCCGGCGATCACATTCTCGTGGCCGACGACGCCGGTAAAGCGGGTGATGCGCTGGGCCACGGTCTCGGGATGCTCGACCAGGTTCGAGGCATGGGTGACGACACCCGGGATCAGGATCTTGCCGTCGGGCAGCGCCGCCTCTTCCCAGACCCGCCATTCGTGCTCGTGGCGCGGATTGGCGGCCTCGAACGAATAGGCGCCGGCATTGATGCGCAACATGATATCGACGATGTGGCGCAATTCCAGGTCGTGAACGCGCGGTCCCATATTGATGCTGTAGCAGGTGTGGTAGCGGATGCGGTCGGCCGGCAAGCCGGCGAGTGCGTGGTTCAGCAGCTCGACGCTCGCCGCCGCCCAGCGGCGGCATTGCGCGAGATCGATCTGCGGATGCATCGCCCAATGGCTCGCCAGTTGCGGATCGTCGATCTGCAAGACGAGGCCGGCATCGATGATCGCCCGGTATTCCTCGTGCAGCGCCTCGGCCAGCGCCGCCCGGAACTCCTCGTCGGTCGAGTAATATTCGTTGCCGTTCCAGTTGGCGAGATTGACCGGCGACACCGCCGGCATAAACGCTTCCTCGGCGGCGACCGCAGCCAGCGCCGCTTTCAAATCGGCGATGTCGCGCGCCAGCGCGGCCTGGCCGCGGTAGGAGATCGGGCCGGTGCAGACCCAGCTGGTCGGCGGCGCCCTTCCGGCCGCCCCCGGCATTTGCGCCGCCCAGGCGTAGTATTCCGGAAAGGCGCGGTGCTCGCGCGATTGCGCCCAGCCGCCGGCGCGCGCGGCATTGGGGCGCGGCTCGATCCCGGAGAGCCGCTCGTTGACATAGGGAATAAAGCCGAAGCGGCCCATCTCGCCGTCGGCGACGATGTCGATGCCGCACTCCGCCTGACGGCGCACCGCCTCGGCGACGGCGTCGGCGATCCGCGCGGCAAACGCCGCCGCGTCGAACGGCGCGCCCCGCTCCTTGGCCTCGATCATCGCCAAGAGGTCGGGCGGGCGCGGCAGGCTGCCGACATGGGTGGTGAGAACCCGCTCGGTGCTGCGCTTCATGTCCCTCTCCCGATCGTGGCGCCAAGTGCGAGCTTAGCCGCCCGCCCGATCCGTCGCCACAAAGGCAAGCCGGTTCGTCCTCGAAATTCCGCCGCCGGCAGGCGTTTCCAAAAGGGTTGATTCGCCCCCGGACACGGCGTTAACCTTTAAGCATTGGTCGTGCTCTCCGCTACGGTTCGTCGCATGAACTCGTGGGCCCCGACCGCCCTGGCCGCCGCCTTGATAGCCGTTTGCGCGGCCATCCCCGCCAATGCCGGCTCCTGCTTGCACGGCAAGTCGCGCAACTGCCTTAAGCTGCCGGCGGCCATCGATTTCAGCTCGGTCCCCGACATCTCCAACCAGATCGTCGGCGGCAAAGCCACGGTCCAGCCGTCTCTGCCGGATTTGCCGGCGCCGCAATCCGAGACGCCGTACACCGGCCCGATGGTCGGGATCAGCACCAAGGCGCGGGCGCCGACCGTCGGATATTACTGGTCGATCAATTAGCGTCGTTCCGATCCGACCGCCGCGCGGATTTCCGCCGGTGCCGTTCCAGCAGCGCGACGACATCCGCGTCCGAAAGCTGGGCAAAATCGTCATAATGCGCCCCGACCGCGATAAACGGCCGCGGCATCTCGAGGCAAACGATTTCGTCGGCTTCGCCGCGCAGTGCCGCAATCGTGTCGCGCGGCGCCACCGGCACTGCCAGCACGACCTTGGCGGCGCCCGCTTTGCGGATCGCGCGCAACGCCGCCAGTACGGTGCTGCCGGTGGCGATCCCGTCATCGACGACGATGGCGGTTTTGCCGGCAAGCAACGGCCGGGGACGCTTTCCGACATAGGCTTCGCGCCGGCGCTCGATTTCATCGCGCTGACGCATGGTTTCCGCCTCGATATACGACTCCTCGACGCCGAGCTCGGCGGCCATCCGTGCGCTGATGACAATTTCCGGCTCGGCCCCGTCGGCGATGGCGCCAAGCGCCAGCTCCGGCTGCCCGGGTGCGCCGATCTTGCGCACCAGCATCAGGTCGAATGGAGCGTCGAGCAGATCGGCGACCTCCAAGCCGACCGCGACCCCGCCGCGCGGCAGGGCCAGCACCACCGGTCGATCGTCCCGGAGATGCCGCAATCGCCGACCGAGCCGACGGCCCGCCGATCGCCGATTGGCGAACATGGCCTGGCCCCCTCGCTCCCTTTGCGCTCATGCCTCATATAGTGGCGCTCCTCGTCCACTGCAGGATCGCCCAGGTGAATTTCGAGCCAAACGCCGCGCTATCTTTCCGTTTCTCCGAGCGTACCGCCGATCTCGGCGTTCTCGGTCTCGGCTTGATCCTCGGCTCAGCTGGTGCGGTCGGACTGATCGCGGCGGCCCTTGGCGCACACGATACCGAGCCGACCGTCGCCGCCATATTGATTTATGCCGCCGCGCTGCCGGCAACATTTCTGTGCGCGCTGCTGCTCACCGCGACGCTCGGCGACCGGCGGCGCGTGCTGCTGCGCCGCATCGACCACGCCGCCATCTTTGTGATGATCGCCGCGACCGCGACACCGTTTGCCCTCGGGCCGCCTAGTCTTGGCTGGAGCCGGTCTGCCGCGGCGGCCGTTTGGGCGGCGGCCGGGATCGGGATTTTTGTCAAGCTGCGCTTTCCGATCGGACCGCTCTACCGCTCGGCCGCCGCTTACGTCCTGCTCGGCTGTTTCAGCCTATTGGCCATCGGTCCGGCAATCGCTTCGGCCGAGGCCGTATTGCTGATCGCCGCCGGCGTCGCCTTTTATCTGGTGGGATTGACCGTCTATTTGGCGAGGCGGGTGCGTTATCGGCGCGCAATCTGGCACGTCTTTGTCGTGCTCGGTGCCGCCTGCCATTATTTCGCGGTCATCGACGGTGTGGTGCTGCTCCGCTGAATCCCCTGCCCTACACCGCCGAGCTCCGTTTTGCGGAGCTTGACGCACAGCGCTCGCACGCGGGAGCGCTACGATCGAAACGGGTGGTCGATGATCGCGCGCTGCTCCGGGGTCAGCGCCTGATAGAGCGATTGCAGCGCGGGCTTTGCCGCCTCGAGGCCTTCGAGGCGCGCCGACAGGAATTGCTGCATCCGGTCCATCCGGTCGAGCAGGCTGCCCGGTTCCCCGGCTTTGAGCGCGTTGCAGAGCTGGCGCTCCTTCTGCTCCTCGGCTTGTGCCGCGCTCTGCACCTTGTCCCACAGCGGGCGCTGCGCCGCGGTCAAATCGAGCTTTGCCTCGACATAGGCGCGCCGCGCCGCGCGCCAAGCGAGCCGGTCGATGCAGCGCTCCTTTGGATCGTGCCGGCCCATCATCATGTGCCGCATCATCATATGCCGCATCATCATGTGGCCCATCATCGGGCCGTGATCCATGCCGCCGGGCCGGCCCGGCATCGGCTGCGCCGCCTCGTCTCCAGCACCGCTTTCGGCTGCCGCCGGCATCGCGGTTTGTGCCGGAGGGCTTGTGCTTTCCGCCGCGCCCCCGCAGGTCGAGCCGATCGTCACCGCCGTGGCCAGCGCGGCTGCGAAAAATGTCGTGCGCACCAGGAGCCTCCGTCAAATCCGGTCGAGGGATGTCCCGATCGTCTTCGACGAGAGCATATGCAAGCTGTGGGCGCCCAATCCCCGGCAAGGCCGGCGCGGCTCAGTTTTCGAGGTGGCGCAAATATTGCGCGACAAAATCGCAGCCGACCAGCTCCGCGAACGCCTCGGTGAGCCGCTTGGTGACCGGGCCGGGGACGGCGCCGTCGGCGAATTTGCGGCCGTTCAGGCTCGCCACACCGCAAATGCAGAGGCTCGTCGAGGTCAAAAAGCATTCCTCGGCGGTGTAGGCGTCGTAGAGGTCGATATCGGTCTCCTCGCACGGGATGCCGAGCCGCGCGGCCAAATCAATCACCGCCTGTCGGGTCACGCCCGGCAGCACAAAGCGCTCGCGCGGGGTCAGCAAGCCGCCGTCGCGAACCAGAAAGATGTTGCTGCCCTGCCCTTCGGAGAGGTTGCCGTTCGCGTCGAGCAATACCGCCCAGGCGCTCGGGTTTTGCGCCTTCACCTCGCGGTCGGCGAGGATCAGGTTCAAATACTGGTGCATCTTGGCGCGCGGCGACAGCGAGTCGGGCGGGGTGCGGCGCATAGACGGCGTGATGACCTCGATGCCGTCTCGAAAGTGCTTGGCCCGCTCGCGCAGCGGCAACGGCAGGCATTCGACGATGACGTTCGGCCCGTAATACTCCCAATTGTCGCCGGGAGCCTTGGCAACGCCGCGGCTCACCCGCTGTCCGATCCAGTAATCCTCGTCCGGGCCCAAAAGGTGCCGGTTGCGTGACAGCACATCCTCGCTGACCGCGACCATCTCGGCCGGGGCGATACCGGGATCGATGTCGAGGTATTTGAGCGAGCGGTAGAGCCGATCGACATGCTCCTTCAGCCGAAACGCCTTGCCGTTGAAGCTGCGGGTCATATCGAAGACCGCATCACCCTTCAAAAACCCCTGGTCGCGGAACGGGATCACGACCTCGCTCTCCCGCACGATCCGGCCGTTGAACCAGGCGACGCGTTCGTTTTCGAGCGGCATCGAAGACTCCATT
>DASXAM010000364.1:0-4356 GCA_036404275.1 Allostellaceae bacterium
CGCGCGCATCGTCTGGCAGATGGTTGAGCGCCACGGCGGCGCCGCAGCGGGCGAACATCTCGGCTGCGGCGAGCCCGATGCCCGAGGCGGCGCCCGTCACCAGCACCGCCTTGCCGTTCAAATCAGCACTGATCATGACCGCTACCCCGGCCGATCGAAACCGGCGGGCAGCATGCGCCCGCCGCACCGCCTGTCAAGCCGCCGCGCCGCGGATTTGAGACGTCGGCGCAAATCCGCAATTCCCCATCACGATGCATCGATCAGCGACCCCGCTCGCTTGATTCATGCCATCCGAGAAGTTATCCTTCTCACCGTGATACTGCGCTTTCGCCATAAGGGCCTGGAGCGGCTGCATTGGCGAGGTGAGACCAGCGGTGTCTCGGCGCGGCACGTGCGGCGATTGCGCGTGGTGCTGGCCGCTCTGGAAACCGCCATAGAGCCGTCTGATATGGCGCTTCCCGGAGCGCGGCTGCACCCTTTGCGCGGCGATCGCGCAGGTCAATGGTCGGTGTCGATTTCCGGCAACTGGCGCGTGGTCTTCGAATTTGAAGGCCGCCATGTCAGCAACGTCGATCTGATCGATTACCATTGAGGCAAATGGAGCCGAGAGAATGTCACGCATGCACAACCCGCCACATCCCGGCGAAGTCATCAAGGAATTGTGCCTCGACCCGTTGGGGCTGACGGTAACGGCTGCAGCAGAAGGCCTCGGCGTATCACGCCGCGCGCTGTCGGCGCTGCTCAACGGCCACGCAGGGATCTCGCCGGATATGTCGATCCGGCTCTCCAAAGCGTTTGGACGCTCGCCGGAAAGCTGGCTGCAACTGCAGCTGCAATTCGACCTGTGGCAGGCCGAGCAACGCTCCGACACGATCAAAGTAAAGCATTTCGCGATCCCGGCCTCGGGTTAGGCTCACCTATGGCTACGCTGTTGAATAGGCAGAACTCGAATTGTAGGAGTCTATACACACCGTCCACCGCTCCGCCGATCGAGACGCGATGACGAGAAAAAATTCCCCTGGATTCGGAAAAAAAGCCGACCCATTCGATCCCGATACACGGTGATGCTCTACAGGGGTGCCGGTGACATCGTAGACCGCAATATCCAGGTTCCCTTGCCAGAAGATTTGCCAGGCGTTTCGCGCCGAGAACGGTTCTGTGTTCGTGTCCCCGTCGCCTTCGAAGTAGGCGATCATAGACGTTTGACCTGCGCTCTCTTACGCATTGCGGGTGGCTGCCCATATCGAGAGCGCGAATAGCCCGACGGTCATCCCGACGCTTGCGGCGCCTTCAAGGAAGCGCCCGAAACGACTGTCAGGCATAGTGTATCCTTTCTCGGCTCTGGCCGCAGTTTTGCGATCCTTTTGGATACAGCGCCTAGCGTCAGGCTATCGTCAAAGAAAACCTCACAGAAAATCGCGTGCCCGCTCGATGTCCTCGAGGACCCCGGCCGGCGAGACCAGCAGCACCTCGTCGAAGCCGAGCGCCTCCATCCGGTTGATCCGCCGCCGCGCCTCGTCGGGCGGACAGACCAGCGCGACATTGGTCGCCTCGGCGAGACCGGCGGATTCGGGGCGGTTGGCGAAATCGACCGCGCAATTGGCCAGCACCGCGTTGGTGCCGCCGGCCTCGCGATAAATGCGCATGCCGTATTCGAGATCCTCCCACCTGCTGAACCGGCCGGACGGGGTCCAACCCTGGCATTCCTTGGCGGCATAGGTGATCCACCGCGGGCTGCGCCACGCACCCATCAGGATCGGCGGTCCGCCTTCGCAGCCGGGCCAGACCGACAAGGTGCCGCCTTCGAGCGGCTCGCCGCGCCACACCCGGTGCATGGTCGCGAGCGAGTTGCGGAGCGTGCGAAAGCGATGGTCGTAATCGCCGCCGAGCAATTCGAAATCGGCCCGCGTCGAGCCGCTGCCGACACCGAGCCGCAGCCGCCCGCCGGAAAGCGCCTGGACCGACTGCACGCGATGCGCGAGCTCCACCGGGTGGCGCAGCGACACCTGCAGCACCCCGATGCCGAGCTCGACCCGCTCGGTCACCCCGCAAAGCGCCGCCAGCGCGGTCAGCGGGTCGAGCGTCGGCCGGCCCCGCCCCATCGAGTCGCCGACCCAGATCCCTGGAAACCCTGCCGCCTCGATACGCCGCGCATAATCGGCCATTCGGTACATTGCCGGCGCATGCGGCTCGGCCCCGGGGCTCAACCGGATCATGGTGCTGACTTTCATCGTATTCCTCTGTCTGCGGGAAATTCGCTCGGGTAGCGTCGAAACCGCACAACCGCTAGCCCGGCATCTTTTGGGTTGCGAGGTCGTCTTCGATAAAGGCTTGGACGGCGGCGTCGATACCGGTGTCGGTGGTGAAGCCGAGGGCGAGCGCGCGTGGCGCGGCCAGCGCCCGCGGCCAGCCGGCGACGATCGCTTCGATCTCGGGATCATGCCGCCAGCGGATGCGGGCATGCGCGGCTTCGCCGCCGGCGCGCCGCACCGCCTCGACCATGTCCCCGACCGCGACCGAGAAGCCCGGCAGTTGCACCGACCGGTTGGCGCCGAAGGCGTCGGCCGGCAATTCGTGGGCCCAATGCAGGGCGGCGACGACCGAACGCGGCGAGGCCAAGGCCATGACCAAATCGGGTTTGACCGGGCAAATCGCCTCGTTGCCGGCCAACGGTTCGCGGATGATCGAGGAGGCGAAGGTCGAGGCGGCGCGGTTCGGCCGACCGGGACGCACCACGACGGTCGGCAGGCGCAATGCGCGGCCGTCGATAAAGCCCTTGCGGCTGTAATCGCCGACCAGCAATTCGCCGATCGCTTTTTGCACGCCATAGGAGGATTGCGGGCGCAGCGGTGTGTCGTCGCCGACCTCGGGCGGCAAATCGCCGCCATAGACCGCGAGCGAGCTGGCAAAGACCAGGCGCGGGCAGGTGCCGAGCACGCGGCAGGCGTCGAGCACCGCGCGGGTGCCGTCGAGATTGACGCGATAGCCGAGACCGGTGTGGGCCTCGGCCTCGGCGCTGACGACAGCGGCGAGATGGAACACCGCCGCCGCCCCCGGCGCCAGCAGCCGCTGCACCGTGTCGCGGTCGGCGATATCGCCGGTGACCGGGGTGAGGCGGCGATCCTGCGGCAATGGCAGGGCCGGCGGCGCGTTGTCGAACAGCACCAGCTCGTCGATCGGCCCGAGATTGCTGCCGCGCTCCAGCAGCCGCAGCGCCAAACGCCGCCCGAGAAACCCGCACCCGCCGGTAATGACCAACCGCATCGCTCGGCTCCCCGCCGACGGAGTATCGACTCCGGGCATTTAAAGATCGACTTGACCCGATCCGACCCGGTCGTTGTAACCTCTTGCGGCAAATCTGGGCACAGCGATTTCGGGGCGTCCAACCGGCAATGTCCGGGCATCGGCGAAAAAGCGGCAATATTCCCGACGCGTGAGGGCCTGCCCCGAGGGAGCGCGGATGATGATGGACCTGAACGGGCTGGTCGCCGCCGATGCCGGTCTCGTCAACCGGCGGATTTTTATCGAGCCGGAAATCTACCAGGAGGAGCTCAGGCAGATCTTTGCCCGCTGCTGGCTCTTTTTGTGCCACGAGAGCCAGATTCCCGAGCCCGGCGATTTTTACACGACCTATATGGGCGAGGACCCGGTGCTGGTGGTGCGCGACAGCCACGGCAAGATCGGCGCCTTTTTGAATGTGTGCCGGCATCGCGGCAACCGCCTGTGCCGCGCCGAGCAGGGGAATGCCGCGAGCTTTACCTGCGCCTATCACGGCTGGACCTACGGCAACGACGGGAGATTGACCGGGGTGCCGCACCTCAAAGACTTTTACTTTGACGCGCTCGAGCGCGCCGAATGGGGCCTCCAAAGGGTGGCGCAGCTCGACAGCCATCGCGGGCTGATCTTCGCCACCTTCGATCGGAATGCACCTCCGTTGCACGAATATTTGGGTGAGATGGCTTGGTATCTCGACGTCTTTTTCGACCGGCGCGACGGCGGGGTCGAGGTGTTGGCGAGCCACAAATGGCTGGTGCCGTGCAATTGGAAATTCCCGGCCGAGAATTTCGGCGGCGACGCCTACCACGTGCAATGGACGCACCTCTCGGCGATCACCACCGCCTTTAGCAGCGGGGTTACCGCCAACCCCAGATCAAAGGGCAGCATGGTGTCGCCCGGCAACGGACACACGCTGATCTGTGTCGGGCCCGACGATGTCGGCGACCCGCCAGTGCCGGCCATCCAGGCTTACGAGCGCGCGATCCGGCCCGAAGTCGAAAAGCGCCTGGGTCCGCGGCTGCGGCTCACCAGCCCGATTGTCGGCACGGTCTTTCCGCATTTCTCGATGCTGCGCAGCAC
>DASXAM010000365.1:0-4600 GCA_036404275.1 Allostellaceae bacterium
GCTATGGTCACGCCGCTCTCGCCGTTATTTGAGGGTCAGGAGAAAGCTGCGGATGTCCTGCAGCTCGGGACCGGACAGATAAAGATCCGGCATGTGGTTGCCGGGCTTGATCGTTTGCGGGTTGGCGATCCAGCCGGAGAGATAGGCGACCGTGTTCGGCAATGTGCCGGCGGCAATCGTGGCGCGGCTCATCAAATGGGTGAGATCGGGCGCGACGGTGCCGCCCGCCTCGGTGCCGCGCACGGTGTGGCAGGCGCCGCAGCGAAAGACAAAGCGGTTTTCGCCGCGTACCGCCTCACCCTTCGGCGCCGCCGCCGGCTGCAGCTGGTCGAGATACCATTTGTCGAATTCGGCGCGCGGCTCGGCGACGACAAAGAGCGCCATATGGGCATGCTGCCAGCCGCAGAATTCGGTGCACTGGCCGCGATAGCGACCGGGTTTTTCGGCTTCGAGCCAGGTCTCGTTGACCTGGCCCGGGATCGTGTCGGTCTTGCCGGTCAAGGGCGGGACCCAAAAGGAATGGATCACGTCGCCGCCGATGAGCTTGATCCGCACCGGCTCGCCGGTCGGGATGTGGATCTCGTTGGCGGTGGTCAGAATTGCCGACGGGTTTTCCTTGTTCAGGTAGCGCGCCTTCCACCACCATTGCTGGCCGGTCACCTCGATCGTCAGCTTTGCCGGGCGCGGCGGACCGGTCACTGCGGCGAGCACGACGACGGTCCACACAAGCGAGCCCAGCAGCACCACGAACGAAACGCCGACCGCGAGCGAAAGCCAGCCGAGACCGCTCGGGCCGCGGCGCACCGGCACCAGCGCCACGCCCGCCGCCGGTGTTTCGCCGCTCGGGCTCACCCGCCGCCGCCAGGCGCCGACTGCGACAAGCACGGTGCAGATCAGGAGGACGACCGCGGAGATGATGATAAGGCCCCAGGTCAGCGCCACCACGGGGTAGGCCTTGGCGCCAAAGCCGCTGAGGTAGGACATCGGATGCGCCGCCTCGGCCGGGGCCGAAACCAAAGCGGCGACGGTGGCGCCGCCGGCAGCGCGGAGTAAAAGACGCATCTGGCGCCGCTCAGCCTCCGGCCCGATGCGGAGCGGGGTCGGCGAGCAGTGGCCATAGCGGCACCAGCGACAGCGCCAGGATCAAAAGACACCCCGGCACCCACATGATGCCGCCGCCGAGCTCCTGGTCCTGCAGCGGCGTCAATCCCCACACCGCTGTCGTCAGCGCATGCGGCGCATAGAGCGGCCTCGGCGCCAGTGTGATCAAGGCGCCCAGGAGCCCCATCTGCGCCGAGGTCACGACCCCGGCGGCGAGGCGCGCCAGGAACGGCCCGCGGTCATCGAACAGCCCATGCCACAGCCAGATCGCGCTGCCGAAGAGGCTCAGATGCATCGCCCAATAGACGGGCGTGCTGGCAAAGGTGGCGGCGTAGGGTGCGGGCGCGTGCCAGAACCACAAGAAGGCGGCAAAAACGGCCGTGGCCGATAGCGGCGCCGGCCGCAGCCATCGCGGCGACGACTGCCGCACGGCCGCGGCGAGCACCGCCAACAACCCGCCGGCGGCAACGAGCGGGGCCGCGACCAGGGTCAGGATCATATGCTGGCCGATGCGTGCGGCGAATAACGACACCGACAGCGGGCAGAGCGGCGACACCAGCGCCAATGCCGCAAGCGCCCAGCCCCCGACAAACGCCGCTTTTTGCCAAGGCTCTCGTTTCGTGACCCGAGGGCTGAAGGAAATGTAGAAGACCGCGGCGGCAAGGAGCACAGCGATCAGCACCGGATCGAGGTTCCAGCGCGACAGAAGCTCGGCTGGGATCGGCGGCACGCCGCAATAAGGGACCGCATTGCCGTGCCACACCGCCTCATCCCTCCCTCTTCCGGCTCGCCTTTATGGCGAGTTCGGAAACGGCTTCGGTGCGGCATGGTTCCTCGGCCGCCGGGATTTTTCTGGAGCAACCGAGCCGGAAGCTCATGTAGCATCGTGGCCCAATCTTTCCGGAGGAACGGCCATGCCCGACGCCTATCCCCTGCCCTCTGCCGATCCGGCGAGCCTCGGCTTTGCCGCCGGCCCGCTGCAGCATCTCGACCGGCTGATCCGCCGGCATATCGAGGAGGGGCGCTATCCGGGGGCGCAGATCGCACTCGCCCGGCGCGGGCAATTGGCGCTCTTCCGCGGCTACGGCAATGCCAAGACCGGGCCCGCCGCCGCGCCCGTCGGCGACGGCACGCTCTTCCTGTTGTTCAGCCAAACCAAGGTGCTGACGAGTGCCGCGGTGTGGACTTTGGTCGAGGAAGGCCGGCTTTCGTTTATGGACAAGGTTTCCGATCACCTCCCCGAATTCGCCTGCCGCGGCAAGGCGGAAATCACCTTGCATCAGGTCATGACGCATCAGGGCGGGTTTCCGTCCGGCGACGTCACCCGCGAGACCTGGACCGACCACAAGCGGATGCGCGCCGAGGTCTGCGATTTTTCGCTCGATTGGACCCCCGGCACCCGGCTGCAATACCATCCGCGGGCCGCGCATTTGACCCAGGCGATGGTGATCGAGGCGGTGACCGGCGAGGATTACCGCGACGTGATCCGCGAGCGGGTCCTGGCGCCCTTGGGGCTTGCGAACGACATCTTTGTCGGCGTGCCGGCCGCCGAGCAGGGCCGCTGCGCCGATACCCTGGCACCCGGGCCGCGCGACAATTCGCCCGAGTTCAAGGCGGCCGGGATGCCGAGCGGCGGTGGCTATGCGACCGCGCGCGGCATGGCGGCGTTTTACCAGATGCTGCTCGGCAACGGCCGGCTCGGCGCGGTGCGGCTGCTTTCACCGCGTCTTGTCGCCTATGTCACCAGGAACCACACCGGCGAGCGCGGCGACGACCAGATGAACGGCATCCCGATGCATCGCGGGCTCGGGCCCCATGTGCGCGGCGACAGCGACCGCATTCGCGGTCTCGGCGCCTTGGCGGCGCCGGCGACCTTCGGCCATGGCGGCGCCGGCTCCTCCTATTCCTGGGCCGACCCGACGAGCGGTGTGTCGTTCAGCTATCTGACCAATTTCATGGCACCCGAGCCGTTCCATTCGGCCCGGCTCGACCGCATCGCCAACCTCGTCCACGCCGCCATCGATTAGCTCGTGCTCCGGCCTATTCGGATGATTCACTGCTCAATTCCGCTTCACCGGCGAAAGCCGGTGCCCACGGCCGAAGTAGATCCCGGCTTTCGCTGGGAAAGCGAGGAGCGCGGTAGCTGAATCAACTGAAATGGTTCTGAGCACGAGCAGGGTGCTGAAACGCGGGGTCAGAGCGGCGACGCATCCTTCGAGACGCGTTCCCGCGGAGCGCTCCTCAGGATGAGGTTCATTATTTCAAGCGCTTGCCTCACCCTGAGGAGGCCCGAAGGGCCGTCTCGAAGGGTGGCGATATGGAAACACAGCATTTTCAGCAGCCTACTACACGCCGCGGCAGATGACGTTGAGGAGCGCCTGGCGGCCTTCGACGGTGACGGCATGGAGCGCGCGGTCGAGGGCGGCGGGCAGGGCCGCCGGGTCCTCGACCCGCTCGCCATAGCCGCCGGCGGCAGCGCAGACCTGCTCGAACGCCGGCAATTCGTCGAGGTCGATCAAGGGCGGCTTGTTGCTGCGCATCGCCTCGCCCTCGGGGTACATGCCCTGCGTCGCGCGGCGCACGGCACCCCACATCGAATTGTTCATGATCACGAACAGCACCGGCAATTTGTGCGCGGCCGCGGCGTGGTGCAATGCCACCGGATTGCCGAAGAGATGCGAGCCGTCGCCCAATGTGCAGATGACGAGCCGGTCGGGCCGGGCGAGCTTCGCCCCCAACGCCGCCCCGCCGCCCCAGCCGAGCCCCGAGGCCGGGCTCGACCCAAAATAGCTGCCGGGCACGGTCGAGCCGCAATGCTCGGGCATCAGCGTATATTCGTTGACGAGGATCGCATCATCGGGCTTGACCCGCGCGATGCAGGCGCTGGCCCAAGCCATATGGATCGGCCGCATATTGGCCGCCGACTCGGCGGTTTTGCCCCAGCCCGCATGCAACGCCTCGCGCCGCTCCGCAATCCGCTGCCGGCGCGCGTCGACCATTGTCTTCGAGGTATGGCGGCCGAGCGCCTCGGCCAATTCGGGCAACGCCGCTGTCGGCGTGCCGGTCACCGCCAAATCGCATGCAAAGCCGCGTATCGGATAACGCGAAAACAGCGGATCGACGCCCAAATGGACGACCCGGCATTCCGGCCGCGGCGCCTTTAGGCTCGGGACCCAAGGGACGTCGCATTCAAGCACCAGGATCGCATCGGCCTCGTCGAGATAGGGCCCGGCGTCGTAACCGAGATGGCAGGGATGGTCGGCCGCGAGGCAGAGATGGCGCGGCCGGTGCTGCACGACCGGGATCGCGAAATGCTCGGCCAAATCGGCAAGCGCCGCGACCGCACCCGGCTCGCGCCCCGCGCTGGCGGTAATGATCAGCGGCTGCTCGGCCGCAGCGAGGATCCGCGCCGCCTCGTCGATCGCGTTTTTGTCGGGCGCCGGCGGCGCAGCGGCAACCCTTCGACCGGGCATGTCATAGCGGAAGCTGACAATTCGGT
>DASXAM010000366.1:0-6110 GCA_036404275.1 Allostellaceae bacterium
GCTCCGGTGCGAGCTCGCCGAGCATCCCGAGATAGTTGCTCGATTTGAACCGCGCGGCGGTGACGAGTGCCTTGCAGCCGGCTTTGTTCAGCGCGTATTCGAGCTCGGTCAGCCGGTAGGCCGGGTTGATGTTGACCAGGATGAGCCCGGCCTTGGCGGTGGCGAACTGGGTCACCACCCATTCGGCATTGTTCGGCGACCAGATGCCGATGCGCTCGCCGGGCTCGAGGCCGAGCGCCAGGAGGCCGGCGGCAAACGCATCGACCCGCTCCTTGAGCGCCCGCCAGCTCCAGCGGATTTCCTGGTGGCGCACAACCAGCGCGTCGCGCTCGGCAAAGCGCAACGCCACCCGGTCGAAGTAGACGCCGATCGTATCGCCGATCAGCGGCGTCGTGCTCCCGCCGTGGACATAGCTCAATTCCGCCATTTCGCTCGGGGCCTCCGCGCTGCGCGTTCCGTACCGTCAAACGACCGGTCGCGATTGTATCGCGATCGCCGGGCGGATCGCAGGGGCGATCGGCGCATCGTCTCGCTTCCGGCTAACGCATTGTCTGCGTTTGAGCTAATGTCCATTATCGCATTCGGCTGTGCGGCGGAACATGCCGCGCCGGCCGCCGTTGGCAGAGTGACCGTACAGGAGCAGAGGCATGCCCGCCGCCCCTCGACCCTACTGGACCGGGTTTCTCAAATTGTCGCTGGTGACGATCGCGGTGCGGCTTTACACGGCGACGAGCGAGAAGGAGCGGATCCGGTTTCATATGATCCACGAGCCCTCGGGCGAGCGGGTGCGCACCCAGACCGTGGTGCCCGGGATCGGTCCGGTCGATCGCGACGAGATCGTCAAAGGCTTCGAATACGAAAAGAACCGCTATGTCACGGTCGATCCCAAGGACCTCGACAAATTGCGGCTCGAGACCACCGACACGATCGATATTTCGGAATTTGTCGAGGATGGCGGGGTCGATCCGATCTTTCTCGACAGCCCGTATTACCTGGTGCCGGATGGCAGCGTCGCCGAAGCCGGCTATCGGGTGTTGCGCGAGGCGCTGCGCCGCACCGGCAAGGTGGCGCTGGGCCAGGTGGTGATCAACACCCGCGAGCGGCCGGTGGCGATCCGCGCAATGGGCGACGGCCTTCTTGTCAATACCTTGCGTTTCGAGGACGAGGTGCGTCCAGCCGAGCAGTTCTTTGCCGGCATCGGCGAGGATGAAGTGGACGAGGACGAGCTCGCGATCATGGAGCAGATCATCGCCCGCCGGACCCACAAATTCGAGCCGGACAAATTTGTCGATCATTACCAGGCCGCCCTCCGTGAGCTGATCGACGAAAAGCTCGCCGGCAAACTGCCCGAGCGCCCGCCGGAGCACCGTCCGGCGCAGGTCATCAACCTGATGGACGCCTTGAAGAAAAGCCTCGCCGAGGCGAATGGCGAAGGGACCGAAGCCAGGCCCGCCGCCAAGCCGGCCGGTGGCCGCAAGGAGCGCGCCGCCGCCTCGGTCCGCGCCGGCAAATCCTCGCGCGCACAGCCGAGCCTGCTGCTGCCGGTCTCCGGCGGGCGCGCCAGGGCCACGCCCGAAACCGCCCGCACGCCTGAAACCGCCCGTGCGGCGCCTGCCGGCGAGGAAGCGCCGCCCGTCCGGCGTCGGCGAAAGGCCTGAGCAAAACCGAGCCTGCGTCAAAGGAACCCGCGGAGCAGGTCAAGAAAGGCGTCGAGCCGGTCGTGGTGCACCCAATGGCCGGCGTCGTCGAGCGAGACGACCTGGGCGTTGCGGAAGTGGCGGATGCGGCCGTCCGCTTCGGGGTTCGAGGCCCAGCTCTCCTTGCCGTAGACCAAGAGGGTCGGGCAGGCGATGCGCGCCCACAAAGCTTCGGTTTCGGCCTGGGTCATGCCATAGGGCCGGTCGGCGCGGACGTAATTGTCGAATTTCCAGCTGTAGGTGCCGTCTTCGTTCTGGTTCACCCCGTGCTGGGTCAAATGCCGTGCCTGCTCGGGCGACAGATGAGCGTTCGCTTCCTGCATGCGCCGCAGCGCCTCGTCGATCGAGGCGTAGCGGCGCGGCATCCGCCCCGACAATGCCCGCTGCTCGTCGATCCAGCGGCGCATGCGGTCGGCGATCGGCTGGCGGGCGCGCTCGGCCATGCGGCGGGTCGTCACGCCGAGCCCTTCGACCGCCACCAGCTTGCGCACATTTTCGGGGTAGATGCCGGTGTAGCGCAGCGTGACCATGCCGCCGAGCGAGTGGCCGATGATCGTCACCGGCGCCAGCTCCTGCTGATGGATCAGCTGCGCCAGATCGTAAATATAGGCGGCCATCGAATAATTGCCGTCGGGCGACCATTGGCTGTCGCCGTGGCCGCGCAAATCGGGGGCGAGCACATGCCAGTCGCGGCGCAGCGCCGCGGCCACCCAGTCCCAATTGCGGCAATGGTCGCGCCCGCCATGGACCAGGAGCAGCGGCGGCGCTCCCGGATTGCCCCAATCGACATAATGCAGCCGCAGCCGCTGCGAGAAATAAATGCGCGAGGTCGGGCCGGAGCCGTCGGGCGTCATCCGTTCCATTCCGTGGGCCTGTGATCGACCCGCCAACGTAGCTTGGGCATCGGCCGATCAAAAGCTTGCACTGCAGCAAAGAGCCGAGCGACGGCATCGAAATACACCCCGAAAGCAAAGACCCCCGTGCACGACGATGCGGCAGGCGGGGGTCGCATTTGCGAAGGCTCGCTTCGCGCCCGGATCGGGGCCCGGGCTAGATCTTGGGCTTTGCACTCGGTTGCCGATGCCAAGCGGTCGGCAACTGCGGATTCCCGGGCGGCATCATGTCTATCGGACACCCTCCTCGCCGGTTGACGACATCAGGGGATTTGGGGTCGCCCGTGGGCTGCGTCAACTGCCCGCAGGCAGCCGCTTGAAACCTGCGCGCCGGCGATTTATTTTGCTAGCACTCCCGGCTGCCGAGTGCTACATCGCGGCCGGGACAATCAGCTTGCTATGGAGGGGTACGGTGGCATTTCGACCGTTGCAGGACCGTGTGCTGGTCCGGCGCATCGAGGAAGAGGAAAAGACCAAGGGCGGCATCATCATTCCCGACACCGCCAAGGAAAAGCCGATGGAGGGCGAGGTGCTGGCGGCCGGGCCGGGCACCCGCGGCGACGACGGCAAGCTGCACCCGCTCGACGTCAAGGTCGGCGACCGGGTGCTGTTTGGCAAATGGTCCGGCACCGAGATCAAGATCGACGGCGAGGACCTCGTCGTCATGAAGGAAAGCGACATCATGGGCGTGGTCGACGCGGCCGCGTAACGGAGGGAACCATGGCAGCAAAGGAAATCCGGTTTCACACCGACGCGCGCGAGCGGATGCTGCGCGGCGTCGATGTTCTGGCAAACGCGGTCAAGGTGACCCTGGGCCCGAAAGGGCGCAACGTCGTGCTCGACAAATCCTTTGGCGCGCCGCGCATTTCGAAGGACGGCGTCACCGTCGCCAAGGAAGTCGAGCTCGCCGACAAATTCGAGAATATGGGCGCGCAGATGGTGCGCGAGGTGGCCTCGAAGACCAGCGACCTCGCCGGCGACGGCACCACCACCGCGACCGTGCTCGCTCAGGCGATCGTGCGCGAGGGGTCGAAGGCGGTCGCCGCCGGCATGAACCCGATGGATTTGAAACGCGGCATCGACCGGGCGGTCGAGACCGTGGTCAAGGACATCGAAAGCCGGTCGAAAAAGGTCTCGACCAATGACGAGATCGCCCAGGTCGGCACGATCTCGGCCAATAACGACCGCGAGATCGGCCGGATGATCGCCGAGGCGATGCAGAAGGTCGGCAATGAGGGCGTGATTACGGTCGAGGAGGCGAAGAGCCTCGAGACCGAGCTCGACGTCGTCGAGGGCATGCAGTTCGACCGCGGCTATGTCAGCCCCTATTTTGTGACCAACGCCGAAAAGATGGTCGCCGAGCTCGAGGAGCCCTACATCCTCTTGCACGAGAAAAAGCTGTCGAGCCTGCAATCGCTATTGCCATTGCTCGAAGCGGTGGTGCAATCGTCGAGGCCGCTTCTGATCGTCGCCGAGGATGTCGAGGGCGAGGCGTTGGCCACCCTCGTCGTCAACAAACTGCGCGGCGGGCTCAAGGTCGCGGCGGTCAAGGCGCCGGGCTTTGGTGACCGTCGTAAGGCGATGCTCGAAGACATGGCGATCCTGACCGGCGGTCAGGTGATCAGCGAAGACCTCGGCATCAAGCTCGAAAACGTCACGCTCGACATGATGGGCAAGGCAAAGCGGGTGCGAATCGAGAAGGAGAACACGACGATCATCGACGGCTCGGGCGCCAAGGACGACATCCAGGGCCGCTGCACCCAGATCCGCCAGCAGATCGAGGAGACGACGAGCGATTACGACCGCGAGAAGTTGCAGGAGCGGCTGGCCAAACTGGCCGGCGGCGTTGCGGTGATCCGGGTCGGCGGCGCCACCGAGGTCGAGGTCAAAGAGCGCAAAGACCGGGTCGATGACGCGACCCATGCGACGCGGGCCGCGGTCGAGGAAGGCATCGTTCCGGGCGGCGGCGTCGCCCTCCTCTATGCCGCCAAATCGCTCGACGGGTTGACGCCAGAAAACAACGACCAGAAAGTCGGCATCGACATCGTTCGCCGTGCGCTGCAATCGCCAGTCCGCCAGGTCGCTGAGAATGCCGGCACCGAGGGCTCTGTCGTCGTCGGACGGCTCCTCGATGCGGCCGATCCCAATCGCGGCTTTGACGCGCAAACCGGCGAATATGTCGATATGGTCAGATCCGGGATCATCGACCCGACCAAGGTCGTTCGGCTCGCCTTGCAGAACGCCGCCTCAGTCGCCGGCCTCTTGGTCACGACCGAAGCGATGATCGCCGAAAAGCCCGAAAAGAAAGCCGCCCCCTCCATGCCCCCCGGCGGCGGCATGGACGGCATGGACGACTTCTAAGCCGCTTCAAGCACCTCCCGCAGAGAAAGCCGGCGCTCAGCGCCGGCTTTTTCATTTCGCCTGGATCAACAAATGCCGCGATGTTTCTGAGGAACCGGATCAGACGCTGCAGAGTTGGCTAGGCAGTATCTTTGATACGCAGGAGGTTAAAAAGTGCAGACTACCTATTCGAGGTCGCGACACGACGATCGCGACCGTTTTTATCGCGATCGCGACGACGATGAGCGGCGCTACGACGACGAGCCGCGGTATCGCAGCCGTGGGCGCTCGCGCTATGATGACGACGACGACCGTCGGCGCGGTCAGATGGTCCGTTCCGAGCGCGCGGAGCGGGCCCCTCGCGACCGCGAAGGACATACCGAGGACGTCGGTCAAGGCGGCTGGTTTGGCGATCCGGAAGGCCACTCCGAGGCCTCGCGCAGAGGCTGGGAGCGGGACGACCATCGACCGAGCGGCTGGTTTGGCGACCGTGGAGGCCATTCCGAAGCCTCGCGTCGCGGCTGGGACAACCCTGACCATCGGCCAAGCGGCTGGTTTGGCGACCGCGAGGGCCATTCCGAAGCCTCGCGCCGCGGTTGGGACAATCCAGATCACGGCCCAAGCGGCTGGTTTGGCGACCGGGAAGGCCACTCCGAGGCTTCGCGCCGGGGCTGGGACAACCCCGACCACGGCCGCAGCGGTTGGTACGGCGACCCCGAAGGTCATTCGCGTGCGGCCCGCAGGGGCTGGGACGAAGACCCGGATCGCAGTCGCAGCCGGCGCCGGTACGATGACGACGATGATCGCTATTCGCGCTCTTCGCGTTCCTACCGCCGCGACGATTAAGAGTTTAACATAAAGGGCGCGGCTTTTTAACGGCCGCCCCCTTTTGGAGATGGGTGATGACGCGCGGACTGGGCGGGCATGCGCCCGCAAACATAAGCTATCACCTGAAGGGAGCGCATTTTCCGGCTTCGAAGCGAGAGCTGATCGACCTGGCGAAGAAAAACGGGGCCGATCGGGATGTTCTCGAGGTGCTGCAAGATCTTCCCGGCGAACGCTTTCTTTCCGTGGCTGATGTCATGAAGGCCTACGGCGAGGCCGATCGGAGCTAAATTGCGCGAGGACGCGGCTCTCGGCCGCTTCCTTCGCTTTTGTTACTTTGCCGATGTGCTGAGCC
>DASXAM010000367.1:0-12125 GCA_036404275.1 Allostellaceae bacterium
GAGCCAGGCCTTGATGCTCGCCTGCCGGGCGCGCGCATTGATCGACGGCCGGTTCAGCCCATCGGTCGATGATGTCGTCGCCTTGGCGCCGGCGGTGTTGCGCCACCGCATGGCGGTCAGCTTTGCCGGCCGCGCCGAGGGGGTTACGGTGGCGCGGATCATCGAGCAGATCCTGGCGCCGTTCCGGTGATTTCCATCGCCTCGGAGCTGCGCGCGTCGCTGTTGCCGGGCCGGCGGACGCCGCCTGCGGCGTTGCGTGATCGCGCCGAGGAAGCCGCGGCCCGGTTGCCGCCGCTTTTGATCGCCGCCGAGCGGGTGGCCGCGACCGTGGCCCAGGGCGTGCACGGCCGGCGCCGGGTCGGCCAGGGCGAGACCTTCTGGCAATTTCGCCAATATCAGGCGGGCGATGCCGCCGCGGCGATCGATTGGCGCGAGAGCGCCAAATCGCAGCGCCTTTATGTGCGCGAAACCGAATGGGAGGCGGCGCAGAGCGTGTGGCTGTGGCGTGATACGTCGGCCTCGATGGAATACAGCTCGGCCGATTATGTCGCCGACGCGGCTTGGCCGAAAAAACGCGACCGCGCCGAATTGTTGCTCGTCGCGTTGGCGAGCCTATTGGTGCGCGGCGGCGAGCGGCTGAGCCTGCTCGGCAGCGGCCTCGCTCCGATGAGCGGGCGGCTCGCTTTGTCGCGGGTGGCCGAGCTGATCGGCCGCGACCAGACCGACATGCCGAGCCTGCCGCCCTTTGCCGCGCTCCCGCGTGCGGCGCAGCTGGTGCTGATCGGCGATTTTCTGTCGCCGCTCGACGAGGTTAACGCGCTCCTCACCCGCTTTGCCGCGAGCGGGCTCAAAGGCCACCTGCTGCAGATCGTCGATCCGGCCGAGGAAGATCTGCCTTTTGCCGGGCGGGTCCGCTTTTCTGGTGTCGAGGAGCGCGACGAGCTTGTCGTCAGCCGCGTCGAAAGCATCCGTGACGACTATACCGAGCGCTTTCGCCGGCACCGCGACGGCCTCGCCGCGGTCGCCGCCCCGCTCGGCTGGACCTTCGGCTCGCACCGCACCGACCGCCCGCCCGAAATGGCCCTCCTCGCGCTCTACAGCGCCCTGTCGGCCGACCGCCGCCGGTAGCGGCAGGCATCGACGGATTCCGCTTTTGATGCACCTCGGTTCGCTGAGCCCTTTCCTCGCGCCACCACGTCCGGTCCCCGTGGCCGGACGTGATCCGGCCATCCACGTCTTATCGACACCCCCGACCGCACAAAAGCAAGACGTGGATACGCGGGTCGAGCCCGCGCAAGGGGAACCTGCAATCGCGCCGAGTTCCTTGTGCACAACCGATTTTGCCAAACCGGACAGCAATGGGCTTGACCCGGCCATCCATGTCTTTTGGATGCGCGGGCCGAGCTCGCGCAAGACGATTTCGGATTACTTCCGGGGGAGATTTTGCGGGCGAGAACATCGGACAGACTTCCGCGGACAACGCCACGCCTACGGGGAACTCTCGTACGCGGTGGTGCGCGCGCCCTCTGAACGGTGCCCGCGATGCTGAGCCTCGGCAGCTTTGCCTTTGCCGCACCGTGGCTTTTGGCGGCGCTTGCGGCGTTGCCGATCATCTGGTGGCTGCTGCGGGTGACGCCGCCCGCGCCGCGCCGCATTCCTTTCCCGGCGATCCGTCTCCTCTTAGGGTTGGCGCCACGCGAAGAAACGCCGGCGCGAACGCCGCTGTGGCTGATCCTGCTCCGTACGGCCTTGGCGGCCCTGGTCATCGTCGCGCTGGCGCATCCGCTGCTCAATCCGCAGCCGCGCCTTGCCGGGGCCGGGCCGGTCTTGGTGGTGGTCGATGACGGCTGGGCCGCTGCCGCCGATTGGCCCGCCCGCCGCGCGGCGCTCGACCAGGTCCTGGCCGAAGCCGAGCGCGAGCAGCGCCAAGTGGTGCTGGTCACGACGGCGGCCGCAGCGTCGCCACCGTCGCCGCTGGCACCGATGCGCGCCGCCGATGCGCGCGCCGCGGTCAAGGCGATGCTGCCAAAGCCTTGGCCGGTCGATCGCCAGGCGGCGCTCGGACGGATCGAGGCGCTGGCGCTGCCGGGCTCGCCCTCGTCAGTCTGGCTCAGCGACGGGATTGCCGACAATGGCAGCGCCGCGCTCGGCCGGGGTCTCACCGAGCGCGGCGAACTGCGCTATTTGACCGCTCCACCCACGGATCGGCCGCTGCTGATCGTCGCCGGCGATCCGCAAGCGCGCGACCTTGCCGTGTCGCTGCGCTCGCTGCCGACGACCGAGCCGCGCCGCTACGAGGTGCGCGCCAGCGGCGAAGACGGCCGATTTCTGACGCGGCGCACGGTGACCCTGGAGCCCGGCGTCGACACCGCCCCGGTGCTGCTGCCGATGCCGAACGAGCTCAGAAACCGGGTGACCCGGATCGAGGTCGAAAACCGGCAATCCGCAGGCGCGGTATTGCTGATCGACGAGCATTGGCGCCGCCGCCCGGTCGCGATCGCCTCCGGACCCGACCGCGCCGGCGAGCCGCTCCTCAGCGAGAACTACTATCTCGAACGGGCGCTGGCGCCGTTTTCCGAAATCAGCCGCGGCCGGGTGCAGGATTTGTTGAAGCGCCGGCCAGCGGTTCTGATCTTTTCCGATTCGGGGCCCGATTCGCCGACCGAAGCGCAAGCGGTCGGCAAATGGGTCGAGGATGGTGGGCTTTTGCTGCGCTTTGCCGGGCCGCATCTCGCCGAGCAAAGCGATGATTTGCTACCGGTTCGGCTGCGCCGCGGCGGTCGTACGATCGGTGGGGCGCTTTCCTGGGAGCGGCCGGCGCGGCTCGCGCCCTTCGCGCCGGACAGCCCGTTTGCCGGGCTCGCGATCCCGAAGGACGTCACCGTCTCGCGCCAAGTGCTCGCCGAGCCGACGCTCGACTTGGCGGCCAAGACCTGGGCGCGGCTTGCCGACGGGACCCCGCTCGTCACCGCCGAAAAGCGCGGGCGCGGCCGGATTGTGCTGGTCCATACGACGGCAAATGCGAGCTGGTCGAACCTCGCTCTCTCCGGGCTCTTTGTCGAGATGCTGCGACGGATCGTGGCGACGAGCCGCGGTGTCGCCGCCGCCGACCAGGGGGCGCTGCCACCGCTCGAAACGCTCGACGGGTTTGGGGAATTGGAGCCGGCGCCGCCCAATGCGCGCGCGATCTCAGCGGGGGACATCGCCCATGCTGTGGTCTCGCCGTCGCACCCGCCGGGCTTTTACGGCACCACCGACGCAAGGCGCGCGCTGAACCTCTCGACCGGCATCACCGAGCTGAAACCGATCCTGGGGCTGCCTTCGGGAACCGTCCACGCGACGTTCGGGCGCGGTCGGGAGGTCGATTTGCGGCCGCCGCTCTTGACCGCGGCGGTATTGCTGGCGCTCGCCGACCTGCTGATCGGCTTTGCGTTGCGCGGCCTTTTCCGGCGACGTCCCGCACGGCTCGCCGCGATCCTGCTGTTTGCGACGCTCGGGACGGCGGGTGCGGCGCGTGCCGACGACGCCTTTGTCGTGCGCGCAACCTCCGAGCTGCGCCTTGCCTATGTGCGGACCGGTGACGAGGCGGTCGATGCGACGAGCCGCGCTGGGCTCGTCGGGCTCAGCGACATCCTCAATCGGCGCACCGCGGTCGAGACCGGCGAGCCGATCGCGATCGACCTCGAGGCCGACGAGCTGATCTTTTTCCCGTTGCTCTATTGGCCGGTGGTGGCGGACGAGCCGCGGCTGTCGCCCGCCGCGATCGAGCGGGTCAACCGCTATATCGAGACCGGCGGGACGATCCTGTTCGATACTCGAGACGGCGACGACCAGACGCCGGGCCCGTTCGGCGGCGCCGCGGTGGCGGCGCAGCGGCTGCGCCGGCTGGTGGAGGGCGTCAAGATGCCGCCGCTGGTGCCGATCCCGCCCGACCATGTGCTGACCAAATCGTTCTATTTGCTGCACGAGTTCCCCGGCCGCTGGAACGTCGGCACCTTGTGGGTCGAGCCGGTCGAGGACCGGGTCAATGACGGGGTTTCGAGCGTTATCGTTGGCGCCAACGACTGGGCCGGCGCCTGGGCTGTGGACCGGGAGGGGCGGCCAGCCTATGCCGTCGTCCCGGGCGGTGAGGCGCAGCGCGAAATGGCGCTGCGCTTTGGCATCAACCTCGTCATGTATGTGCTGACCGGCAACTACAAATCCGACCAGGTGCACGTGCCGGCGATCCTGGAGCGGCTCGGCCAGTGACCGGCAGCGGCTATGCGTTGGCGACCGCGCCGCTGTTGTCGTGGCCGGCGATTGCGCTCTTGGCCGCGGCCTGCGCGCTCGGGCTCGGCTTTGGCGTCTGGCGGCGGGCGCGCGGCGTGGCGTTGCGCGCGGCGGCGATGGCGCTTCTGATCGCCGCCCTCGTCAACCCGTCGCTGGTTGTCGAGCGGCGCTCGCCGCAGCGCGACATCGCGATTGTCGTTGTCGATGATTCGCCGAGCCAGGGGATCGGTGACCGCCGGCAGGCGACCGAAGCGGCGCTCGCGAGCTTGCAACAGCGCCTCGCGCACGAGCAGAGCCTCGATGTTCGGGTGGTGCGGTCGAGCAACAAACCGGACGGCGGCGGGACCCGGCTCTTTGCGGCGCTCGACCATGCCATGGCCGACGTGCCCCAGCGGCGTCTCGCGGGCATTGTCATGATCACCGACGGCGAGGTGCACGATGTGCCGGCGGGCGACGCCAAGACGCTGGCGGCCAAGATCGGTGCGCCGCTCCATGTCTTGCTGTCGGGCCGGCCCGGCGAGGGCGACCGCCGGCTGGTCGTCGGCCAGGCGCCGAGCTTTGGCCTCGTCGGCAAGGAGCTGGCTCTGACCGTCCGGGTCGAGGATTTGCCCGAGGCAGCCGCCGGCAGCAATGGCATGGAGGCCGCGGTGGCCTGGAGCAAGGATGGCGGGCCGGCGCATCGGATGATGGTGCCGGTCGGCCGCGAGGCTCGGCTCACGATCCCGATCGACCATGGGGGCGCCAATATCCTCCAGATCGAGACGCCTCCGGGTCCGCACGAATTGACCCTGGCCAACAACCGCGCCGTCGTCGTCGTCAACGGCGTGCGCGACCGGTTGCGCGTGCTCTTGGTCTCGGGCGAGCCGCATGCCGGCGAACGGGTTTGGCGCAACATTCTCAAATCCGACCCGTCGGTCGATCTCGTCCATTTCACGATCCTGCGGCCGCCGGAAAAGCAGGACGGCACGCCGATCCGCGAATTGTCGCTGATCGCCTTCCCGATCCGCGAATTGTTCGACACCAAGCTCGACGATTTCGATCTGATCATCTTCGACCGCTACAGCCGGCGCGGCGTGATCCCGGCGACCTATCTCGAAAACGTCGTGCGCTATGTCCGCAATGGCGGCGCTTTTCTCGAAGCCTCCGGCCCGAATTACGGCACGCCCTTGAGCCTGGCCCGCACGCCGCTCGGCGCGATCCTCCCGGCCGAGCCGACCGGCAATGTCTACGAGGAGGGGTTCAAACCGGAATTGACCGGGCTCGGCCGGCGCCATCCGGTGACCGAGGGGCTGCCCGAGGCCGGGCCGGCCGGCGGTGAGCCGCAATGGGGGCGCTGGTTTCGGCAGGTCGAGGCCAAGGTCCATCGCGGCACGACGGTGATGACCGGCGACCGCGGCGACCCGCTCTTGGTTCTCGACCGCGTCGGGAAGGGGCGGGTGGCGCAGCTCCTCTCCGACCAGATGTGGTTTTGGGCGCGCGGCTTCGAAGGCGGCGGTCCGCAGGCCGAGCTGCTGCGCCGGCTCGCCTATTGGTTGATGAAGGAGCCGGACCTCGAAGAGAACGACCTGCGCGCCACCGTCGATGACGGCCGGCTCGTCGTCACCCGGCAATCGCTCGAGCCGAACAACACGCCGGTGACGGTGACCGCACCCGACGGGCATAAGGAAAGCTTGGCCTTGACCGCGGAGCAGAGCGGCCGCAGCAGCGGTTCGCTGCCGGTCGATGGGCTGGGGCTCTACCGGGTCAGCGATGGCAAGCACACCGCGTTGGCGGCGGCCGGGCCGCTCAACCCGATCGAATTTGCCGATGTCCGCACCACCCCCGAAAAGCTGGCGCCGGTCGCCGCCGCGACCGGAGGCGGCGTCTTCTGGGTCGGAGGAGGCGCCGTCCCCGACATCCGGCGGGTCGCGCCCGACCGGTCGGCGGCCGGGCAAAACTGGATGGGCTTTCGCGCCAACGGCGACTATACCGTAACCGGGTTCAGCGAGATGCCGCTGTTGCCGGCAATCGCCGCGCTGCTGCTGATCGTCGGCGGGCTGATCGCGGCGTGGCGGCGCGAGGGAAGCTGAGCCGTCGCGCCTCACATGGGGACGGGGTGTGCTGAGAGGCGATTTTCTGACCCCGCTGCACCCGGACGGGCTCAAATTCGTCGCGCTTGCGGCGGTCGTCACCGTGCTGTTGTTTGTGCTCTGGTCGCCACTCGGGTGGATCGCGCTGATCGTCACCTTGTGGCTCGTCTATTTCTTTCGCGATCCGTGGCGGGTGACGCCGATACGGCCCGGATTGCTGGTCAGTCCGGCGGACGGGGTGGTGGTTTCGGTGGCGCCGGCGACACCGCCCGCCGAGCTGTCGATGGGCGAGGCCGCTTTTGTGCGGATCGGGATTTTCCTCGACCTGTTTGCGGTGCATGTAACCCGCTGCCCGATC
The DNA here is from genome assembly GCA_036404275.1 of Allostellaceae bacterium. Taxonomy (GTDB): domain Bacteria; phylum Pseudomonadota; class Alphaproteobacteria; order ATCC43930; family CGMCC-115725; genus AP-15. Next base: position 6,697 of record DASXAM010000367.1, read on the forward strand.
GGCGGGCGGGTCGGGGCGCTGCGCTACACCAAGGGGCGGTTTCTCGATGCGAGCCGCGAGGAGGCGAGCCTCGCCAACGAGCGGATGGCGATCCGGATCACGCCTGCAGAAGGCCCGGAGATCGCGTTTGTCCAGATTGCCGGCCTCGTCGCCCGGCGCATCGTCTGCGACCTCTATGATGGCCAGCAGGTCGCAACGGGACAGCGGATGGGGATCATCCGCTTCGGTTCTCGTGTCGATGTCTATGTTTCGCCGCCTTATGTCCCGATGGTGATCGCCGGCCAGCGCATGATCGGCGGCGAGACCGTGCTCGCCGACCGGCTGGCGCAGGAGCCGGCACGGCAGGGGGTCGCGCAATGAGAAGCCGCGGGTCGAGAATGCGCCGGCCGCGGGTGCGGGTGCGCCGGCTGTCGCCGCTCTCGGTCAACCGGATGGTGCCGAACGTACTGACCCTGCTGGCGCTGTGCGCCGGGATGACGGCAATCCGTTTTGCCGTGCACGACAATTTCCAGAGTGCCGTCTTCGCCATCATCGTCGCCGGCATCTTCGACGGGCTCGACGGCCGCATCGCGCGCCTTCTCAAATCGACCTCGAGCTTTGGCGCCGAGCTCGACAGCCTGTCGGATTTCGTCAGCTTTGGCGTTGCGCCGGCCGCGGTCCTGTACCTGTGGACATTGTCGGGTCTGCGTGCTCTCGGCTGGGCGATCGCGCTCTTTTTTGCGGTCTGCTGCGCGCTGCGGCTGGCACGGTTCAACACCCAGCTGGACACCGACCAGCCGGCCTACGCCGCCCCGTTCTTTACCGGGGTGGCGGCGCCGGCCGGGGCAGGGCTCGTCATGGTGCCGATGTTTTTGAGCTTCGAATGGGGCGATTGGCTGTTCCGCTCGCCCTATCTAAGCGCCGTCATCGTAACCGGCGTGGCGCTCCTGATGGTGAGCCGGGTACCGACCGTGTCGCTCAAGCGGATCCGCATCCCGCACCATCTGGTGGTTCCGACCCTGCTCGGGATCGGTGTGCTGACCGCCTTTTTTACGACGGCCCCCTGGCCGACCTTGACGGTCATCGGCATCGTCTATATCGGCTCGATCCCGGCAACGATCCACGCCTATTGGCGGCTGCGCCGCGCCACCGCAAAACCGCGCGGCGAACCCCAGCCGCAAGCGACTCCGAGCTTGGCGCCGCCGGAGCCGGAGCACAGGCTGACGCCCGATGCGGCGGCGCGCGATAGCTCGAGCGGCCACAACCAATAGAAGCAGTAGGTATCGTTAATACTATTTTAGAGAGATTATGGCCGACTCTCGCTTCGGTATCGGTCCGCAGCGGGAGGTAAATTGATGTCGAGCATCGTCCAGCCGCATTTTTGGAACGAAGAGGCAGCGCACGCCAAGCTCGGGCGAATGGTGTGGCCGAACGGGCCGGAATGCCCGCATTGCAGCAACAGCGACCGGATCGGCTCGGTCACGGGCAAAGGCGCGCGCACCGGATTGAAGCTGTGCCACCGCTGCCGAAAGCAGTTTCGCGTTACGATGGCGACGATTTTCGATAGCAGCCACGTGCCGCTGCAGAAATGGCTGCAAGCCTGCTTTCTGCTGTCGTGCTGCGACAGACGGATCACCGCTCACCAGCTGCATCTGAAGCTCGAAGTGACCAATAAGACCGCGCTGCGCATGGTGCAGCGGCTCGACCCGTTGGCCACCAGGATTCGCCGCGAATTCCGCGGGTCCGAGGCGGAGATGCGGCGGCCGCGGGCGGGCGGTGCCGAGGCGCAGGTGTGGGCCGAAGCCGTCGGATTGGCGCTCGCTCCGCCGCCGGGGAATGGCCACGGCGAAAGACGGTTTTCGGGTCCGCCGACGCGGCAGTTTCTCGGCTTTGTCGAGATGGCGCGGTCGCTCGGCTATCGCGACGACGACGAAGCGTTCGATACCATGTTGGCGGCTTCGAAACGGTCGCTCCGGAGAGTCAAGACCGTCGTCGAGCTGATGGGCCGAGCGGCATTTGCCCTCGCGCCGTCACTCTCGACGGCGACGGCCTGATGATTCACTTGCCGCTCTCGGAGCGTGGCGGCCGGGGAGGCGGCTTGGGTGCGCCAAAGCCGCTGGTATATGGTTGCCGCGCAATTCGAACCATGCGACCGCAATGCCCGGCCTCACCGAGAGCGCACCGCTCGATCTCGTCGCTCATGTCATTCAGGTGGCGCTGACGCCGATCTTTCTGCTGTCGGGCATCGCCACGCTGCTCAACGTGTTTTCGACCCGACTGGCGCGGGTCGCCGATTTGATCGCCAAGGCGACCGAGGGCGCGGACGGGGATGGGGTGGCCGCCATGAGCGCCGAACTGCTGCATCTGCGGCGGCGTTCCCTGGCGCTCGACGCCGCGGTCGTTCTCGCCGCCATTGCCGGCGCGGCGACCTGCGCCTCGGTGCTGACGCTGTTTGTCGGCGCGTTGAAGGATGCGACCGTGGCCTCGGTGTTGTTCACCTCCTTTGGCTTGGCCGTTGTCGCGACGATGGGCGCGATCGGCGCTTTCACCCTTGAAATGCTGATGGCCGGCAGCGGCATGCGCGCCCGCGCCGCCGCCGGGCGCCGATTTGTCGAGCCGGGCTGAGCCGCGTCCGGTCGGCGCGCTACGGGAGCAATTCCGACAGGCTGCGGATGATCCGGTCGGGGCGGACCGGGCAATCGGGCGGCAATCCCATGCCGTAGCCGTCATGCCAGATTGCATAAATGCCGAGACGCTGGGGTGCGGCCACCTCCCATTCGAGATTGTCGCCGACCATCCAAGCGTCTTGCGCGCCGACCCCGAGGGCGTCGAGCGCATGCCGGTAGGCGCGCTCTTCGGGCTTGCCGAAGCCGTGCTCGCCTTCGATCTGGATGTGGTCGAAACGGTGCTCGAGCGCGAATCGAACGACCTTGGCGCGTTGCGGCTCGCCGGCGCCGTTGGTGATCAGCGCCAGCCGCACGCCCAATTCCTTTAGCCGGTCGAGGGTTTCGTGCGCGCCCGGAAAGCAGCGCAGCTCGGCGTTGTGGAGCGCGTTGAACTCGTCCGCCAAGGCATTACACAGCGCCCGGTCGGGCACCCTGTGTCCGGCCGCCGCCAGCCCGGCAAACGCATCGGCGACAATTCGACGGCGCGCTTCGACGATCCGGTGCCGCCAATGCTTGTGCTGCGCCGGGTCGGCCCAGAGCTCGCGCGAGCATTCCTGGATCGCGCCGATCACCGCATCGGGGCCGAGCGGCGCAAGGCGGTCGGCGACCGCGCCGACCACTCGCTGCCATTGCGACTCGGCCTGACCAAACGCCGAAATGATCGTGTCGTCGAGATCGAACAATATGGCGCGCGGCAGCACGGTCATCGCCGCCATTCTATCACGCCAGCTCGCTTAAGCATGCTTCAACCCTGTGTTGCTACACCGAGTGCCACTCGGCGGAGGCTGCGGGCGTGCATCGATACCACACCGATTTTTACGATTTTTTGGCATCGTTTGCAGCTCGGTCCGCGGAAGCGATCGTCCCGCTGTTGGCCGGGGCGCTACAGATCCGCAGCGTCGCCGATTTTGGCTGCGGCGAGGGCGCTTGGCTCAGTGTGTGGCGCAAGGCCGGAGCCGACGTAATCGGAGTCGACGGCCCCTATATCGATCGGCGACGGCTGATGATCGAGCAGTCGCAATTTTACCCGGCCGATCTGAGCCGAGCGGTCGATCTCGGCCGGCGATTCGACCTCGTGCAGAGCCTCGAAGTCGCCGAGCACCTGCCGGCCGAGGGCGCGCCGGGATTTGTTGCGACATTGACCGCGCATGCGCCGCTCGTGCTGTTTTCGGCGGCGGTGCCCGGCCAAGGCGGCGTGCACCACGTCAACGAGCAGCCGCTCGAATATTGGCGAAGCAAATTTCGCGATCGCGGCTATGTAGCGATCGATTGCATCCGCCCTCGTATCGCAGGAAATCCCCACATCCAGAGCTGGTACCGCCGCAACATGTTGCTCTACGCGGCCGAGGCGGCGCTCGACACCTTGCCTCGGCAGCTGCACGCCTGCCGGATCGCAGACACGCAAAGACTGCGCGACTACCGGCCGCTCGGCGTTCGCATCCGGCACGCGATTGTCCGCCGGCTGCCGCCGCGCGCGGTCGATTCGCTGTCGCACCATCGCTCGCGGCTGGCCGCGCGACGCGCAGCGACGACCGCGACCTAAACGCGGGCGGCGGTGCCGACGAGCAGGATGCCGATCGCAACGCAGGCGATGCCGAGCCACGAGACCGGTGAGATCGCCTCGCGCAGCAACAGGCCGGCGGCGAGGATCACCGCGACATATTGGAGCGACGCGAGGACCTGCGCGACATAGAGCGGCAAGGCACGCAGCACGAACGCGTAGATCAGCCCGCCGAAGCCGAAAAGCACCAGGCCCAGGACCGATTGCCAGCCGAAGAGCCCGAGCACGATGCGCTCGGCGGGCGGCGCCATTGCGCCCAGCTTCAGCATCAGATTGGCGCCGACCGTCAGCCCGATCATTCCGGCAATGCCGAGCAGCGGCGCATAGCCCGACATCGGCGGCCTATGCCCGCTCCGGCCGAGTGCCGACGGCCGACCACGACATCTCGTTGACCCAGACGAGCCGCACATCGACGAGCCCGGCCTGCGTCATCCTCCGCGCCACGATTTCGCGCGGCCAATAATGGGCGATGCGCGGCAGCATCTGGTCGAACACGATTGCGCGCAAATGGGCGAAATCGAAACCGGCGATCAGGCGGAAATACTCGCCCGGCCGCCAGCCGAGCCGCAGCAACCCCCACAGCAGAGCCGCCGGATAGAGCGACAGGTGGTGCGTCGCCCCGATCGGCAGGTGGCTCAGCAGCATACGCCTCACTGGGTCGAGCAGCCCGACGAGCCAGCGGTTGTTTTCGAGGCCGTAGACCCAGATCAGCACCCGGCCGCCGGGCTTGACCGCGCGCGCCATCGCGTCGAGCGCCTGCTGCGGCCTTTCGAGGTGATGAACGACGCCGATGGAGAAAGCGAGGTCGAAGCGGTCTCGGAACGGCAATTCGTAGGCGCTCGCCCGCATCACCTCGACCGACGGGAAACCGCCCAAATTGCGCCGGGCGCTCGCCAGCGACCGGTCGTCGATATCGATCGCGATCCCGCCGGAAGCTCCCCATTTGAGCGCCCAAAAGCTGTTGCGGCCCATGCCGCAACCGACATCGAGAAACTCCTTGCCGACCCAATCGCCGGGCGACAGCGCTGCGGTCCAGCGCCGAAACTGCACCTCGTATTCGGGCCGGATCTCGGCATAAGCGGCCCATTCATAGCCGAACCGCTCCGGCGATCCGCCGAGATCGCCTTTTGCCGCAACGCTCATGCCGCCCGAGCCAAATGCCGGCCTCGTCGCCGATCGGCGACGGCGAACAAGATGTAAAGCGCCCACAATTTTTTGCCGTG
>DASXAM010000368.1:0-3005 GCA_036404275.1 Allostellaceae bacterium
TCGCCGAGTGCCGCGCCAAGCTTGCCCGCCGCGAGTTTGCCGAGGCGTGCGGCGCAGCGGTTCTGTCGGTCCCGGTGCAATGATTTCGATTTCGTCGGCGCTCGACGATCCCGCGCTGCTGGCGCCGGCCTTTCCGGGTGCGTCATGGGCGACATGGCGCTCGACGATCCTGGCTGCCGAGGGGCTGCCGCTCGATCAGGATCAGCTCGCTTTGTTCCGCGCCGTCGCCGATCGTGATCCGCCGCGTCGCCGGGTCCGGGAGCTTTGGGCGATCGCCGGTCGCCGCTCCGGCAAGGACTCGATCGCCAGCGGCATCGCGACGGTCGCCGCGCTCAATGACTACGGTGAGCTGCTGCGTCCCGGCGAGCGGGCCTCGGTAATCTGCCTTGCCGTTGACCGCACCCAGGCGAAAATCGTTCACAGGTATATCGCGGGCTATTTCAATACCGTACCGCTTTTGCGGCCATTGATTGTACGGGAAACCGACGAGACGATAGAGCTGACGAATGGCGTCGAGATTGTGGTCGCGACGAATAGTTACCGGAGCGTGCGCGGTCGCACGATTGTCTGTGCTATATTTGACGAGGTGTCGTATTGGCGCGATGACGACAGCGCCAATCCGGATTTTGAGACATACAATGCGGTCATCCCCGGTTTGGTGACGCTGCCGGGTGCGATGCTCGTCGGGATCTCGACGCCGTACCGCCGCGGCGGATTGTTGTTCGACCGTTGGCGCCGGTGTTACGGGCAGCCGGACGATGATGTTCTCGTCGTGCACGGTCCATCGACCGCGTTCAACCCGCTCTTGCCGCAGAGTGTGATCGACCAGGCGATCGAGCGCGACCCGGAGGCTGCCGCAGCCGAATGGCTCGCCGAGTGGCGCAGCGATATCGCCGATTTCGTCGATCGCCTCGTCCTCGAAAGTTTGGTTGTGCCGGGCCGGCACGAGCTGCCGCCGGTGCCGGGGATACCGTATTTCGGCTTTGTGGACCCGTCGGGCGGCTCGTCGGACTCGATGACGCTGGCGGTTGCCCATCGTGGCGCCGACGATCGTGCCGTTCTCGACGCCGTGCGCGAGGTCCGGCCGCCGTTCTCGCCGGAGAGTGTGGTCGAAGAGTTCGCGGCGCTGTTGAAGTCCTACCAGGTGTTTTCGGTCACCGGCGACAGGTATGCGGGAGAATGGCCGCGAGAGCAATTCCGAAAGCACGGCGTCGAGTATTTAACGAGCGACAAGCCGAAGTCCGACATTTACCGCGAGCTGCTGCCGTTGCTGAACGCTGGTTCGGTCGAATTGCTGGATAATCCTCGTCTGGTTTCGCAGATTTGCGGTTTGGAGCGGCGGACGGTTCGTGGCGGGCGGGACAGCATCGACCACCCCCGGGCCGGTCGCGATGACCTCGCCAATTCGGCGGGTGGGGCGATCGTCATGGCGTCTGCGGGGTCGATGTCGAGTTGGGACATGCTTGTCGAGGAATCGCGCCGCGCAGAACTGGAGCGGGCGGTGGCGGCCGAGCGGCTGCGGATCGAGGCGGCGTCGGCTGCGGAGCGGTCGCGGCGGATCGAGGTCGAGTCACGGCTCATCGATACGCCGGCCCAGGTCTGGATACAGTTTTCGCGGCCGGTTGGTGTTGCGTATGTTGCGAACCGGGCGTTTCCGGCAAGTATTCAACAGTTCCAGTTTGTGCCGGGCATTCACTGTGTTCCGCGCGTCGTTTGGGATCAACACGAGCAATACTTACGTGGCGCCGGGGCGTGGCCGGTCAATCAAGTAGAGGAGGCGGCTTAAATGCGATGGCGAATGCGCGACGGCGCGCGAGGATTGAACGGCCCGAGTCTGAGGTCGGAGCAGAGGCTTCGCCGAGTTGGCGGTTTTCTCATTGTCGATGAGCCGCGCCGGCGGGAGCAGACCCGCGATGCGGCGCCGAGGCGGGCCGGCGCTCGGGATGCAGCGGTGCTCGATTGGACCACAACGCCCCAGGCTCAGCAGACCGGCCTGCGCGGGCTCAACGAGTTTTACCGTCGCTTTTGGGAGGCCCGTCGATGACCGATGCTCGCGAGGCATTGCGCGAGGCGATCGGCGCTCGCGATGCAGCAGCCGAAGCGTTGCGCGGCGAGGAATCGTCGCTGCTTCGGGTCAAAGTGCTGGTTGGCGAGGCCGAGTCGCAGCTCGAGCGCCATACCGGGCTCGACGAGCGGGTCTCGGCCCATCGGGGTGCCGCGGTCGCCGCATGGGCTGTTGCCGGCACCGGGGCGCCGCCGCATGATTTGACACCCGAGTTATCTCGCGCTCTGCGGGAGCGCGATCAGCATCGCGCCGCGGCCGAAGCGGCTCTGGACGGCCTCGCGCACCAAACCCGCCGCCGCGACGAAGCCAAGGCTGCGCTCGCCCGCGCCGATGGTGCTGTGTTTCGTGCGGCCGAGGATGTGGTTCTCGCCTACCTCTCCGACCTGGAGGCCAGATGGTCCGCGGCTTTTGCGGAATCACAACGCCTCGCGGTCGAAATGCGGGCGGCGGCCTCAGTCTGGTTTAGCGCTGCCGGTATCACACCGCGGCCGATCACGATTTCGCGGCAGCACCGCTCGGCCTTGCAGATGCTCGACGCGGCCGATGTCGCCGGCTTGACAGCTAAAATGGCAAATCCCGGCGCCCATCCTTTCGCTGGCCAAATCGGAAACTGGCACCGCCGGCTGATGCTTGATGCGGATGCCGAGCTCGACCCGGCCGAGCCGGCAAAGGCCGCATAGCATGCGGCATCTCGGCGCGGCGGCGCTGGCGCTGGCGCTAGCGAAATTGAAGGCGACCTGGGATCGCAAGCGAGACCGTAAAGACTAGATGAAACCCCTGCCGGCGGCGCCGGCGATCACCCGAAAGGCAAATGACCGATGAAATCTTTGTTCTCCAGCGTGCTCGTCGGCGCCGCGCTCGTTCTGGCGCTGACCACCACTTCGCACCACGCCGCCAATGCTCAGGCGCAGCCGGCATTGCCGGTCCTGCAGCAGGCGCT
>DASXAM010000369.1:0-11961 GCA_036404275.1 Allostellaceae bacterium
CTTGAAGTCGAAGTCCCGTTCGGGGCGATCAACGAGAGCTTTGGAAAATAGGTGCGATAACGCGCCGCATCCCGCGTCAAGAGCGAATATCCCGCAACAGCCGCGTGAGCCCCCTAAGAATATTCCTACTCTTACGTGTAAGAGTAGGGATAGGACAAGACCGGACGGCAGCTACCTCGGGGGCGCATGATGCCGAAGGTCATGCACGACCGGGTGGAGCTGGACCTGCCGCTCACGCTATCGCGCAAGGCGGGTTGAGTTCTTAGTTCTGTTCTGAAGTGGCGGAGGGGGAGGGATTCGAACCCTCGAGACGATTCATCACCGTCTACACACTTTCCAGGCGTGCGCCTTCGACCGCTCGGCCACCCCTCCGCGCCGCCGGCGCGGGCCGCGAGACTAGCCAGCCGCGCCGGCGCGCGCAATCCGTCCGCGGGTGGGCGCCGCTGCGACCGCGATCAAAGAAAATCGCGGACCCGTTCCAGGTCGGAAAGTGTGCTCGCCGGCGAGATCAGCAGCACCTCGTCAAAGCCGATCTGCTCGATCCGCTTTAGCCGAACGCGTGCGTCGTCGAGCGGGCAGACAAGCGACACCTTGGCCCGCGCGGCCAAGCTGCCGGGCTCGGCATGGCCGGACGGATCGACGACGACATTGGCGAGGACCGCGTTGGCGCCGCCGGCTTCGCGGTAGAGCCGCATCCCGTTTTCGAGATCTTCCCAGCTGCTGTAGAGACCCGACGCGATCCAGCCCTGGCAGCGTTTGGCAGCATAGGCGATCCAGCGCGGGTTGCGCCAGGCGCCGAGCAATACCGGCGGCCCGCCTTCGCTCCCCGGCCACGGCGTCAGCGCACCGCCGTTGACGCTCTCGCCGCGCCAGGTGCGGCGCATGATGTCGAGCGAAGACATCAGCGTGCGAAAACGCTGTGCATAATCGGCGCCGAAGAGGTCGAAATCGGCCTGGGTCGAGCCGCTGCCGACACCGAGCCGCAAGCGCCCGTCGGACAATGCCTGCACCGACTGCACCCGGTGGGCGAGATCGACCGGGTGACGCAGCGAAACCTGCAAGACCGCAGTGCCGAGCTCGACCCGCTTGGTCACCGCGGCGAGGGCGGCGAGCGCGACCATCGGCTCGAGGGTGGCGCGGCCGCGGCCCAGGGAATCGGTTACCCAGATGCCGGGGAAGCCGCTTCGCTCGACCCGGCGCGCGTAATCGGCGATGCGGTCGAGCGAACGACCGTGCGGCTCGGCCCCGGGATGCATAAAGGTCACGACGCTCAATCTCATGATACTGCCGATCCTCACGCGTGGACGATGCCGCCGAGAATGCGATATCACGGCCGCCGCGGCCAACGCTAAGTCGGGCGCCCGTCATGCAGGACACGGTCTGGCAAAATGCCAATCGGGCGAATTGGGACGAGCGCGTCGGCATCCACCTCGCCGCCCGCGATTTGGCGCCTCTGCGAGCCGGCCATGGCCGGCTCAACGCCGTCGAGGAGGCCGAGCTGGGGCCGGTCGACGGGCTGCGCGTGCTGCATCTGCAATGCCATTTCGGCTGCGACAGCCTCGCCTTGGCGCAGCGCGGCGCCACCGTCGTCGGCCTCGATTTTTCGGCGCCGGCGATCGCCGCGGCACGGCATCTCGCAGCCGAGCTCGGCCTCCAAGCCCGCGCGCGCTTTGTCGAGGCCGATCTCTACGACGCGCCGGCCGCCATCCCGGAGCCCGCGTCGTTCGATCTCGCTTATGTCACCTGGGGTGCCATCACTTGGCTCTCGGACATTCGCCGCTGGGCCGCAATCGTCGCCGATTTTCTGAAGCCGGGCGGCGCGCTCTACCTTGCCGACGCGCATCCGGCGGCGCTGGTGTTCGACGACCGGGCAACGCCCGCCGCCGGCGGCATGCCCGGATATTTCGTCCCCTATTTCAGCCGCGCGCCGCTCCGCATCGAGGACGAATTCGATTACACCGACGAGACCGCACCGCTGCGCAACGCAACCACCTACACCTGGCTGCACCCGCTCGGCGACATCATCGGCGCATTGCGCGACGCCGGGCTGCGGCTCGACTGGCTCAACGAGCACGACCGCGTGGCATGGCGCCTGTTCCGGCAATTGGTCCGCGACCCGGACGGGATGTATCGCTGGCCCGACAAGGCATGGCTGCCGCTCGCTTTTTCGCTGCGCGCCGAGCGGCCGCAATCCCGCCCCAAGCGACAAAGGACGGCGGTTGCGGCTGCGACAAAAGGGTTGCACGCTGGCGCCGCAGCCGGCCGAGATCGGAGACACCGATGACCCCCGCCACCGCCGCGATCCGCCGCATCGTTCCGCCGAGCCCGCAGGAGCTGCTCGCCCGCACCCGCGCGCTGGTGCCGGAGATCCGCGCGCTCGCCGAGGACACCGAGCGCAACCGCACGATCTCGCCCGCGATCATCGCCAAAATCCGGGCCGCGGAATTGCTGCGCACGACCCGGCCCAAGGAGTTTGGCGGGTTCGAATACGACCCGGTTTTGGCGCTCGAGATCGCCTTGACGATTTCGGCCGCGTGCGCCTCGACCGGCTGGGTCATGAACGGCGCCCTCTCCAACGGCATTTCCTTCGGCCATTACCCGGTCAAGGCGCAGCACGAATTGTGGGGCGACGGCGCCGACCCGTTCAGCTGCGCCTGCTTTGCCCCGACCGGCACCGCGCGCCCAATAGCGGGCGGCTATGTCTTGAGCGGCGAATGGTCGTTTGCCAGCGGCATCGACCATTCGAGCTGGATCAAGCTCGGCGCGCTGATCACGCCGCCGGGGACGCCGCCGCCGCATGACGGCGCCTTTTTCCTGCTGCCGGTCGGCGACGTCGAGATCGTGGACAATTGGTTCGTGTGCGGTCTTGCCGGCACCGGCAGCAAGAATATTGTCGCGCGCGAGGTGTTTGTGCCGCAGCACCGGGTGCTGCTCTTTGCCGACACGCGAGCCGGCACGACGCCCGGCGGGCAATATCACCAAAACCCGCTCTATCGCCTGCCGCTTTTGGTGCTCGGCGCCTCGATGCTGGCTTCGACTGCGGTTGGCGCCGCCAAGGGTGCGCTCGACGCCTATCTGGCGATGGTTGCGGCGCGCAAGACCCGCGGCGCGCTTGCCGGCGGCGGGTTGGCGATGACCGAATTCGCCACGATCCAGCTGCGCGTCGCCGAGGCCGCGGCCGCGGTCGAGGCGGCCGAGCTGATTCTGCTGACCGATATGCGGCAAGCAATGGCAACGCTAAACGCCGGCGGCGACATCACCGTCGCCGACCGTATCCGCGCGCGCCGCAACCAGGCCTATGTCACAAAGCTCGCGCTGCAGGCGGTCGAGGCCCTGAACGCCTCGACCGGCGGCGCCGGCCTGCTGCTGAGCAACCCGGTGCAGCGCGCCTGGCGCGACGTCAATGCGGTCGCCCGCCACGTCAGCCTCAATTGGGACGCGGTCGGCACGATGTATGGCCAGCATGCCTTCGGCCTCGAACCGCGCGGGCAGTATTAGGCCGGTGCCGCGCACCGAGGAGCGCCGCCGATGACGGCAGACGATCCGACACCGCAAGCTGCTTATCTCGCCGCCGGCGTCGATACCGACGAGGTCGACCGCGGGCTGACCAATCTCGTCGATCGTATCCGCCGCAATTGGCTGCCGCCCGGAGAGTTTGGCGGCGTTCAGCTCCCGATCGGCTATTTCGCCAATGTCGTCAATATCGGCGGCGGCAAGGGGCTCGCAATCTGCACCGACGGCGTCGGGACAAAGGCGATCATCGCGCAGATGATGGGGAAATACGACACGATCGGCATCGATTGCATAGCGATGAATGTCAACGACCTCGTTTGTCTTGGCGCAAAGCCGCTGACCTTTGTCGATTACGTCGCTGTCGATCATGCCAATTCGCAAATGCTCGAAGCGATCGGGATCGGGCTCGCACGCGGGGCCGAGGAAGCGGGTGTCTCGATATCGGGCGGTGAAACCGCGCAGCTCGAAGATGTCGTCCGCGGCTTCGATTTGGCCGGGACCGCAGTCGGCCTGGTGTCGCTCGACCGAATCCTCACCGGCCGCGATTTGGCGCCGGGCGACCTCGTCGTCGGGATCGCAAGCAGCGGCATGCACAGCAATGGCTTCAGCCTCGCCCGCAAGGCATTTTTCAAACGGCGGGACCCCTTGTCATTGAATGTTACGGTGCCCGGGACCGATGTTTCTCTCGGCGACGAGCTGCTGCGGCCGACCCTTATCTATGTGCGCGCGGCGCTGGAGGTGCTGCAGCAAGCACAAAGCGTCAAGGCCTTGATCCATATTACCGGCGACGGGCTGCTCAACCTCGCCCGGGTCGAGAGCGAGCGCGTGGGATTCGTCATCGACGATCTGCCGAGACCGCCGGCCATCTTCAAGATGGTCCAGCAATACTACCCGGTGAGCACCGCGGAAATGTTCGAAGTGTACAACATGGGGATTGGCTTTTGCATGGTCGTAGATAAAAGCGATGTCGATTTAGTGTTATCTATAGCGGAAAAGCATGATCTGCGTTCGTCCGTCATCGGCAAGGTGATCGACGATCCCAACAAACGTGTCTATTTGCCGCAATACCGACTGGTAGGGCACAAAAAGCACTTCCATCAACAATAAGCCACGCGCGGATCGCTACCGGCTAAGGCAATCACTGGGTCAGGTTACGGGGCGGATCGTAAAAGGCGTGCTGAGGTTGCCAGACGAGACATGCGAACAAAAGACATTCGCTGCGGTTGACTTTCGCGATGCGCGCCAACCGCAACCGCCGCCGAGCGTCTTTCGGCCTTTGTCCTTTCCAAGCGTTTCGACGAGACTTCCCGTTATCGGCCATAGCAGGTGTTGCGGTCTCGGCCACATCGGATGCGGCGTCGGGAATATTCGCTGCATCTTTCACGGAGTTCGGGGAGTGGTCGTGACTGGCCTCTTCGGGGTCCGGCCCTGCGACCGTTGGCGCTGCGGGCTGCGGCTCGGATCCCCTCGGAGCTTTGATGGACGGAGAATCGGCTGCCGGACGCGTGTCAGCAGCCTCCTTGGCCGGAGGTGTCCACAACTCGTTCGGGAGCTGTGCGTAAACGACCCTTTGTCCCGGTGGCGCAACAGGCACGCCTTCTATCCACGATAACAACATCAAAGCCGCCGCGGCCGCGATGCCGAGGCCGCAAAACCGGAGGGCGGCCCGGTTGAACTGCTTTAGACGTCGCTTTGCGTCTTGCGCGGCAGAAAGCCGGTCCGGCTCAGCCGCATCGGCATTCGCCCGATCGGGGTTGGAATGAGCCTCTCCGCCCGAATTCGACTCCCGCGGCTTTGCCCCCGCAGCGTTCTCCAGCAACGACAGCGCCTCGCTCAGTTGATCGGGGCTAAGCTCGTGCTGGAATTCTAGCTCACTCATTGCCGCCTCCCCGTTCCGACGCGCCCGCCAACGGCGATGATACTCCGGGCACCGGCGCACGTCTCCGGGAGAAAGCCGTGCGCGGCATGGATTTCCCCCGCCGACTGAGAGACCTATCCCCGGTCAAATATGACGCGAACACGCAGCGCCGACGACGGTTCCGGCGCGGTAGCGCGGACCGCGACGGTGCGGTCGGGCGCGGATTTACAAGCAGCTCTATCGCATGCATCACGCGCCGCACCTCTCCGTCGGCGCGGCTAAAATAACACGAGCAATCCGGCTGCGTCTGCCGAGGCCGAGCGCGATAGCTGCGAGCCCGCCGCCCGCCGCGAGGCCGGGAAGCAGCCAAAGGGGAAAAAAGAGCAAGGGGCCGGAGGCACCGGGAATAAAGACCGATACTGCGAAGATCGCCACAAAGCACCCGATCGGGCTCAGCAATACCACGACAACACCTTCCACGACCCATACCCAGCGCCGTCGTGCCGCCAGCCGGGACCGGCCGCTCATCAGGCGCAGAGCAATCCAGGCGGGATAGAGCGGCGCCAACAGCCCGAGAAACACGACCGGCACTATGGCGGCCTCGATATCGACAGCCCTCTGGTCGTCCAACACCTCGCGCGCGAGCTTGAGCGTGGTCGAGGCAAAGGTCTGAGGCACACCCGACCCCATTATATCCACAGTCCTCCCATACGGCGCCCCCACCCACAGCACCGAGATACCGAGAGCAATCAACATCAGCACGGTTTCACGAACAGGAGACCGGCGCACTCCGGCCATCTTCATCTGCCACTGTCTCCGACCATCGCGCCGCACGCCGGCAATACGTCATCAGGAAGACCAGCCTTCTACGCCCTGAATTCGGGCATGGGCACAAGTTAATGATCCGAGGGCGAATTTTGCCTCGTCTCCGGCGCGAGGGACGCAACGCATCTTTACAGAATCCTGACGATCTGCTACCAATTTGGCCGACGCAGTTTGCCAGTTTTTAGCTTTTTCGAAGCGTGCGCTCCGGCTGTGTGTCCGCAGTACGGGACCCGGTGACAGCGCTGCGCGCCGCCGCGGCTACGAGAGGACGTTGGTATGGCATTCACGACGGACACCTGGGTTGGCGCCGCCAGTGCCGATTGGGGAGCAAGCAGCGCCAATTGGAGCACCGGGTTTCCGAACAGCAACAACAACGTCGTGATCAGCACACCCGCCGTCTTGACGGTGTTTTACGGCGGCGGAGATGGTCTTACGACGGTCCATTCGCTGACCGTCGGCAACGACGTGTTCGACATGACCGGCGGCAGTTTGGTGATCACGACGAGCGCCAGCTTCTCCGGCGGCTTTGTCCAGACCGGCGGGGTCTTCACCGGCGGTCCGGTGACGATCAAGGGCAGCGGTACGTTCAACGAGTTGACGTTCGCCTCCGCCGAAGGGAAGACGGCATTCACCGTCAATGCCGCGCTGACGATCGGCACCTATACGCTCGGCGGCGCCAGCGTGTTGAACAATGCCAAGACGGTCAACCAGACAAGCCAGATCACGCTCGGCGACGGCACCGACGTCAACGCCGAGATCAACAATAAAAAAGGCGCGGTCTTCAACATTGGCGGCGATTTCGGGATTGGTTCGGGCGCCGCCTCGGCCCAGTTCATCAACGCCGGAACCTTGCAGAGGATCGGCGGTATCAACGGAAGCTTTATCGATGTCGGGTTTGTCGACACCGGGAAGATCGTCATCGCCACCGGGACCCTCGAATTTCGCGCCGGGACCGACAGCTTTGCCGGCGCCATTTCTGGAAACGGCGAGTTCGCTCTCGGCGGCGGCAGCAAGGACGCGATCAACGCCGGCACGACCATTTCGGCCGCGACCTTCGCGATCACCGATGGCGGCACAGTCGTCACGCTCGGCGAAAACCTCGGCTATGCCAAAACCTTTATGCTGCAGTCCGGGGCATTGCTCAATATTAACGGCATCAACCGGAAGCTGACGCTTTCTGGGACCAATTTTTTTGGCAACGCCGAGATCGGAGGCACCGGCACGCTGATCACCGCCGCCGGCAGCAGCACCAACGTCAACGGCTTCACCCTCGGCGGCGGCGTCGATTGGCAGAATTCGGGGACGGTCGGCTCGGTCGGCTTGCTGCAACTGGGCGACAACACGTTCAACGCGGCCACCTTTTTCAACGAGAAGGGCGCGGTCTACGAACTCACAAACGATGTCGGCATGCAGACCGGGCTCGCGCTGAATTCGAGTTTTGTCAACATGGCCGGTGCCAGCCTTGAAAAGGTCGGCGGCGGCGGGGTCAGCACGATCGGGGTCGAGGTCATCGACAACGGCCGCATCGTCATCCAGACCGGCACGATGAACTTCACCGGCACCGCCGACACCTTTGGCGGCGTCATTTCCGGCAATGGCCAGTTCGAGATCGGCGGCGGCTCATCCATCTTCGGGACCGGCGCAGCAATAACCACCGAGACATTCACCATCAGCGCCGCCACGGCGACGCTCGGCGAAAATTTGAGCTATCTTTCCGGCGCGTTCAACTTCGTCAATTTTTCGGTTCTCAGTCTTGGCGGGTTTTCGCTTACCTTGTCGGGCAACGACAGCTTCAACACGGGCACCGTCGACGGCACCGGGACGCTGATTACCGACAAGAACAGCAGCGTCAGCCTGCGGCCGCTGACGCCCGGCAGCGGAGCGCTGACGCTCGGCAGCGCGGCAAAATGGCAGAATTCCGGTACCGTCTTCGAATTCAGCACGCTGCAGATCGGCGACCAGAGCTTCGACAAGGCGAGCTTCATCAATGAGCGCGGCGGGCGCTTCATTCTCGCCGCCGATACCGGGATCAGCGTCGGCTTCAATGTGAATTCGAGCTTTGTCAATTCGGCCGGCGCCGTCTTCGTCAAACAGGGGGGCGGGCTGACCACCAGCGCTATCGGCGCGGTCTTCGTCAACAACGGCTCCGTCGTGGTGGACATCGGCTCGATCGAGTTCCGGACCTCGGTCAGCGGCAAGGGCAGCTTCACGATCGAACCGGGCACGGGCGTGCAATTCGATGCGAGCGTCGCCGCAGGCTCGACTGTTGTCTTCGCCAGCCATACGGGCGGCGATCTGCGCCTCCCCGACAGCCAGGCGTTTGGCGCTGCAATCAAGGGCTTTGGCGGCGCCGGCACCGACGAGATCGAGTTGGGCGACATCAGCGGGGTGGTCAACCTCAGCTACAAGGACACGTCGACGGCGACGGTGAAACAGGGGATCCTGACGGTCACGAACGGCGTGCAGACCACTCATTTGAAGTTTCTCGGCACATATAAACGCGCCAACTTCCTCGCTTCGCCGGACCCCCAAGGGGGCACGCTGATCGTCGACCCGCCGCTCCACCCCATACTGCTCGCCTCGGCCCATTGAGCGGTGCCGCAAGACGATGCCGACCTTCGGCTGTGACGGCGTCAAGGGCGGCACAATCCTGAAGACGTTGCCGGCGGCAAAATCGCCGAATTTCTCTCGGCCGAATTTCTCTCGAGGGCGAAGAATATGAAGCGACCATGCGGCGCCATGCCCATTCTGCATCTGCAAGCGGCTTTGCTCCGTCTCTCGGGGCTGGTGGTCCTGCTGCTGTCGATACCGCTCGCCGACACGGCTCAGGCGGTAGCGGGACCGGCAACGGCACAGGCCGCGATGGAGGCAAGGCTCGCGGCAGCGCATCTACCCGAGCCATTGGTCGCAACCGGGCCGACGATCGCGGCCGAAGACGAGGCGCTGCGGCGCGCGGTCGAAATTTGGGAACGGCGCCCCAACCCGGACGATTTTTCGGCGCTGACCGGGTTTCTGACGACTCATCCGCGATCCGCCTGGCGCGTCGCGGTGCTCGCCAACCTCGGCATCGTCTATCGCCATTACGGATATTTCTCGCGCGCCTTCGATGCCTGGGCATCGGCTTGGCAGGAAGGGAAGACTGCGACCGCGCCGCGCGCCCGAGCGCTGGTCGATCGGGCGGTAGGCGAATTGGTGCGGCTCGACGCCGAGCTTGGCCGAAAAGATGCGTTGACGGCGCTGCTGGCCGAGATCGGCGACCGTCCGATCGGCGGCCCCGGCACCGCCATGGTGCAATTCGGCCGCGACACCCTGCGGGTCATGAAGACCGACCCGAAGCATCTCTACAATTGCGGGCCGATCGCGCTGAAGACGTTGCTGCTGGCGCAGCATGCGAGCGCCTCCGAGGTGTTTTTTCTAAACTGGGTGCAGGCCGACGGGCCAAAAGGAACCAGCCTCGCCGAGGTCGCCGCGCTGGCCCAAAAGGCGCACGCCGCACTCGTGCCGGTGTTTCGTAAGCCGGGTGAACCGGTGCCGGTGCCGTCGATCGCACATTGGCGGGTCGGTCATTTCGCGGCCATTCTCGGTGCCCGAAACGGGCGCTTCGAAGTCGGCGACCCGACCTTCGGACATCAGAGCCTATGGGTGACGCAAGCCGCGCTCGACGCCGAGGCAAGCGGCTATTTCCTGGTCCCGGCTGATACGGCGCACAGCGCGACGTGGCGCCAAGTCGCCACGGCCGAGGCGGCGCGGGTCTGGGGTGCGGGCCAAGCTCCGCCCAACAATAACTCGCCAAAGCCATGCGGCATGTGCGGTTTTGGCATCAATGAGGAAAAGGTGGGCCTCACCCTGGCGGACACACCGATCGGTTACGCACCGCCGATCGGCCCCCCGGCCACCGTCTCCTTTGCCTATGACATGTACGATGTGAGCCAGCCGGCCAATTTCAATTATTTCAATATCGGTCAAAAATGGACGTTCGACTGGTTGAGCTTTGTTCGGGATGACCCCGGCTCGCCCGGCGCGAACGTAAACCGCTACGATCGCAACAACGGCTTTCTCTATTCCCAGACCGGCTACAACAGCGGCACCGGCCAGTTCACCGCCGAGGAAGGCGACGCTTCGGTGCTGGTGCTGAAGCAAGCCAACCCGGTCGTCTACGAGCGCCTCTTGCGGAACGGCACGGTCGAAACCTATTCCCAGACGGACGGCAGCGCCGTCTTCCCCCGCAATGTCTTTCTGACCCGGATCACCGACCCGCGAGGCAACCGGGTCACGCTCAACTACAACAAGGTCAACGGTCAGATCCGGCTCGGCTCCTTGACCGATGCGACCGGGCGCAAGACCACCTTCTCGTATGGTTCGTCGGGCTTTCCGTTGCTGATCACCCGGGTTACCGACCCATTCGGCCGCTCCGCGAAGCTGGGTTACGACAGCAACGGACGGCTCAGCTCGATCACCGATGTGATCGGTATAACGTCAAAATTCACCTATGACGCTGCATCGCTGATCAAATCCCTGACCACTCCTTATGGCACCACTCGGTTCACCTATGGTGCCGTCGACGGCTCCGGCGGTGCCGGCGACATGCGGTTTTTGAATATTGTCGACCCCCTGGGCTTTAGTGAGCGCGTGGAAACCTTCGAGCCGGTCTCCAGTTCCTTCGTGCCGTTTTCCGAGCCGTCCGCCAATGTACCGCAGGGCATGGCCAACCTGTTCAACCAATACCTGATTTATCGCAACACCTTCCACTGGAACAAGCACCAATATGCTGTCGCCGGCTGCACCCCCAATGGCGGCTGCAATTATCACGACGCCCGGATCGTTCATTTCACGCACGACGGACTCAACACCGGGATCAGGTGGTCGACGATCGAGAGTATCAAGGAACCGCTTGAAAACCGTGTCTGGTATACGACGCCCGGACAGAGCCCGGGTCTCGGTGCCGGTGCGTCCGGCAGCTATGACCTGCCTACCGGGATCGGCCGGGTTCTCGACAACGGCCAGACAAAGCTCACGCAATTTGCCTACAACAGCGCCGGCAACCCGACCCAGTATATCGACCCCGTCGGTCGCCAGACCGCGCTGACCTACGCGGCCAATCAGATCGACGTCCTTTCGATCACACAGACGACTTCAAGCGGACCGCAAACGATCGCCGCTTTCACCTACAATACCCAGCATCGGCCACTCACCTACACCAATGCCGCCGGCCAGACGACGCAATACGCCTATAACGGCGCCGGCCAGCTGACCTCGAGCACCAATCCGCTCGGCCAGAAGACCAGCTTTCAATACGATGCGAAAGGCAATTTGTCGGGTGTCGTCAATGCCGACGGCAAATCTGCGGCAAGCTTTACCTACGATAATTTGAACCGAGTGGCGAGCTACACCGATGCGGCGGGCGGAACCGTCAACTACAACTATGATGCCGCCAATCGATTGACCAAGGTAACGTATCCTGACGCCACGAGCGAAGAATATGCGTACAAACTCCTCGACCTCGCCTCCTACACCGATCGGCAAGGCCATGTGTGGCGCTATGCCCACGACGCCGACCGGCGTCTGACTGCGGTGACCGACCCGCTCGGCCACGTGACCCGCTACCTCTATTATGAAGATGGCACCCTGAAGAGCGTAACTGACCCGAACGGCCACACGACGAGTTGGAGCATCGACGTCGAAAGCCGGCCGACCGCGAAAATCTATGCCGACGGCCGCACCCTGACCTACAGCTACGAACACACGACGAGCCGGCTGCAGTCCAT
>DASXAM010000370.1:0-5347 GCA_036404275.1 Allostellaceae bacterium
CGTTGCGCCGGGTGTTCAACGAGCGCTTTGGCAAGCGTCCGTTGACCGAGATTCACCTGGTCCGGATTTGAGAGCGGGCGTGATGATTGGAAGGCTCAACCATGTCGCGATCGTCGTCCCCGATCTCCAGGCCGCCAGCGCACTTTACCGCGACGCGCTCGGCGCCCGCGTCTCGGCGCCGCAACCGTTGCCGGCGCACGGCGTCACGGTCGCGTTTGTGGAATTGCCCAACACTCGGATCGAGCTGCTTGAACCGCTCGGCGGCGACGGGTCGCCAGTCTCCAGCTTTCTCGAACGCAACGCAGCCGGCGGCATGCATCATCTGTGCTACGAGGTAGACGACATCATGGCGGCGCGTGACCGCCTCCTGGCGGCGGGAGCCCGGGTCTTGGGCGATGGTGAGCCGCGGCCGGGTGCCCACGGCAAGCCGGTGTTGTTTCTGCATCCGAAGGATTTTTGCGGCACGCTGATCGAGCTCGAAGAGGTTTGAGGGGACGTTCGGAGCTTTCCGATGGGCTGGGTTACCGCCGTCATTCTCTATTTCATTGTCTGGTGGGTGACGTTGTTTGCGGTGCTGCCATTATGGGTGACCCCGTCCCAGCCGGACGAACCGGGCTTTGCGACAGGCGCGCCGCAGCATCCCCGGCTCCTCCGCAAGGCGCTCGTCACGACCCTCGCCGCGACTATCGTCTGGCTGTTGATCTACGCGTTGATCCGCTCGCCTTGGCTCAGCTTTCGCGGGTCCTGAAATGGGCGCCGCCTATTGCCGGATCGCGCCCGGCCACCCGCTGCACGGCCCCTATCACGACCGCGAATACGGATTTCCGTCAGCCGCGGAAAACGTGCTGTTCGAACGGCTGATGCTCGAGATCAACCAGGCCGGCCTTTCCTGGCTGACCATTCTCAAAAAGCGCAACTCGTTTCGCGCCGCCTTTGCCGATTTCGAAGTCGATCGCGTCGCCGCTTTCGGACCTGAGGAGAAGGATCGACTGCTGGCGGATCCGGGCATCATCCGCAACCGGCTCAAGATCGAGGCCGCCATCGCAAACGCGCGCCAAATCCAGGCGCTTCGCGCTTCGCACGGGTCTTTCGCCGGTTGGCTCGACGCCCACCACCCGCAACCGCTCGATGCGTGGATGCGATTGTTCCGCCGAACATTTCGCTTTACCGGCGGCGAGATCGTCGGCGAGTTCCTGATGAGCCTCGGCTATCTGCCGGGGGCGCACGAGCCCGTCTGTCCGGTCTTTGCCCGCATCCTCGAAGCAGCGCCCCCTTGGGCGCGTGCGCAGATTTGACCCCGGCTGCGGTTTCTTGTTACCCACTTGGCGCAATCGGGATAGGGGCGAAGCAAATGTCGTTGCGGCAAAAATATCTTAACATCCTCGCGTCAATTCTTCCGGCCGGAGCCGCCGGCCTTTCGCTTCTGCTCGGCTCGACAATACCGGCCTCGGCCGAGCTGGATAGCGCGGCGGCGGACCTTGCGTCGGTCGAGGCCTCGGTCGCCGCACGGCTTGCCGCGATTCGCGACGCGGTCTCCGAAACGACCGGGGCAAATGCCACGGCGGCGAAGCCGCAGCTTGCCTGGTGGGCGAATGGCGGGTGGCGCAACGGCGGTGGCGGGTGGCGCAATGGTGGGGTGTGGCGCAACGGCGGCTGGGGTTGGCACAATGGGGGCTGGGGCTGGCACAACGGCGGTTGGCACAACGGCTGGCACAATTACTGGCGCAACTGGTAAGTTTGGTCGCCGTCGTCCGGTTTGACTTCGGCACCGTTTTACCGTTACAAATTAGGGCTGTGCATCTCCCGCGGCGGTGACAATTGCCGACTAAAGGCCGAGCCGGTTCGCGAGGGCGCCCGATCGTCGATGAGGTGAGTGCGATGACGCTGCGGCAGAAATATCTGAACATCCTGTCGTCGGTGATTCCGGCCGGGGCGGTCGGAATTTCGCTGCTGCTTGGCCCGACCGCACCTGTGGCGGCCAGTCAGGAGCCTTCTGCGCTGCAGCCGCGTGCATCGGATCAAGAGCCGGTCTCGGAGCGGCTCGCGGCCATTCGCGATGCGGTCTCGACGGTCGCTGGTGACGCAGCTCGCCATGACGCCAACATCCGCTTTGCGTGGTGGCGCAATTGGGGCTGGGGCTATGGTTGGGGCCGGCCCTGGGGCGGCTGGGGCTGGCCGAATTGGAACAATTGGCACAATTGGAACAACTGGAACAATTGGTGGCGAAATTGGTAAGCGGGTGACCGCAGCTACGGCGCCTGCGGGGGCGGCTGTGCCCAAAATCGACCTTTTGGTTGTGCAGCCGACCCCGTTCTGCAACATCGACTGCACCTACTGCTACCTGCCGAACCGCAGCTCGAAAGCGGTCGTGTCGGCGCAGACCTTGCACAATCTGTTCTCGCAGGTGTTTGCTTCGGGCTGGGCCGGCGATGGTCTTTCGGTTGTGTGGCATGCCGGCGAGCCGATGGTTCTGCCGATCGGCTTTTACCGGGACGCGTTTGCAGCGATCGAGCGGCTTCGGCCGCCGGCGGTCGCGGTGCGGCATTCGTTTCAGACCAACGGGACGCTGATAGACGACGCCTGGTGCGAGTTCTTCGCAGAGGCCGAAATCAATCTCGGCGTCAGCATCGACGGTCCGAAATACTTTCACGACCGCTGCCGCCTGACACGCTCCGGCCGCGGGACTTTCGAGCGAACGATTGCCGGCATCCGCCTCCTGCGACGACACGGTGTCCCGTTTCACGTGATTTCGGTGCTCTCGGCCGAGAGCATGGCCGCGCCACGCGAGATGTTCGATTTCTATGTGGCTGAAGGGATCGAGCAGGTCTGCTTCAACCTCGAGGAATCGGAGGGCAGCCACATCTCGCAGTCCTTTGGCAAGGCCGGGATCGATTGCGCCTATTACCGCTTTCTCGACGAATTCTGGCGGCTATCGGCGGCGGCGCCCGGCAAGATCAAGTTTCTGCGCGAAATCGAGCATGCGCTCCAACAGGTAATCCGGCCCAAGGAAGCTCAGTTTTTCAACCAGCTGGTCGAGCCGTTTGCCATCACCAGCATGGATTGGGCCGGCAACGTTTCGACCTTTTCACCGGAGCTGCTGGGTCTGAAAAATCCCGACTACCAGGATTTCGTGCTCGGCAACATCAATCGCGATGTGCTCACTGATCTGCCGCAGCGGACGAATTTCAAAAAAATGCTCGCCGACATTCAGGCCGGTGTGGCGATGTGCCGTGACAGCTGCGAGTATTTCAGCGTCTGCGGCGGTGGCGAGCCGGTCAACAAGCTGTTCGAGAACGGCAGTTTCGCCAGCACCGAGACCACCTATTGTCGGCTCGCCAAGATGCGCGCGACCGATCTCGTGCTCGATGCCCTCGACCGGGTGCCGGCCGGTGGGCTTGCCGGCGCGGCGCCGGCCGCGAGTGCGGCGCTAACCGGATGACATCGTCGAATCGGAGGGACGAGATGAACAAAACATTCCGCTGGTTAGGCCTGCTCGCCTTGGCCGCCGCGATCGAGGGAGGCGAGGCCGGCTTGGCGTTGGCGCAGAGCGCGACCGGCACCGAGCCGGCGGCGAATGCGAGCGGACCGGCGCAAGGTTATGCGGTCGGCCCGACGAACGCGGCGGCCACAGACCAGTCGAACGCCTCGCAGGCGTCCCCGGCGACCGAGCTGCCGGTGCTCTATATCACCAGCCTCGAGGTTCTCCATACCCAGACCCAGCCGCCGCTCGACATCGTTCGCGTGACCGGCCTGACTGGGTCGCAGGGGTGGAGCGGACCGCAGCTCGTCCCGACCTATGTCGGTAAGCCGCTCGATGGGATCCTCGATCTCCAGTTCGTTGCGACGATGCCCGAGCAAACCCAGCCGGCCGCGGGATTTGTTCCGATTGGTGCCGTCTTCACCCTCGAGGGCGGCCACCAGTTCAAGGGGGTGCGGGTCCGAGCTTCGGAAAACGCACTCGAAGTCGACCAGATTCCGGGCGCCAGCCAGGCCAGCATCAAGGTCGACGATTGCAAGGATTGTGTCGGCAAGAAATTCGCTGAGAAGGGCCAGGCCCAGCCGGGCGCGCCCGGCATTGTCCGGCAGGAGGATTTGCCGAAAGTGCTGCGCTGGATCATCCCGAGCCGCGGGATTCGCGGCATCACCCATGACCCGAACCGGCTCAACCTGATTTTGAGCTCCGACAACACGATCGTCGCCGCCTATTGGGAATGAGGCGGGAAGGGGCAGTGTCCAAGCGGCGACCGAACGGACTCCTCGCCGCGCTGGCGCTGGTTTTCGGCGTAACCGGATCGGGGGCTTTCGCCGGCGCCTTGACCGGCGGCCCCGAGGCGGCGCTCGATCGTCTCGCTTTTGCGGTGGACGGCGTCGAATCGAACCACGGCGCCGATCCCCGCATGTGGCGTGCCGATCCCGGGGCGCCGCAAGGCCCGATGCAGGTCTCAGCCGCCGCAGCCGTCGATGTCGGTGGCGGCGACCGTTTTGATCAAGCTGCCAACCGAGCCCTCGGCCGCGCCTATCTGGCGCGGCTCTATCGGCGCTACGGCAGCTGGCCCGACGCGGTGGCAGCCTATAACTGGGGACCGGGCCACATGGACGCGTGGATCGACGGCGGCCGCCGGATCGATGCGATGCCGGTGAATGTGTCGATCTATCGGGTGCGCGTGCTGTCCGGCGGCGAAAGCGGCCCGGCCGCGGCCGGCACGCCGCATCTCAGCATCGTTCATCCGCAGCCGCGCCGCACGCTCGCCGACCGCCGGCATCCGAGCGCTGCCAGCCGCGAGGTCGAGCGGCTTTACGGCGAGATTATGCGCGCCAGCGCGGTCACAGGCCGCTGAGGGAGAGAGCTGTGGTCGCCATCGTCGAAGAGAAAGGGGAGATCGGCGACGCTCGTTATATCGAGTTCAAAGTCCTGCGCAGCCCGAGCGTTCCCGACCGCATCCTCGGCGTCTGGAGCTTTTTCGGCGCCTCCGAGGTCGTCATTGCCGAGAGCAAGCCCGACAGCCCGGTCGAAATCGAATTTCGCCACGTCGTCGATTGCGCCGATGTGCACGGCATCCCGTTCGTCTGGGTCAACGACCCCGACGAATTGTTCCCCTACTACAATCGGCGGTAGGCTTGGCGTCTCGGCAGAGGGGCAATTAAGGGGGAGGCCCAACCGGAGGTGCAACGATGACAAACGCGACCCCAGATGCTTTGTCGTGGAATTGGTCGGAGTGAGAGGATTTGAACCTCCGGCCCCTGCCTCCCGAAAGCAGTGCTCTACCAGGCTGAGCTACACTCCGCCGACCGGGCGCGGTCTATAGCGCCGATATGGTGCGCATGCAAGGCGCCGCCAACTTACAAC
>DASXAM010000371.1:0-4874 GCA_036404275.1 Allostellaceae bacterium
GCCGTCCTCGACCTTCTGCCAAGCGCGCAGCAAGGCCGGGCGGATCGCCTCGGGCTCCTCGACATATTCGGCGTAGCAGCCTAACGCCTCGGCCATCTTGTCGTAGCGGGTGTAGCCGAGGTCGCGGCCGGGCTTGTTGCGTTCCGGATCGGCGGTCCAGCCGCCATTCAGGCTGATCACGCACAAAAGCGGCAATTTGTGGCGCACCGCGGTGTCGAGCTCCATCGCGTTCTGGCCAAAGGAGCCGTCGCCATGCAGGCAGATGACCTGCGCGTCGGGCTTGGCCGCCTTGGCGCCGACCGCGAACGGCAATCCCACCCCCATCGTGCCGAAGGGGCCGGAATTGAGCCGGTGGCCGGGGACAAAGGTCGGGATCGACTGGCGCCCGAAATTCAGGATCTCCTGCCCATCGACCGAGAGGATCGCCTCGCGTTGCATAAAGCTCTTG
The DNA here is from genome assembly GCA_036404275.1 of Allostellaceae bacterium. Taxonomy (GTDB): domain Bacteria; phylum Pseudomonadota; class Alphaproteobacteria; order ATCC43930; family CGMCC-115725; genus AP-15. The sequence goes on from DASXAM010000371.1 coordinate 449, forward strand.
ATCTCCTCGCAGAGCCGCAGCGGGTGGATGTCGCCGTCGGTCGGATAGTTGCCGCCGGCGCGCAGCCGTTTTTTCGCTTCGCCCTCGGCGAGCTTCTGGCGCCATGGGGCAAAACGCTCGGCGGTTTTGCCATCGACCGCCTCGCACAATTGCTGCAACACCGATTTGCAGTCGCCGACCAACGGAATATCGATGTTGCGCGCCGAATTGCCCATTTCCTCGGGGTCGATGTCGATGCGCGCGGTCTTGGCATCGGCGCGAAAGCGCGGCGGCAGCGCGTGGCCGATTACATAGTTTGTGCGCGTGCCGAGGATGACGATCAGATCGGCCTCGCGGAACGCGTCGTTGCGCATCGTCAGATACGAATAGGCGTGGTCGTCGGGGACGACGCCGCGCCCCTGCGGCGTCGTGTAGAACGGGATCCCGGCCTTTTCGACAAAGGCCTGCATTTCGGCCCAGGCCTGCGACCACAAGACACCGCTGCCCGAGACAATGACCGGCTGTCTGGCGCTGTTGATTGCATCGACGAGCGCGTTCAACGCCTTGGGCTCGGCATAGGGTCGTGCCTTGACGATCGGCCGGCCCATATAGCTCCAATCGACATCCGCCTCGTCGACGGTCATGTAGAGAATGTCGCCGGGGAAATCGAGATAGACCGGGCCGGGTTTGCCGTTCAGCGCCTTCTGAAACGCAAAATTCACCTGTTGCGGCAGCCGTTTCAGATTGTGCACGCGGTCCGAATATTTGACGCAGCCGTCGAGCGCCTTGACTTGGTCGATCTCCTGGAACACCTGGCGGCCGAACTGGCCGATCGGCGACGAGCCGCCGAGCGCCACGACCGGGCAGCCGTCGATTAGCGCATTGGCGAGCCCGGTGCTGAAATTCAACGTCGCCGGACCCGAGGCCGCCATGCATACGCCCGGACCCTGTGTCACCCGCGAATAGGCTTGCGCCATATAGGCCGCACCCTGCTCGTGGCGCGTGTCGATCAGCCGGATGCCCTCTTTGATGCAGGCAGTCTCGGCGTCGAGCATCGGCCCGCCCATGATAAAGAAGATGTCCTTGACCCCCTGCGCCTTCAGGCAGCGGGCAAGGATGTCGTTTCCGGTCAGCTGCGCCATCTTGGTGTCTCCTCCGCAATCCCGGCGTGGGCCCTCTACCCGACCCTCCACCACACACCGATGCGAGGATATACCGACCCGCTGCGACGACCCAACACGACCGCGTTGTGGTCAGCGCGCAGCCGGCGCAGCGAGCGAGTAGCGCGGGTCGGCGGCGAGACATTCGGCCAGCGGCAGGCCGAGCTCACGCCGCACCAAATTCGTCCCTTGCACCATCGCGACCATCTTGTAGGCGGCGTGGCGGCGGCTCATGCCTTCGCGGCCCATGCCGCAATCGGAGGAGAGGATCAGCCGCTCGGCCGGCGTATGCTTCAGCGCTTCGCGGACCAAATCGGCCACCTGGTCCGGACGCTCGACCTGCAAGGTGTGGTGGTCGATGACGCCGATCACGATTTTCCGGTCGCGGATCGCGGCGCCGATCGCGGCGAGGTCGCCGGTACCCGACGAGCAGGTCTCGAACGTGATCGCATCGGCATCGACGCGGGCCAGCGCCGCGAGGGTCGGCTGATAGCTCTGGACCTCGCGAAAGATCCGCTGCTGCGCCGGATTGCCCCAGCAGGTGTGGCACCAGATTTCGGTCTTGGCGCGCAGCCCTTTGACCGTGTTGTTGAACAGATCGACGAGCTCGTCCGTCCCGAGCTTGCCGAAAGTCTTGCCGCGCACCGGCACCATGTGGATCTGCGGCTCCTCCAGCTGGATCACCGGGCAGCCGGCATCGGCCAACGCATGCAATTCCTGATTGAGCGCCTCGCTCAACGCCCAGACCCGCTCGACCGGGTCTTTGTAAAAATCGTCGGCCACCGAGGCGGCGAGCAGTTCGGGGAGGATCGTTCCGAACTTGACCGGCTTTTTCGTCAGCCGCTGCGCGGTCTTCCACATCGCCGCGTATTGCAGATTGCCGGGGCCGACCGGGCCGGTGATGCGCGGCAATACGCGCGCTTCGAGATAGTCGTGCAGGATGTGGCCGCGCGGCTGGGCGGTGGCGCCCATCTGGTAGGCGCTGGGCTCGGCCGCCGGCGAGAAGCCGGCCATGTGGGTCAGCGGATAGCTCTGCCAGCTCATGCCGCTGATCTGCTCGTCGAAATGCGCGTCGCCATCGGTCACGATGTCGAGCCCGGCAGTTTCCTGGGCGCGCAGATTGACCGAAACCGCGTCCTCGTACTGCTCGCGCCAGCGCAAATTCATCATCGCTTCGAGAAAATTCGCCGCCCCCAGATTGGCGGTGTACCAGGACGGCCGCGGCAACGAGCCGATGATCGAGGTCGGCAGCACGATATCGGCGGTGGCTTTGTACATCGCTGTTCCCTTTCACCGGAGACGCCGGCCCGTGCCGGCGCGAAAGGAAACGGTCTTTTAACACCGGCTTCAGGGGCCGCGGCGGCATTTGTCAGGGGCGCGGGCCGTAATAGCGGGCGCGCGGGCGGATCAAGGTGCTCTCTTCGTATTGCTCGATCGCATGGGCGATCCAGCCGACGGCGCGGCCGACGACAAAGAGGCCGAGCGCGGCGTGCGGCGGCAGCCCGAGCGCCGTTGCCACGGCGGCGAGCGCGAAATCGACATTGGGCCGCTGCCCGGTCAGGCGCAAGCCGGCCGCTGCCGCCCGCTCGATCGGGGCAGCGGCGGCGGGGAAGGCATCGGCCAGCGCTTCGAGGATCGCGGCGGCACGCGGATCGCCCGCCGGGTAAAGCGGCTGGCCAAAGCCGGGCAAATCCTCATCGCGAGCAAGGCGTGCCGCCATTGCGGAGAGCGGGTCGGCGCTGTCCGCGACGTCGCGCAACAACGCCGCGGCTCGCGCCGAGGCGCCGCCGTGGCGGCGACCGGAGAGTGCCGCCAGCGCCGCCGCGACGACCGCATATGGGGTTGCGCCGGTCGAGGCGACGCACCTTGCGACAAAGGTCGAGGCGTTGAGCTCATGGTCGGCAACCAGCACCAGAGCGCGGCGAACTATATCGGCGCCGGCCGCGCCGAGCCGCCACCCCGCCGCGAGCCGATGGTGCAGCGGCGCTGATTCGTCGGCTGCCGCGATTGTGCCGACGCAAGCGGCGAGCGCCTCCAATATCCGCACGCCGGTGCGGATGACCCCCGACCTGGTCAAATCGAGCGCCGGGAAGTCGTTGTCCGCCAGGGTCGCGAGCTGGATCTGGCAGCGCTCGATCAGACCGGTGGCGGAGGGCGGAGGGGCGTTGGGCGGGGGCGGGGCGCCGCCAACGGAGAGCTCTCCCTGCCACAACAGCGCGGCAATTTCTTCGAGGGTGACCGTGCCGGCGAGCGCGATCGCGTCCTCTCCGCGGTAATAGTGCCGGCCGTTCTCAATCAAGCAGATCGCAGAAGCGATGACCGGTGCCGTCATCTCGGCATCGGCTCGGCGCGACGCAGCCGCCGCATCGCACAGCGCCTCGACCTCGCTGGCGCGGTAACGGCGCTGACGGCTGCCCGGAACCGCGACCGAGCGCAATCGGCCGCGGCTGACATAAGCGTAGAGCGTATCGAGCTTGATCCCGAGGCGTTCGGCGGCCTGGCGTGCGGTCAACAGCATGGGACTATCATTGATCATCGAATCAAGATTGATAACATCGGTTCAATCCATCAACTAGCGCAATGCCGTCAACGAAAGGAAATCACATGATGACCAAACGCATCGACGCCGCCGCGCTTTCGCCGATAGTCGGGACACTCTATCCCTCGCCGTTCGACCTGCCGTGCCGCGCCCGCGCCCGCACCAAGCTCGGCGACGTCGCCGGCCTTACCCAATTCGGCGTCAATCTGTTGCGGCTGCCCCCCGGCGCCTGGTCGAGCCAGCGGCATTGGCACACCGGCAGCGATGAGTTCGTCTATGTGCTGGCGGGCGAAGTCGTGCTGGTCACCGATGCGGGCGAAGAAGTGCTGCGCGCAGGCGACGCCGCCGGCTTCCCGGCCAACGACACCAACGGCCATTGCTTGCAGAACCGCTCGGCGGCCGAGGCGCAGCTCATCGAAATCGGCACCCGCGTCAAGGGCGACAGCGGCTATTACAGCGACATCGACATGCTGGCGCCCGCCGACGGGAAGCCGGCCATCTACACCCACCGCGACGGCACCCCCTATCCCGACATTCGCCGCCGCGGCCCCTGAATTCGGCAACTCGCCATCGCTTTGATTCCTTAGCAAGCCTATTCTCGGCCCCCACATTGTCGCGAGAGGAGGGGAGCATGGCGAGGCTTTCGCCGATCACCACGAAGGACCAGGTGGCACCGCAGAACCAGGCGGTCTTCGACAGCATCGTCGCCAGCCGGGGCGCCGTGCAGGGCCCGTTTACGATGTTTTTG
>DASXAM010000372.1:0-12928 GCA_036404275.1 Allostellaceae bacterium
CTCGCCGAGCACCGACGGCTCGTCGGGCGGCCGGCCGGTGAAGGTTGACAGGTAAATGGGATCGCGTCGCATCGTCATCGCCGAGAGGCGAAACACCGGGAATTGCTCGACCGCGTTGTAATAGCCGGTGTGGTCGCCGTAGGGGCCTTCATCGCCGTATTCGTCGAGCGACACATGCCCTTCGAGCACGATCTCGGCCTCCGCCGGCACCTTGAGGGGCACCGTGCGGCAATCGACCAGGTCGACCCGCTTGCCGCGCAAGAGGCCGGCGAACTGGTATTCCGACAGCGTGTCGGGGACCGGCGTCACGGCGGCGATGATCGTGCCCGGATCGGCCCCGATGACGACTGCGGCGGGCAATGGCTCGCGCTTCTCGGCGCGCCAGCGCTGGTGATGCTGTGCGCCGCCGCGGTGCCGCAGCCAGCGCATCAGCGTCGTGTCGCGTCCGGTGACTTGCAGCCGGTAGATGCCGAGGTTGAACGCGTCCTCGCGGCGCTGGCCCGGCCCCTTGGTGACGACCAGGGGCCAGGTGATCAGCGGCGCCGGCTCGCCCGGCCAGCAGGTCTGCACCGGCAGCAGGCCGAGATCGATCTCGCTGCCGCGCAACACGATCTCCTGGCACGGCGCCGCCGCAACCGTGCGCGGCCGCATTGCCATCACAGTCTTGAGGAGCGGCAACAATTCAAGCGTCTCGCGCCAGCCGCCCGGCGGCTCCGGCTGCTTCAGAAAGGCGAGCGTCTCGCCGATCTCGCGCAATTGGCGCGGCTCGCGGTCCATGCCCCAGGCGACGCGCTCGACCGTGCCGAACAGATTGACCAGCACCGGCATCGCATAAGGGCCGCCGCCCGCGCGCACGACATTTTCGAACAGCGCCGCCGGGCCGCCCTCGGCCAAGAGCCGTGTCTGGATCTCGGTCATTTCGAGATCGGGCGAAACGGGGGGTCTGACTCGCACCAGCCGCCCGCTTGTTTCGAGCCGATCGATAAACTCGCGCAGGCTGGCGTAGGGCATGAGATTTATATGGGGCCTGCCGGCCGGCACCGCGAGCGCCGCGCAGCCGCACCAGCCGGCTCGGCGCTATGGTGCCTGGCGGAAGGGCCGACGACCTCCGGCCGAGGCCGGGGCTCGATCACCCGAAGCCGCTCTTTCAAGCGCGCGGGGTCGGCGAAGCCGGTGCGGCGGCATGACCGCCGCGCTCGAGCAGCCTCCGGCAACACCGCTCGACCTGTTCGGCCGACGCAAAAAACGCCCCGGCAAGATCGATCGTGGGCGTTGGGCGGCGGGTTTGGAAATGCACGCCGTGCTGGCCGGCGATGTCGGCGAGGCGGCGGGCGGTATCGGCCCCCCCGGTGAAGACGACGCCATCGACCTGTACCCGGATCGCAGCCAGCGCCGCTCCGACGCTGGCGCCACAATCGAGGAGCGAGGAGCAATCGGCCGCGGGGACGGCTTCGCGCGCCGCTTCGACAAGCTCCTTGAACCAGCCCGGTCCGGCATAGTCGCCGGCATCGGCCGCGCTGGCGAGCACGATCGGCCGGCCGGCTCGCGCTGCCGCCTTGAGCGCCCCGACCGCGTGGGCCAGCGCGTACACGATGACGACCGGCATCTCCACAAGACCGCGAAAAATAGCGCGTCGTACAACGCCGCGCATTCTTTTCGGTCCGATCCGAAGCATCGGTCGCAGCGGTCGGCTATGCTCCGACGATGCGACGCACGTTCTTCCTGAAGCACGACCCCCAGAGCGCCGCGACCGCGATCCTGGTGTTCGGGCTGGTGGCCAACCTGGCGCCGCTGTTGACCTATGCCACGACGTTGCGCGAAATCGCGCTGGCGTGGGGGCTGAGCGCGGGTCAGTCGGGCTGGATCGGCGGCATCTATTTTGCCGGCTATGCCGCAGCGGTGCCGGTCATGGGCAGTGCCGGCGACCGCTTCGACGGGCGCCTCCTCTATCTCGCCAGCGCCATGCTCGGCGCCGCGGCGAGCTTCGCCTTTGCGGTCTCGGCGCACGGGTTTCTGCAAGCGATGGTGCTGCGCTTTGCCGGCGGGGTTGCGTTCGCCGGCGTCCACATGCCGGGCCTAAAGCTGTTGGTGGACCGGGTGGCCCCCGGGCGCCAGGCGCGCGCCGCCGCTCTCTATACCTCGTGCTACGCGATCGGCAGCGCCGCCTCGCTGCTGGTCGCCGGGCTCGCCGACGCCGCCTTCGGCTGGCGTGCGGTTTTTGTCGCCGGCGGCGTCGGACCGTTGCTCGCGGTCGTCGGCCTGTTGTTCCTCCGCGCCGCACCGCGGCGCCAAGCGGCGGCGGCCCGGCTTCTCGAATTCCGGCCGGTGCTGAAAAACCGCGCGTTGATGGCTTATGTCGCCGGTTTCGCCGGCAACACCTGGGAGGTGTTCGCGGTGCGCGTCTGGTTTGTCGCCTATCTCGGCTGGACCTTGAGCCTGTCGGGAAACCACCTCGCCTTGCCGCCGCTCGGTATCGTCGCCGGGCTCGCCTCGCTCGCCGGCCTGCCGGTCAGCATCCTAACGGCCGAGCTTGCCCTTCGACTCGGCCGCGAGCGGGTCATCGTCGCGACCAGCCTCGTTTCGGTCGTCGTTTGCCTTGCGCTCGCGGCGACGGCGGGCGGTCCGGCCGCGGTCGTCACAGCGCTGCTGATCCTGGTTCAGATCACGAGCTTTGCTGATGTCGGCGCGCTCGCCGGCGGCGCCGTCGCCGCCGCCGATCCGGCGCGCCGGGGCGCTGCCCTCGCAGTCTATGCGCTCGCCGGCTATTCGACCGGGTTTCTCGGGCCCGTCGCGGTCGGGCTGACGCTCGACTTTTTCGGCGGGGCGGCGAGCCCGGCCGGCTGGCGCGCCGGCTTTGTCACGATCGCGGTGGGCTCGGCAGTCGCCGCCGCCGCGATCCGCTGCTGCCCCTCGCCGAGCCGGTAAAGCCGGATCAAACCTGCTGGATCGCCGACAGCAGCCACTGTCCACCACGACCGCGGACAAAGGTCCACACCTCCTCGGCCTCGACCGGGGTGCGCGGATCGCCGCCGGCGACAAAATCGGGATCGCCGGGGGAACGCCCGAGGCGAACCGTGTAGTCGAGCGCCCGCCAGCGCAGCAACGCGGTGGCGTATTGCAGATCGGCCTCTTCCCAGCTCTCGGTCAATTCGCCTTTGAGCAAGGTGACGCCGGAGACGATGTTGCGCAGCCCCTGGCTCGCGTTGCGGGTCAGCTCTTCGGAAAACCAGGCCAGCATTTCCGGCGTCATCAATTGCCGCAACCGGCCGAGGTCGGCGGCACTCCAAGCATCCTGCACCGCGGCGTGGAGCCCCTGGAATGCATTGAGGTCGGCATCGGCGAGGTTGATGTCGCGGCCGCGCTGAATCGGTGCGGCGGCGGCGCCGGCCGAGCGCATCATCGGCCCGCCGCCGCCCCAGCCCCCCGAAAACACGCCGCGGCGAAACATCCGCACGCCGAAATAGACCAGCACGCCGAGAATGATCAGCCAAAACAAGGTGCCAAAGGCCGATCCGCCGCCGGCCCCTCCGGCGGCGTAGCCGGCATGACCAAAGAGCCACGAGCCAAAGAGCCCGCCGGCAAGCCCGCTCAAAAACGGGTGCCGCTGGATAAAGCTGCCGCCGCCATAGCCGGAGCCGTAGCCGCGCATCGCCGAGCCTGCGCCGGGTCCGGGCTGCGGCGTCAGGCTGCGGCTCATCGGCTGCGCGTTGTTGTTCTCATAGGTTCGCGCACCGCGGCTGCCCATGCTCGACGGCCGGCTGCCGTAAGAGCTGCCGGCCCGCGCATCGGCGATCGCCGGAGCGAGCGCCAGGCTCGCGCTGAACAGCAGGGCCAGGACTATGCGCCAGTTCGGCATCCGTTTCGGCATGGCTAGGCTCGTCTGAAGACCGCCTTACAGCGGCGAATGCCGTGCATATGGGAGCGCGGGCGATCGGCGGAAGCGTCGGCGCGCGTAATATCGACGGCCGCGATGATACCGGCTTTGGCGGCTTGCTTGATCGGCGCGGGTTTCGCACTCATATAGCGCATTCTGGATATGTCGCTTTCGGGCGCCGCTCATGGGCCCGGCCGCGTTTTCTCGCTCGCCGAGGAGAAAATCATGTCGCGTTTGTCGCTGTTCAATTCGCCCCTGCTGCTTGGGTTCGATCATTTCGAGCGGGCGCTCGACCGGGTCAGCAAGGTGTCGAGCGACGGCTATCCCCCCTACAACATCGAGCAGCTCGGTGAGAATGCGCTGCGCATCACCTTGGCGGTGGCCGGTTTTGCAATGAGCGAGCTCGCCATCACCGTCGAGGACAACCAGCTGGTCGTGCGCGGCAAGCAGGCCGAGGACGGCGAGCGCGTCTATCTGCATCGCGGCATCGCCGCCCGCCAGTTTCAGCGTTCGTTTGTGCTTGCCGAGGGGATCGAGGTCGAAGGCGCCTCGCTCGACAACGGGCTTTTGCATATCGACCTCATTCGCCCGCCGGTCGAAAGCCGGGTGCGCAACGTCGAGATCAAACATGTCGGCAAGGCGGCTGAACGCGTGCCGGCGGCGTCGCGGTGAAGGGGGCGGTAATGAACCAAATCAAGCGGATGCACCATTTATCGCCGCGCGAGCTGGCGCTCTTCGGTATGCAGGACGTTGCCTATATCAAGTGCGTGACGGTGGACGGCGCCGCCGGATATGCAATCCATGCGGCGGACGGCACCGAAATTGCCGTGCTTTCCGATCGCGACATCGCGTTTGCCACCGTGCGCCAGCACGACCTCGAACCGCTGAGCGTGCACTGAGCCCGGTTCAGGCGGCGTCCCGGGTACCGGCGTCAGTCAGCAAGGCATAGAGCGCCTCCGCACTGTCGGTGCCGCGCAACTTTTCGCATGCGGCACGGTCGCGCAGCAATCGCGACACGAGGGCGAGCGCCTTCAGATGGTCGGCGCCGGCATCTTCCGGCGCCAACAGCGCGAAAATCAGGTCAACGGGCTGATCGTCGATCGCATCGAACGGGATCGGGCGCTCCAATCGAGCGAAAATACCATGGAGCGCCCCGAGCCCAGGGACTTTTCCATGCGGAATGGCCGTGCCCATGCCGATACCGGTGCTGCCGAGACGTTCGCGCTCGGTCAGCGCATCGGCGATCGTGCGCTCGGCGATCCCGGTCAGCATCGCGGCCCGACGCGCCAGCTCCTGTAACGCCTGTCTTTTATTCGCCGCGCGCAACTGTGCGATGACGCTTCGCGGCGTGATCAGCCCGGCGATCCCCGACATGGGACCAGGAATTTCAGTCATGGCTATTCCTCGGCGCCGGGGCCGAGGCGCGCCGTGACAAAAGCGACGAGTCGCGCATGTGCGGTGCCGATTAGAGGCGGCGCTTGCCGGCCTCCTTGGTCGGGGCGAATTCGGGATCGATCCAGCCGACATTGCCGTCGGCGCGGCGATAGACGAGGTTGAGCTCGCCGTGCGAGCGGTTGCGAAACAGCAGCACCGGGGTATCGGCAAGATCCATCCGCATAGCCGCCTCGCCGACGGTCAGATGTGGCAATTCCGTGCTGATCTCGGCGATGACCGCAGGCCCGGCACCTGCCACTTCCGCGCGCTCGCTGTCTTCCGCGTCCTCGGCCTCCTCGACCGGTGGAGCCAGAACATAGTCTCGTGCCCGCTCGACGATTTCCGGCGTGTCGCGCAATTTGGCATGGTGTTGGCGCAACCGCCGCTTGTAGCGGCGCAGCCGCTTGGCCGTACGTTCAGCGGCCGCATCGAACGCGGCGTAACAATCGAGCGCGGCCGCACCTGCATTGACGACGATGCCGCGGCCGATGCGGATGGAAAGCTCGGCCCGGATCAGATGTGCCTCTTTGGCGAACACGATATGCGCTTCGATCGCCGTGCCGAAATATTTTTCGAGGATCGAATGCAGACTGTCTTCGACGTGGCTGCGTAGGGCTTCACCACTCTCGATTTGTTTTCCGGTGATGGTCAGCTGCATCGGTGCGAGCCTTTCAGGGCGAGCTATTGTCCAGGCCGCTCTGAACCCAACTTGGGAATGTGACGGGCGGCGGTCAAGCCGACGCTGTCACGGAGCCCCGTCCAAAAAACGAACGCCGGTCTCTCTTACCCGAAACTGAAAACCGCATCGGCTGCCGCCGGACTGCGACCACTATAATTGGAGCAGCTTTTCGCGGCGGCGCTGCGCCGATGACGGGATGCGCATCGCCTCACGGTATTTTGCGACGGTGCGCCGGGCGATCTCGACGCCCTCGCCCGTCAGCAGCTCCACGATCCGCTCGTCCGACAGTGTATTGCCCGCCGGTTCCGCCTCGATCAAATGTCGGATCCGGTGGCGCACGGCTTCGGCTGAGTGAGGCTCGCTGCCGCTCGCGCCAGCGAGCGAGGTGGTGAAGAAGTACTTGAGCTCGTAAAGCCCGCGTGGCGTTGCCATGTATTTGTTGCTGGTCACGCGGCTGACGGTGCTCTCGTGCATGCCGACCGCCTCGGCAATGTCACGCAGAATGAGCGGCCGCAGCGCTTGCACGCCGCGGCGAAAGAACCCGTCTTGCTGGCGAACAATCTCGGCCGCTACCTTCAAGATTGTGCTGGCGCGCTGGTGCAGCGATTTGACGAGCCAGTTTGCTGCTTGCAGCCGCTCGTGTAGATAGTCCCGTTCGGCTTTGTTGCGTACCGCGCGGCTCACTTCCTCAAAATAACGGTTGTTGACCAGCACCCGCGGCAAGGTTTCGGGATTGAGCTCGACGATCCAGCCGCCTTCGGGCTGGGTGCGCATAAGGATGTCGGGCACCACCGGCTGTGCAAGCGGGGGGTCGAAGACGAGGCCGGGCCGCGGGTCGAGCGACTTGATCTCGGCAACCATCTCGGCCATGTCGGCGGCATCGACGCCGCAAATCTTGACCAGAGCCGCGATGTTGCGGGCGGCGAGCAACGGTAGATTTTCTAGCAAGCATTGCATTGCCGGATCCATCCGGTTGCGTTCGCGCAATTGCAGCGCCAGGCATTCCGGCAAATCGCGCGCAAAAATACCGGCGGGGTCGAATTGCTGCAGCCGACGCAGCACCGCCTCGACCCGCACCGGATCGCAACCGAGCGCGAGTGCGACAACGTCGAGACGGCCGGTCAGATATCCGGACTCGTCGAGCTGATCGAGCAGATGCACGGCAATAACCCGGTCGCCCTGATCGCTCAAATCGGTGCCGATCTGCTCGATCACATGCTCGCGCAAGGTGCGCGGGCGCGTTGCCGTCTGGTCAAAGCCGAACGTCTGCGCAGACCCCGGTACCGCCGGACTGAGACCCCACGAATGCACCTCGCCGCCGCGATCGACCGAGCCATCGCCCTCCTCGCCAGAGGCGGCATGCCAGTTTTCGGCGGCTTCGGGCGCGAAATCGGCTTCGAGCGTGCTCGTCAGATTGGTCGCCGCGGGCTCCTCGCCGACGGCGGCGCCGTCGCCGCGCATCGGCTCTTGGCGCTCGTGTCGCTCGAGCAGCGGGTTCTGCTGCAGCTCGGTATCGAGATAATTGACCAACTCGAGGTTGGACAGCTGCAGCATCTTGATCGCCTGCTGCAGCTGCGGTGTCATCACCAGCGCTTGCGACTGGCGAAGCTCAAGCCGCTGTGAGAAACCCGTCCGATTCACATTTGCGCTCCGGTCGGAGCGGCTTATAGGCTAAACCGGTCGCCGAGGAAAACGCGTCTTACATCGACATCGGCGACGATCTCGGCCGGCAGGCCTTCCATCAGCACCCGGCCGTCGTGAAGGATATAGGCGCGATCAACGATATCCAACGCCTCGCGCACATTGTGATCGGTGATCAGAACGCCGATCCCGCGGTCCTTCAAATGTCCGACCAGAGCGCGGATGTCGCTCACCGCGATCGGGTCGATCCCGGCGAGCGGCTCGTCGAGCAGAATAAAATGCGGTTGAGTGGCGAGCGCGCGGGCGATCTCGCAGCGCCGGCGCTCGCCGCCGGAGAGCGCCATCGCCGGAGTTCGGCGTAGGTGAGTGATCGAAAACTCGGCCAGCAGCGCCGACAGCATCCGCTCGCGCAAATCCGGCGCCGGCTCGACCACCTCAAGAATCGCACGAATGTTTTGCTCGACCGTAAGGCCCCGGAAGATCGACGCTTCCTGCGGCAGATAGCCGATCCCCAAACGCGCGCGCCGATACATCGGCAAATCGGTGATGTCCCGCCCATCAAGGCTGACCATCCCGGTATCGGCAGCGATCAGGCCGGTAATTATGTAAAAGCAGGTTGTCTTGCCGGCGCCGTTGGGGCCGAGCAAGCCGACCGCCTCGCCGCGCTGAACCGTGAGGTTGACCCCGCGCAAGACCGGCCGCCGCTTAAAGCTCTTGCCGAGCCCCTGTCCTTTCAGACCGCTGTCTTCCTGAGCCGGGTTGTCGGCGACGAGCCGCGGCTGCGCGCCAACCGCGGGGCGGGAGGGCGCGCGCGTGCTGTTCACGGCTTCTTTTCGCCTGCAGTCGACGACTTCGTCGCCGCAGCATTGCCGGCCGGGGCCGGCTGCGGCTGGCGCACAAAAATTCCTTCGACCCGCGGCGCCGGGGCGCCCGGCTTTGCGGCGAGCGTCATCATCCGGCTGACGTTCCGGTTCAGGTCGACGACTGCATATTGGCCTCTCAGCGCATTCTGCCCGCGGGTGATCACGACATTGCCGAGCAAGGTGACGATGCCGGTGTCGGCGTCATAGACGCCGTAATCGCCGCGGCCGACATCGGTCGAAGTCGAAACCACGACGTTGCCTTGGGCGTCGACCCGGCTGATCCGGGAATCCTCCTTGGCAGCCTCTTCCGAAGCAGAGCCGGGCTTGGCCACTGCAGCCGGCTTTGCGGACGTGGGAGCCGGCTTGGCCGCGGCGGCGGGGGCAACGCCCGGCTTGCCGTTGTCCGGTGCTTTTGGCTTGGTCATATGCGCGGTCAGCACGTCGGCGCGAATCCGCCGATCGGCGCGCGCGGCAACGGCGTCGCCGCGGGCCACCGCGACCTGCTTTGCGTCGTACCATTCGAGGCTATCGTGCGCCGTCACCACATCGGTCGGCGTCGTCAGCTTCAACCCCTTGCCGGTAATCAGCGCAATCTGCTGATCCACGTCATAGACCGCCTGGTCGCCGACGACGGTGTCCTTGTCGTTGTTGATCCGGACATGGCCGTCGGCGTCAAGGCGGTAGATCTCGGTCCCACCTTCCGCTCCTTTGGCCTTGCGGTAATGTGCCGTCAGCGTATCGGCATGGACCTCGGTGTTGCCGCGCTTAGCCATAGCGTTGCCGCGGGCGACGTAAATTTGCGCGTTCTGCTGCCACTCGATGCCGGAATCGGCGGTAACTTCGATCGGCCGTCCGTCGTTCGCGGCGCCGAGCCCCAACCCTTGCGTCGAAGCCCTTGTCGAGCCGAGCGACATCAGGGCGAAACAAAGGAGTCCGGCACAAAGTCGGGGCTCAGCCGGCATGGTGCGTTGTCCGTGCGCGCTGGCGCGATAGGTGTGCTGGCCTTCGAGGGCCGTGCGTTTGGTGCGCTGTCGCTGATTTGCGCGAGATGGGGGCGGGCGCGGCCTCGACCGGCGGGGCGGCCGCAGCGATGATTTGCGCGGCCTGCTCAATCCGGGGCGGTAGCGTGGGCGGCTCCGGCGGTCGGCTCGGCTTTGCCGGCTTGAGCAGCAAATGCGACCGCCCGGTGAAGATGACCGTGTCGCCGCGGTCCGAGACGCGAAATCCTTGCCCGTCGATGTTTCCCGAAGGCCCGGCGCCGGTGATCGGATCGTGCCCTTCGGCGATGTCGGTCGCTAGATCGACATGCGCGCGCGCGGTCACAAAGTGCGTGCCGTTCTGGTGCGTCAGGGTCACGTTGCCGAACAAGTCGAGGAGCTGCGCCTGCGATTGGTAGATCCCGGTCGCGGCGGTCACGACCACCATGGCATCGGGGCGCAGCAGCAGTTGCGCGCGAGGCTCGTCGAGCGACATCAGATCGTTGCGGTCGGGCAATTGTCTGCCGACCGCGGCGGTCACCACATAAGGGCGGTTCAGCCGATCGACGCCGGCATAGCGCGGATCGATCATCCGCAATTCCTTGGCTTCACGCAGATCGATCGCCGCGTAAGGCAGCCTCACACTCTCCCACAGCGGCACCAGCCGCGGCCAGGCCGCGACCAGCAGCAGCAGGCTCAACCCGACCGCCGGCAGGACGCGCTTGAGAAGCGCGACACGCCGGCTGTAGCGGTCGGCGGCGAGACGTGGCCGCGGGTTGGAAGGGGCACGCTGCGGCTCGGACCATGCCGGCGCTGCGGCCAGTCTTTTTTGTCCGAGCGTTCTCATTCCCGCTTTTCCGCGCACCGGCTCACGCGACGCCGGCCCGCAAGCAATCGTGCAAATGCAGAAAGCCGATCGGCCGTCCGCTGTCGTCGACAACGAAGAGCGCAGTGATCGCAATCCGGTTCATCAGCCCTAAAGCCTCGGCGGCCAGTGCCGTGGCGGAAATCGTCTTGGGGTCGGGGTTCATGATTTCACCCACCCGCCGCCCGAGCAGCGCGTCATCCATGTGACGCCGCAGATCGCCGTCGGTGATCACGCCGACCAGAATCCGGTCGGCGTCGCCGACCCCGACGCAGCCAAAGCTCTTTGCGGTCATCACCAGGATCGCCTCGGACATGCGGGCGTCGGGCGTCACCAGCGGGACTTCCTCGGCCGGGTGCATGATGTCGGCGACGCGCAACAGCCGCCGGCCGAGCTTTCCACCCGGGTGCAGCATGCGAAAATCGGTGGAGGAAAAGCCTTTGCGTTCGAGGAGCGCGATCGCCAGTGCGTCGCCGAGCGCCATCATCGCTGTCGTCGAGGTGGTCGGCGCAAGGCCCATGGGGCAGGCCTCCTCGGCCGCCGGCAGCACGAGCACGACATCCGCCGCCTCGGCGAGCGTCGATCGGCGGCCGCCGGTGACCGCGATCAGCGGAATGCCGAAGCGGCGCGAATAGGCGACGATGTCGGCGAGCTCGGCGGTTTCGCCCGAGTTCGACAGCACGATAACGGCATCCCCGGCGCCGATCATGCCGAGGTCGCCGTGGCTTGCTTCGACCGGGTGGACAAATTGCGCCGGGGTCCCGGTCGAGGCCAAGGTGGCGGTGATCTTGCTGGCGACATGACCGCTTTTGCCGAGTCCGGTGACGATAATCCGGCCGCGCACCCGATGGCAGATATCGACGGCAGCGAGAAACGTTTTGTCGAGCTCGCGCGCCAAGCGCTCGAGCCCGCCGATCTCGGCCGCGATCACCCGGCGGGCGGTCGCGAGATCGCCGCCGCCGACGGCCGTCCCATGCGGCGACGGAATTGCGGCTACGGCCCCCCTCATCGGCGCCGGGCGATCCGGACTTTCACATCAATCGACGCCACAAACCCCTCCCCCCAAGCGGCGCGGCTAATGCGCGAAGATGTCTTGCTCTGCCCAGCCGGCAAGATCAAGGAGGACGCGATGCGGCAGGAATTCAAAGCAGGCGCGGGCCAGTTCCTCGCGGCCCTCGCGGGCCAGCATCGCGTCGAGTCGCGCGCGCAGCGCGTGCAGGTGCAACACATCCGAAGCGGCATAGCGTAATTGCTCGGCCGATAGCGTCTGGGCGCCCCAATCCGAGCTTTGCTGCTGCTTCGACAGTTCGAAGCTCAGCAAATCCTTACACAGCTCGCGCAGGCCGTGCCGGTCGGTAAAGGTGCGCGCGAGCCGCGAGGCGATCTTGGTGCAATAGCACGGCAATGCCATGACGCCGAGATAGCGGTACAGCATCGCGAGATCGAAACGGGCGAAATGAAAGAGCTTGGTCACCGCCGGGTCGGCGAGCAGTCGCTTCAGCCGCGGCGCCTCGTAGGCACCGGGCGCCAATTGGACTAGGTGGGCGTCGCCGTCGCCGGCCGACAATTGCACGAGGCACAGCCGGTCGCGATAGGGGTTGAGCCCCATCGCCTCGGTATCGATCGCCACCACCGTGCCGAGATCGAGGGCCTCCGGCAGGTCGCCGCAGTGGAGCTCATGGCTCACGGCGCACCTCGGCCCTTACGGTGCAACGGGGTGGTGCCCAGGAGAAGACTCGAACTTCCACGAGCTTTCGCCCACTAGAACCTGAATCTAGCGCGTCTACCAATTCCGCCACCTGGGCCCAAGCGGCCGGACATAGTTCCGCCCCCGACCGATGTCAACGCCGATGCGCCGCCCGCCCGATTCCCTCCCCGCGTGCGGGGGAGGGTTAGGGTGGGGGCCGATGCGCCCCGGCGTCGCCCCTAATGTCCGACCTCGACGACGACCTTGATTGCGTCGTCGATGCGCTCGCGGGCGTATTTGAGCGCGGTCGGCAGCTCTTCGAGCGGGAAGCTGTGGGTGTGGACGAGGCGCGCGTCAAAGCGCTTTTGCTTCATCAGCGCCATCGCGCGGTGGGTGGCGCTCCTGCCCTCCCCGCGAATCCCATGGACATAGATGTTGTTGCGCACGAGGTGGGCGAGATCGACCGGCACCTTTTCGTGTGGGAAGGCGGCGAGGCAGATGCGGCCGCCGCGATCGACCATCTGTCCCGCCTCGTCCAAGGCCGAGGGCGCACCCGAGCATTCGAGCACGAACTGCACGCCCTTGCCGTGGGTGATACGCTTGACTGCGGCGACGGGGTCTTCCTCGCGCGCATTGACGAGATGGTCGGCGCCGAGTTTTTTGCCGAGGTCGAGCCGCGCCTTGCGCGTTCCGGTCAGGATCACCGGATCCGCCCCTAGCGCCTTGGCGACGGCGACGCCGAGGAGCCCGATGGGGCCGGGCCCGGTCACCACTACGCCTTCACCGGCAATCAGCCCGCCGAGCACATCGAGCCCGTACATGGCCGTGCCGGCGGTGACAACCAACGTCGCCTCCGCGTCGCTCATGTCGTCCGGCACATGAACGAGGGTATTGATGTTGTTGACCGC
>DASXAM010000373.1:0-2015 GCA_036404275.1 Allostellaceae bacterium
GTGACCATGAAAGCGGCAGCCAGGACCGCCGTGACCCGGGTCAGCAGATTCGCCGTGGTCCGGCCCGTCATGAACCCCGACATGCCGCCGCCGCCCATGCCGAGCGCGCCGCCCTCGCTTTTTTGCAGCAGAATGACCCCGACCAGCGCGATCGCGACCAGCACATAGATGACAAGCAGCAGGATGATCATGAGACAGACTTTAGGCTTTTCGCAGCCGGCCGGCCAGCCTCACCCGCAGCTGCGGGCGATTGCCCAGAAATCGTCGGCGATGAGGCTGGCGCCGCCGACGAGGGCGCCGCCAACTTCAGCGAGGCCCAAAATGCCGGCGGCGTTGCGCGGGTTGACCGAGCCGCCATAGAGAATGAGCGTGTCGGGCGCGAGCCGGGCGCGGATCGCCGCATGCATCGCTGTAATGTCGTCGAGCGTCGCCGAAAGCCCGGTGCCGATCGCCCAGACCGGCTCATAGGCGACAATCAGCCGATCTAGCGTCATTCCATCGGGGATCGATCCGGTGAGCTGGGCGGCAACGACCGCGACGGCATTTCCGGCCAGCCGCTCCGCTTGCGTCTCGCCGACGCACAGCACCGCCGTGAGCCCGGCGCGCATAGCGGCGACGACCTTGCCGCGGATTTCGGTGTCGCTCTCGCCGTGGCCCTGGCGCCGCTCGGAATGGCCGAGGATCACATGGCTGCAGCCGGCATCGGCCAGCATCTCGGCGCTGATGTCGCCGGTATAGGCGCCCTTGGGCAAAGCGTGGCAATCCTGCCCGCCCAAGGCGACACCGCTCCCCGCCAAAATTTCGTCCACTGCCGCCACGAGTGTGGCCGGCGGGCAGACCAGCAGATCACACGCAACCGCGTCGGCCCGCGCCCGCCGCGCCACCTCGCCGGCCAGGGCGAGCCCGTCGGCGCGCAGCCCGTTCATCTTCCAATTCCCGGCGACGAGCTTTCGCTGCCTCGGCATCTCTTCTCCCTCCCGCCGCGTCGAGCAGACGCGTTGCGGCGCGCCCGGCGCCCCTTTATCCTACGATTCCATTAGCAAAAGGACGGGTCAATGCGACCCGTCGATGAAGAGGCAATCCGAAGCCCATGCTTCAGGCGATCCGCTCGCGTGCCGCATCGCTCGTCGTCAAGGTCCTGTTCGGCATGCTGATCCTCAGCTTCGGTGTCTGGGGGATCGGCGACATTTTTCGCAACCGCGCGCCCGACACCGTCGTGGCCACCGTCGGCAACGAAACGATCGACGCGTCGGCCCTGCAAAATGCACTGCAGCCGGCGCTCGAGCGACTGCGCCTGCAAACCGGCGGCACGGTCGATCTGGAGCAGGCGAAAAAGCTCGGCGTCGTGGACCGGGTGCTCGACGAGCTGATCGACCGCGGCCTCGCCGACCAGGAGACGGGGCGGCTCCGGCTCGACGTGTCGGACGAGGCGGTGCGCAACATCATCAGCCATGACCCGACCTTTCGTGGGCAAAACGGTGCTTTCGACCGTGCCGCCTTCAACTCGATGCTGGCAGCAAACCATATGAGCGAGGGCCAGTACGTCGCGACGACGCGGCGGGAGATCGCAGCCCGCGATTTGTTCGGCGCGATCACCTCGGGTGCGGCCGCACCCCCGGCGCTGGTCGATGCGCTCTACCGGCACCGCAACGAAACCCGCGTCGCCGATATCGTCACACTGCCCGCTGCCGGCGGCGGCGATGTCGGCCAACCGACCGATGCCCAGCTCGAAGCCTTTTACAACGCGCACAAGGATTTGTTTCGCGCCCCGGAATACCGCGGCTTCACGCTCGAGAGCCTGACTCCGTCCGAGCTCGCCCAAAGCATCGAAATCCCGGAGGCCAAGCTCAAGGAGCAGTACGACCAGCGGCACGACGACTTTGTCGTGCCCGAGCGCCGTGACGTGCAGCAGATTTTGGCCCCGACCGAGGCCAAGGCCAAGGAAGCCGCAGCCGCGCTCGCCGCCGGCAAGGATTGGAACGAAGTCGCCACGACGATTGTCAAGCAGGCGCCCG
>DASXAM010000374.1:0-4590 GCA_036404275.1 Allostellaceae bacterium
GAAGAGACCGCTTATTGGCAGCCCGCGACAGTGACCTGGAGCTACGCCGTCCACGCCGCAATCGTCGAGGTCGACGGCGACACCGGGCGGGTGCGGATCGTCGATTACGCAGTGGCGCATGATTGCGGCAACGTCGTCAACCCGATGCTGGTCGAGGGCCAGATCATGGGCGGGGCGGCGCAAGGGCTCGGCGGCATCCTCGGCGAGGCGATCGTCTACGACGCCGAGGGCCAATTGCTTTCCGGCTCGCTGATGGACTACCCGCTGCCGATCGCCAAGGACCTGCCGGTGCCGAAGATCGTGCATCAGCACTCACCCTCGCCGCTGAACCCGCTCGGCGTCAAAGGGGTCGGCGAAGGCGGTGCCGTCGCGCCGCCCGCAGCAATCGCCAACGCCGTCTGCGACGCGCTCGCCGAATTCGCCGTCGAAGTCAACACAACGCCGGTCAGGCCGGAACAGCTCGTGCAGGCGATGCGAGCGCGCAGAGCGTGACGCCGTGTGCGAAGCCGGCGACACAACCGCTCCCGGCGCCCACACGATGGCGGCCGGGTGAAAGCCAGTTGCATCGGTCGACAGGAGTATTAGTTTTTCTGTGAGCCGGTGGAGAACGAATGTGAGCGCGACAGAAAGCGCCTTTGACGACATCGATGCCGAAATCGAGGCAAAGGCGATCGCCGAAGCCGAGGCCGAGATCGACGCGGGCAAGGGGGTGCCGCACGCAAAAGTCCGGGCGTGGCTGCTGAAGCTTGCGAGGGGCGAGATCGTCTCGCCGCCGTGCGAGTAATCTGGTCGCCCGCTGCGCTTCGCGAAATCGAGCACATCTACCACTATATCGCGCAGTTCAATCCGCGCCGCCGAGAATGTGGCCAGTGAGCTTCTGACGGCCGGCGACAGCCTGGAGAGTTTTCCCTATCGCGGCCGGCCGGTCCCTGGAACAAACTTGCGCGAAATGACCATCGTATACCCGTATATCATCGGCTACCGGATCGCGGCTGATCAGGTCCGGATTCTACGCGTGCGGCATGGTGCCCGCCGCCCGACGCAGCCCTGACTCTCTTCGCGGCGCAGGCTCGATGCCGGGCCGCATTAAGGCCGTCGAAGTGAGATGATGTCCCGCGTCATAAAGCTCGTCCCGCTTCCGGAGGTCCCACGCCGCGATTCACAACGAGCCGGATGCACGATCTACCGACGAAGCGTTTTTGAAGGGCGGTCCTGCGGCGGTGGAAAAGACCGTGACGATGCGGTCCGATGCCGATCTGCTCGAATGGTTCCACCGCGAGCGCGGGGGTCGGACGCGGATCAATCCGACAGTGCGGACTTGCACGGGCGCCCATGCCGATGACCGCTCGTCGGGGTAAGCCTGATGCGCCGAGCGCCGCTTACAGGCTGTTCGAGCAGGCGATGATCGAACGCAAACAGATTCTCTGCACCTATCACGGGCGCCCGCGGGAGCTTTGCCCGATCATCCTCGGCCACTCGCAAGGGCAGGAGAAGGCGCTGGCCTATCAATTTGGCGGCCAAAGCGAAAAAGGATTGCCGCATGGCGGGCAGTGGCGTTGCTTATGGCTTGCCGAGGTCGGCGATGTGCGCTTGCGGGATGGTCCTTGGCACGCCGGTGATAGCCACCGTCAGCGGCAAGGCTGTGTCGACATCGTCGATCTCGACGTCAACCCGGAAAGTCCCTACCGCCCGAGCCGGCGCCTCACGTAATCGGCGCATCATTGTGGCGCTATCGCGGCGCTGACGACACGGGTATACCGAGGCGATCGAAGGAGAGCGATCGATGCGGTTTGGGATATTTGATCATTTGGACGACAGCGGCGTGCCGCTGACCAAGCATTTCGAGGAGCGGCTAAAGCTCGTCGAGGCGTACGACCGAGCCGGGTTTTACGGCTACCATCTGGCCGAGCACCACAACACACCTTTGGGCTACGCGCCCTCGCCGAGTGTGTTTCTGGCGGCGGTGACGCAGCGGACCAAGAACTTGCGCTTCGGCCCGATGGTGTATCTGTTGCCGCTTTACCACCCGCTGCGGCTGATCGACGAGATCTGCATGCTCGACCAGATGAGCGGCGGGCGCTTTATGTACGGGGTCGGGCGCGGCATCTCGCCGGTCGAGGTCGGCTTTTACGGCGTCGATTTCGCGACGGGTGCCGCGCAATTTCGCGAAGCCTTCGAGGCGATCCGCATCGGGCTGACCGAGGACGAGCTGACCTATCACGGCAAATTCTACGATTTCGACCACGTGCCGATTGCGATGAAGCCGTTCCAGAAGCCCTATCCGGAATTGTGGTATGGGCTCGGCAATCCGGCGAGCGTGCCCTGGGCCGCGGCAAACGCCGCCAACACGGTGACCCGCCGGCCGCCCGCGCAGGTGCGTGCGATCACCGACAATTACCGCGCCGAATGGCAAAAGCTCGGCCGTCCCGAAAAGGATTTGCCGCTACTCGGCGTCAACCGCCACATCATCGTCGCCGAGACCGAAGACGAGGCGCTCGACACCGCACGCCGCGGCTATCCGGCCTGGCGGCACCATATGGGTCTCCTATGGCACAAATACAGCGTGCCGTTTCCGCTCGAAGCGGCCCTGCCCGAGGATTGGCGCGATTTGCAAAAGCACGGCGACGCGATCGCCGGCACGCCCACCCAGGTGCGCGACTACATCGCCCGCGAAATCGAGATGACTCAAGTCAATTATTATGTCTGCGACTTCGCGTTTGGCACGATCAGCCATGCGGAGGCGCTGCGCTCGATCGAATTGTTCACGCAGGAGGTGATGCCGGCCTTTGCCGACGCCTGACAAGGGGAGGACGGGTGATGGGTCAGATGATCGAATTTGCGCGGCCGGACGGCGGCACGACCAAGGGCTATCTGGCGCTGGCCGGCGAAGGGCGGCCGGCGGTCGTCGTGATCCAGGAATGGTGGGGGCTCAACGACCAGATCTGCGGGGTCGCCGATCGCTTTGCCCGCGCCGGCTGGAACGCGCTCGCCCCCGACCTTTACAAGGGCCGGCTGACGACGACGCCGGATGAGGCCAATCATTTGATGGAGGGATTGAATTTTCCGGACGCCACGCACCAGGATTTGCGCGGCGCGACCCGCCATTTGAAAGGCCGGAGCGGCAAGGCCGCGGTCATGGGGTTCTGCATGGGCGGGGCGCTGACCGTCGCCGGCGCGGTGCACATCCCCGAGGCCGATGCCGCGGTCTGCTTTTACGGCATCCCGCCCAAGGATTTCGCCGATCCCGCCAAGATCCGCATCCCGTTCCAGGGCCATTTCGCCAACCGGGACGATTGGTGCACGCCGGCCGCGGTCAACGCGCTCGAAACGGCGATGAAAGGCGCCGGCGCGCACCCGGAAATCTACCGCTACGACGCCGCCCACGCCTTTTTCAACGAGCGCAGCGCCGCCTATGACGTCAATTGCGCCAACCAGGCCTGGGAGCGGATGTCGGCCTTTCTGAAATCGGCAACCGGCGGCTGAGCGCCCTCGTCCGCGGCGCTGCGCGCGCTCAATTCGGGTCGAGCTCGGTATCCCAATAGAGATAGTCGCGCCAGCTTTCGTGCAGATAGTTGGGCGGGAAGGCGCGGCCGTTCTGTTGCAGCAGGTGGGTCGTCGGCTGGATCGGGCGGTGACGGGGGTGCATCCCGCTTTCGCGCGGCAGCCGGTTGCCCTTCAGCAAATTGCAGGCGCCGCAGGCGGTAACGACATTGCTCCAGACCGTCCGGCCGCCGCGCGAGCGCGGTACCAGATGATCGAAGGTCAGCTCGTGTGACGGATGGGGGCGGCCGCAATATTGGCAGGTAAAGCGGTCGCGCAAAAACACATTGAACCGGGTGAAGGCCGGATGGCGCGCCGCCGGCACGTATTCCTTGAGCGAGACCACACTCGGCAGCTGCATCTCCAGCGACGGGCTGCGCACCGAAAGGTCGTAGCAATCGATGATGTTGACGCGATCGAGGAATACCGCCTTGATCGCGTCTTGCCAGGACCATAGCGACAGCGGGAAGTAGCTCAACGGACGGAAATCCGCGTTGAGCACCAGGGCCGGGCAGTTGTCCAGGCCAGCCATTAGCAAACAGCCGTCCTCGCCGCCATCGGACGCGCCGGGGCGGCGCGCGCTCGCGGTTGCTTGATAACGGATCGTCGATCCGAAGACAACATTCACAAAAGTTTCGCCGATTACCGTGTCGGGACCGGCTTGTCTCCGTGGTAATCGTAAAAGCCGCGGCCGGTCTTGCGCCCGAGCCAGCCCGCCTCGACATATTTAACGAGCAGCGGGCATGGCCGGTATTTGCTGTCGGCGAGCCCTTCATACAGCACCTGCATGACCGATAGACAGGTGTCGAGCCCGATAAAATCGGCAAGCTCGAGCGGGCCCATCGGATGGTTGGCGCCGAGCTTCATTGCGGTATCGATCGCTTCGACCGAGCCTACCCCCTCGTAAAGCGTGTAAACCGCCTCGTTGACCATCGGCAGCAGGATGCGGTTGACGATAAAGGCCGGGAAATCCTCGGCCGCGACCGGGGTCTTGCCGAGCTTCAGCGCCAAGTCGCGGGTCAGCGCAAAGGTTTCTTCGTCGGTGGCGAT
>DASXAM010000375.1:0-1653 GCA_036404275.1 Allostellaceae bacterium
CCCGGCCTCGAACATCGCCGAGTAATAGGCGGGCTCGTTGCGGGCAAAGGCGAGATAGGCGCGGCCGACATTCTCGAAGGCGACAAAGGGCTCGGGCCGGCCGTCGTTCCAGGCTTGGTCGAGATGCGCGGCAAAGCGCTCGAAGCCGCGCCGGGCAATATCGGCGATCAACGCGTCGCGGTCGCGGAAATGGCGGTAGGGTGCGGCCGAGCTGACCCCGGCCGAGCGCGCCGCATCGGCAAAGGTGAACCCGGCCGGCCCTTTTTTGGCGATCAGGTCGAGCGCCGCCTGGATCAGCGCCTCGCGCAGATTGCCGTGATGGTAGCCGCGGCGGCCATCGGAGCCTCGTCCCGACCAGCTCATGTGAAACGCTTTTACATCGATTCAGGCCGGGTTCCCACTGCGCCCGCGCAATGAAACAATCGGAGTTGAAGCAACCGCTGTGAGAGAAGGAGAGCGACGATGCCTCGCTTGCGCATCTATGGAATCGCCAGAACCCGCGCGTTTCGCGTGCTGTGGATGGCGCATGAGCTCGGGCTCGATTACGAGCATTTCCCGATTGAGACCGGTCCCGCGGGGGCGCGCCAACCGGACTATTTGGCAGTCAACCCGAACGGCCGATTGCCGGCGATCGACGACGACGGCTTTGTCATGTGGGAATCGCTGGCGATCAACCTCTACCTCGCCAAGAAGCATTCGACCGGCAGCCTCTACCCGTCAACGCCGCAGGGCGAGGCCAAGGCGTGGCAATGGAGCCTATGGGCGGCAAACGAGGTCGAGCGCGGCGTCAATGTCTGGTCGTTTCACGCGCTGCGGCTGCCACCCGACGAGCGCGAGCCCGAGATTGCGACCCGCGCTGTGGACCTCCTGCGCGCACCCTTCGCCGTCCTCGACCGGTCGCTCGCCGACCAGCCTTACCTGCTGGGCGAAGGGTTCACGGTCGCCGACCTCAATGTCGCGGCGGTGCTGGGACGCGCGATCGAGATGGACCTTGCCGCGACCCCGCATCTCCGGGGATGGCTGCAGCGCTGTCTCGACCGGCCCGCCGCCCGCCACGCCCAGCGCTTGCGCGCCGCGGCCGAAGCCTCTGCCTCGATCGAGGCGACGCGCGAGGCCGCGCGCCGCAACCGCCTCTGACCTTTCGTCCGCCTTCCGAGCGCCGGCTCGCCGCCGGTCGCGGGCTCAGGTGGCGGCGAGGCGGGGCGCTGCGATCCGGTCGCGTCTGAGGGTCGGCCCGCCCGCCAGGATCTGGACGATTCCGGCGCCAAACCCGATCACAACGCCGATCTGCCAGGCGTGGTCGTAGGAGCCGAATTTGTCGAAGATCACGCCGCCGCCCCAGGCGCCGAGCGACGAGCCGATCTGGTGGGTGACAAAGGCGATGCCGAGCAAGGTCGCCATGTAGCGGGTACCGAACATGTCGGCCACCAGACCGCTGACCAGCGGCGCCACGCTGAGCCACAGCATGCCCATCGCCGCCGCGAACAAGAGCGTGCTGCCCGGTGTCGGCGGCATCACGAAATAGGCGGTGAAGACAAACGCCCGCAGGATATAGAGAAGGCCCAGCAAAATGTGCTTTGGATATTTGCCGCCAAGCCAGCCGGCGACAATCGAGCCCACCGAGTTCATCCCGCCGATGACCGCGATCGCCTC
>DASXAM010000376.1:0-20816 GCA_036404275.1 Allostellaceae bacterium
CCCTGAGGTCACGCCACAGCGAAGGCCGCGCCGCGCCGGCCGGAGGCGGCACCGGACGCGCCGCTGCGACCCCGAAGGTCAAGAGCAGCCCGGTCAGGTAAAAGCCGGTGATGACGACATAGGCGGGACCCATGCCGTATACGGCAAACAGACCCGCCCCCACGAGCGAGCCGGCGATGCGCGCCGAATCCCCGGTCGAACGCGACAGACCCATCGTCGCCATCAGCCGGTCGGTCGGCATCGTCGCGCCGATCAGGGCGTTGCGCATTGCCTGGTCGGAGGTGCGCACCAGCCCGGACGCGGTGGCGATGACAAAGACATGCACCGGCTTCAGCACACCGGACAGGGCCAGCGCCATCATCGTCGCGGCGAGGCTGGCGCAGATTGCCCGCATCGCGCAGATGATGCGGCGGTGACCGAACCGATCCCCGGCCATGCCGAAGGCGGGCGCCAGCAAGGTGCCGAGGTATTGCAATGCCCAGAACAAGCTGAGCAGCATCACCGAGCCGGTCGCCACCAGCACGTACCAGCCGAGCACGAGATTTTCCACCTCGCTGCCCCAGGAGGTCAGCAAATCGGCCGGAAACTGAAAGCAAAAGCTGCGCACCCGGAAGGGCGCTAGGATCGCCCATCGCGACAAAGCGCCGGCACGTCGACGATGCGGCGGCGCGACGGTGCCGCGCAGCGCCGGCTCCGGCTGGACCACAGCGGAAAGACTTGGTTCCGGCTAGACCACCGCAAGCGGCAGATGGGGCGGGGGAGGGGGCTCGATCCGGATCGGATCACCGGGGCACACCTCGCCCTCGGCCAACACGATGCCCATAATGCCGGCCTTGCGCACCAAATTGCCGTCGGCATCGCGATCGAGCGTCGCGGCCATCAGCCCCTTCGCGATCTTGTCGAGCTGGGCACAGGGATTGCGCAAGCCGGTCACCTCGACCACTGCGCTGCGACCAAGATGGAGTCGCGTGCCGACGGCAAGGCCGAGCAGATCGACGCCGCGCGTCGTGACGTTCTCGCCCATTTGTCCGGGCGCGACCGCAAATCCGACCTGGCGCAGCTCGTCGTGCAGCTCGGCGTGGATCAGGTGCACCTGCCGCAGATTGGGTTGCGTCGGGTCGCGCGCGACGCGCGAGCGGTGCTTGACCGTGACACCCTGATGGGCATCGCCTTCGACGCCCAGCCCTTTGATCAGCCGGATGCAATCCCGGCTCGGCTTTGCCAATGTGTGTGTCAGGCTGCAATTGACCGCAGCGACGGTCCCCTCGGTCATTCGTTGTCCTCTGCAAGAAGCTGCTTCAGCGTCCGGCCTCGTCTGCGAGCAGCGCCAGCGCCGCGCGCAGCGCCGCCCCCCGCACCGCCGCTCGGTCGCCGGAAAAGAGGTGACGCTCGGTCCGGGTTGCCTGACCGCGCCGGGCCAAGCCGAGGACCACCAGTCCGACGGGCTTCTCGGCGCTGCCCCCGCCCGGCCCGGCGACCCCGGTGACCGAGACAGCGAGGTCGGCCGGCGCACGGGCGACGGCACCTTCGGCCATCGCCGCGGCGGTTTCGGCGCTGACCGCCCCATGCGCTGCAATCGTCTCTGGCGGGACCCCCAGCAACTCGGTCTTTGCCTCGTTCGAGTAGGTCACAAAGCCGCGCTCGACAACGTTCGACGAGCCTCCAATCGCGGTCAGCGCGGCGGCGACGAGCCCGCCGGTACATGATTCGGCGGTCGCGAGACGCCAGCCGCGGGACCGGCACCGGTCGAGCACTGCTGCCGCCATGCTCAAGATGTCAGCTTCGAACACCCACCGCCCCGCCGAGCGCCGCCAACCCAAAAAGGATGAGGGCAACGTAGCCTGCCGCCAGCAGGTCGTCGAGCATGATGCCGAGCCCGCCCGCGACACGCCGGTCGGCCCAGCGCACCGGCCACGGCTTCCAGATGTCGAACAGCCGAAACAGCAGGAAAGCCGATACCCAACCCAGAAGAGAGGGTGCAGCGGCCAGCAATGCGAGCAATTGTCCGGCAACCTCGTCGATGACCACGGCGCCGGGGTCGTCGCGGCCGCTCGCCGCGACCGCCATCGCGGCGGCCCAGCAGCCGGCCGCAAAAACAATAGCGGCGGCAATTGCGAGACCCGGCTCGCCCCACAGGCCGCGGATGGCCCAGGCCATCGGCAACGCGACGATCGATGCGAGGCTTCCGGGGGCGACCGGCGCCAGCCCGACGCCAAACCAGGTCGCGAGGAGCGCACCGGGATGCCAAAACGGTAGGCCGAGAACCCGGGGCGTGTGCGGGGTCTCAGAACGGCAAGCGCAAGGTGGCAACCGCCTGCGCCGCCACACCTTCGCTCCGCCCAGTAAACCCGAGACGGTCGGTTGTTGTCGCCTTGACGCTGACCCGATCCGACGAAACGCCGAGGATCGCTGCAATACGCTCGACCATCGCCGTCCGGTGCGGACCGATCTTCGGACGTTCGCAAACGATTGTCACATCGACCGCGCTGATCGAGCCTCCGCGGGCCAGCGCCAGATTGACGGCATGACGCAAAAATCGGTCCGAAGAGACGCCGCGCCATTCGGGATCGCCCGGCGGAAAGTGCATTCCGATGTCGCCGGCGCCAACGGCACCCAGCACGGCGTCGGTCAGGGCATGGAGCCCGACATCGGCGTCGGAATGCCCGACGAGGCCCGACGAATGCGGGATTTCGACGCCGCAAATCATGACGCGGTCGCCCGGCCCAAAGGCGTGCACATCAAAACCCTGGCCGACGCGGATGTCCGCCGGAGCCGCGGCGACCAGCCTTTCGGCCGCGGCCAAGTCTTCGCGGGTGGTGACCTTCAGATTGGCCTCGCTGCCTTCGACCAGCAGCGGCGTCATCCCGACGGCTTCGGCGACCGCCGAATCGTCGGTTAGCTCCTGTCCGGCCAGGGCGCGGTGGGCTGCCAGAATCGTTTCGAAATGGAAGCCCTGCGGAGTTTGCGCGCGCCATAGGCCGGACCGGTCGAGGGTCGCGCGGATCACGCCGCCCTCGGCGCGCTTCACTGTGTCGCGCACCGGCAAGCACGGAATCGCCGCCTCCGCCTGCTGCAAGCCGTCGATCACCCGATCGATCAGCGCCGCGTCGGGGAACGGTCGCGCCGCGTCGTGGATCAATACGCGATCGGGTCGATAAATCGACAGGGCTTCGAGGCCGAGTCGGACCGATTCCTGCCTTGTCGATCCGCCGGCCACCGGCGTCAGCACCCCGAGGCCGACAACGGATCGCTCGAACAGATCTCGATCCTCGGGCCTGATTGCCACCAACACATGCGCGATTCGCGGATGCCCGGCCAATCCGGAGACGGCGCGTCGAAGCACGGTCTGCCCGGCGAGCGGCAGATATTGCTTTGGAAGATCGCCGCCAAACCGGCTGCCGCGGCCTCCGGCAACAACGAGTGCGCAAACGGTCGCCATACGAAAGCCTACCTTAACCCCGTCGATATTGCGTCGCGAAAAGAAGGTCGATAGCATCTGCCTAAAGCTTGGGCATACAAATCAACTGCTTAAACTATGGGCATTTCGCTAGGCAACGTGACCATCGCCGATCCGGTCATCCTGGCGCCGATGTCGGGGGTGACCGATCTGCCGTTCCGCCGGCTCGTCAAGCGGCTTGGGGCGGGGCTCGTCGTCTCCGAGATGATCGCCAGCGAAGCGATGATCCGCGAGAGCCGAAAATCGCTGACGATGGCGAAAAGCTGTGTCGACGAGCAGCCAATGGCAGTGCAGCTCGCCGGCTGCGAGCCGCGGGTCATGGCCGAAGCGGCAAAGCTTAACGCCGATCTCGGCGCGCAGATTATCGACATCAATTTCGGCTGCCCGGTCAAAAAGGTGGTCAACGGCCATGCCGGCTCGGCCCTGATGCGCGACGAGATGCATGCCGCGCGCATCCTCGAGGCCACGGTTCGGGCGGTCGATCTGCCGGTCACGCTGAAGATGCGCACCGGCTGGGACGACAAGAGCCGCAACGCGCCGCGGCTCGCGCAGATTGCGCAAGCCTGCGGCATTCGCATGATTACGGTGCACGGCCGAACCCGGTGCCAGTTCTATGGCGGCTCGGCGGATTGGCAGTTCATCCGGGCTGTCAAGGAGGCGGTGACGATCCCGGTCGTCGCCAATGGCGACATCACCACCCTCGAAGAGGCCGATGAAGCCCTGGCCCTGTCCGGGGCTGACGGGCTGATGATCGGGCGCGGCGCTTACGGCCGGCCATGGTTCGTACGCCACGCGATCGAATGGCTTATGCATCGGCGACGGCTTCCCGATCCGCCGCTCGAGCGGCAGCTCGAAATCGTGGAGGGGCACTATTCGGACATGCTGGCGCATTACGGCACGGACACCGGCGCGCGGATCGCGCGCAAGCATCTCGCCTGGTACTCGAAAGGCTTGCCGGGCTCGGCTGAGTTCCGCGCCGCGGTCAACCGGACGGTTGACATCGGCCGCGTCAAAGAATTGATCCGCGCCTTTTACGAGCCATTGCTGGCGCGCCGCGCGGCATGAACAAGGGATCGCGTCGCCGCGGCCCAAGCTCGGGCGCGCCCGACCCGGCAGCCGTGCTGGCGGCGCTGCCGGACCCGGTCATCGTGATCGACCGCGACGGGCTGATCCGGTCGGTGAACCAGGCGGCCGAGCAATTTCTCGGGTCGGGGGCGACGGCGCTTCTTGGGTGCGCTCTGGCCGATCTGCTGGCGCCGCGCAGCCCGCTCTCGGCGCTTGTCGATGCCGTCCGGCGTCACGGCAACACGATCTGCGAGTACGACGTGCCGCTCGAAGGGCCGCGCTTTGGGAGCCGGCTCGTCACGATCCAGGGAACCTTGACCGGCGAGACGGGCGATCTCTTGGTCCTCACCCTGCACGAGCGCTCGATGGCCGACAAGATGGACCGCCAGTTGATTCACCGCAGCGCCGCGCGCTCGATGACCGCGATGGCGGCGATGCTGGCGCATGAGGTCAAAAACCCGCTGTCCGGCATTCGCGGCGCCGCGCAGCTTCTGGAGCAGGACGCCGATTCGGCCGGGCGCGAGCTGACCCGCCTGATCTGCGACGAGACCGACCGGATCGTCGCCCTGGTGGACCGGATGGAGGCGTTTTCCGAGCGTCGCCCGATCGCCCGCGAGGCGGTCAACATCCACGAGGTGCTCGAGCGGGTGCGCAAGGCGGCGCAATCGGGCTTTGCCCGCCACGCCAGGCTGATCGAAGAATACGACCCGTCGCTGCCGCCGGTGCACGGCAACCGCGACCTCTTGGTCCAGGTGTTTATGAATATCGTCAAGAACGCCGCCGAGGCTGCGCCCGACGGCGACGGCGAGATCATCCTGACCACCGCCTTTCGGCAAGGGCTGCGCCTTGCCGGTCCCGCCGGCGAGGGCCGCCGGCAATTGCCGCTGATGGTGTCGGTGGCCGACAACGGCGCCGGAATCCCGGCGGAGCTGCGCCCTCATTTGTTTGATCCGTTCGTTACCACCAAACGCAACGGCACTGGCCTTGGTCTTGCATTGGTGGCGAAGGTGATCGGCGACCATGGCGGCGCCATCGAGTTCGACAGCCAACCTCGGCGGACCGTGTTCCGGGTGTTTCTGCCGATGGTCGCTGAGCAGGGTATCGGGCGATGACTTCGACGATCCTGGTGGCCGACGACGACCGCGCGATCCGAGTGGTGCTGAACCAGGCGCTGGCCCGGCTCGGGCACGACGTACGGCTGACCGGAAATGCCGCGACCCTATGGCGCTGGGTCGCAGACGGCGAGGGCGATCTCGTCATTACCGATGTGATCATGCCGGACGAGAACGGCCTCGACCTCATCCCACGCATTAAAAAGCTGCGCCCCGAGCTGCGCATCATCGTGATGAGCGCGCAGAACACGTTGCTGACGGCGGTGAAGGCGACCGAACGCGGCGCCTTCGAATACCTGCCGAAGCCCTTCGATCTGCACGAGCTCGTCGATGTCGTCGAGCGCGCGCTGGCCGCTCCTTCCGACCCGCCGCAGCCCGAGCCCGAAAACGACGCCGAAGAGCTGCCGCTGATCGGCCGCTCACCGCCGATGCAGGAAGTCTATCGCGTGATCGCCAGGCTGATGGGCACCGATTTGACGGTGACGATCATCGGCGAGAGCGGCACCGGCAAGGAGCTGGTCGCCCACGCGCTGCACACTTACGGCAAGCGGCGTGCCGGGCCGTTTGTTGCGATCAATATGGCGGCAATCCCGCGCGAGCTGATCGAAAGCGAGCTGTTCGGCCACGAAAAGGGCGCCTTTACCGGCGCCACCGCGCGCAGCATGGGACGGTTCGAGCAGGCCCAGGGCGGCACGTTGTTTCTCGACGAGATCGGCGACATGCCGAGCGAGGCGCAGACCCGGCTGCTGCGCGTCCTCCAGGAAGGCGAATTTACCGCGGTCGGCGGGCGGCTGCCGATCCGCGCCGATGTGCGGGTCATCGCCGCCACGCATCACGATCTGCGCGAGCTGATCCGGCGTGGCCTGTTTCGGGAAGATCTCTTCTACCGCTTGAACGTGGCGCCGATTCGGTTGCCGCCGCTGCGCGAGCGGAGCGCCGACATCCCGGCATTGGTCCGTCATTTCACGGCTGCGGCGGTGCGCGAGGGTCTGCCGCTGAAGCAGCTCGACAGCGCGGCGATGGACCGGCTGCAGGCGCATCGCTGGCCCGGCAATGTGCGCGAGCTCGAAAACCTCGTTCGCCGGCTCGCCGCCCTCTATTCGCAGGAAGTGATCGGGGCCGGGATCATCGACGCCGAGCTCGGCGACCCGCAAGCCGCGGCGGGGCCCGGCCAGGCGCCGGCCGGGGAGGGGCTCGCATCGGCGGTCGAATACCACATCAGGGGCTACTTTGCCGCGCACGAGGGCAGCCTTCCTTCGACCGGGCTCTACGACCGGGTCCTCCGCGAGATCGAGCGCCCGCTGATCACCCTGACCCTTGGCGCCACCCGCGGCAACCAGATCAAGGCGGCGCATCTGCTCGGCCTCAATCGCAACACTCTGCGCAAGAAGATCCGCGAGTTGGACATTCCGGTGGTCCGCGGCCTAAAATAGAACAGTGGTAGCTCCGATCGCGCGGGGCCGGTATCGGCACGGGGCGGGATTTCGATCAGAGGTGGGCATGAACCCGATGCGGCGGGTTCGGATCTGGGCGGGCCGCATCGGTTTGCGGCACAAATTCGCCATCGCGCTCGCCGTGGCCGCGCTTGCTTCGGGAATAGCGACCTATATGGCGCTGACCGGGGCGCCGCCCTTCGGCCCGCATCCCGGCGCCGTTCTGAGCCTGCTCAACCTCGACTTGCTGCTGCTGCTGGCGCTCGGTGGGTTGATCGCCAAGCGCTTGCTCCAGGTCTGGGCGGAGCGAAGGCGCGGCCTTGCCGGCTCGCGGCTGCAAATCCGGCTGGTTGTCCTGTTCAGCCTGATTGCCGTGACCCCGACAATCATCGTCGCGATCTTTTCGTATCTGTTCTTCAGCTACGGCGTCGAATCGTGGTTCAGCGACAAGGTGCGCACCGCGATCTCCGAATCGCTGGCCGTGGCCGAGGCGTATCTGCACGAGCACCAGCGGGCGATCCGCGCTGATGCGCTGGCCATGGCCAACGACCTCAACCGCGATGCGGTCCAACTGCAGCTGAACCCGGCGCAATTGAATCGGGTCGTCTCGGCCCAGGCGGCGCTGCGAGGCCTCAACGAGGCAATTGTTTTCGACCGCGGGGGTCAGGTCCTGGCGCGGTCGAGCCTGTCGTTCACCTTGGGATTCGAGCCGGTTCCGGACGGCGCGATGCACGTCGCCGACGAAGGCGACGTCGCCGTCATGACCAACGACAGCGACAACCGGGTGCGTGCGCTGGTCCGTCTCGACCAATGGGGACAAGTCTATCTCTATGTCGGCCGCTATATCGAGCCGCGGGTGCTGAACTATATGGAGGAAACCCAGCGCGCGGCCGCCCAGTACGAAAAGATGGAAGGTCAGCGCTCAGGCTTTCAGGTCACCTTCGCGTTGATTTTTTTGATGGTGGCTTTGCTGTTTCTGGTCGCCGCGGCGGCGATCGGGATCCATTTCGCGACCCAGCTGGCAGTCCCGATCAGCCGTCTCGCGATCGCCGCCGAGCAGGTCCGGGGCGGCGATTTGGCGGCGCGCGTTCCCGAAGGGGAAAAGGACGACGAGCTCGCCTCGTTGAGCCGCGCCTTCAACCGGATGACCAACCAGATCGAAAGCCAGCAGCGCGAGCTGAAAGAAGCAAACCGCCAGCTCGACGAACGCCGCCGGTTTACCGAGACGGTGTTGACCGGGGTGTCGGCCGGGGTGATCGGACTCGATCGCTCGGGGCGGGTCAACCTGCCGAACCGCTCGGCTTCGGCGCTGCTCGGCGCCGATCTCGATCAGTCGATCGGGCAAGATCTGGCCGAGGTCGTTCCCGAAATGGCCGGGCTGCTCGACGAGGCCGAGCGCCGCCCGGACCGCCTTGCGCAGTCGCAGGTGCAGCTGGCGCAGGGTAACAGCACCCGCACCTTGCTCGTGCGCATCGCCGCCGAGACCGACGAACAGGAAGTCCGGGGTTTTGTTGTCACTTTCGACGACATCACCGAGCTGTTGTCGGCCCAGCGCAAGGCGGCGTGGGCCGACATCGCCCGGCGCATCGCGCACGAGATCAAAAACCCGCTGACCCCGATCCAGCTTTCCGCCGAGCGGCTGCGCCGCCGCTATCTCAAAGAGATCAAAGAGGACCGCGAGACTTTTACGGTTTGCACCGACACGATCATTCGACATGTCGGCGACATCGGCCGGATGGTGGATGAATTTTCGGCCTTTGCCCGGATGCCGGCGCCGGTGCTGAAGCCGGAAAATCTGGTCGAGATCGTGCACCGTGCCGTGGTCTTGCAGCGCACCGCGCATCGCGAGATCGCGTTTGCGACACGCTTTCCCGGCCGCAGCGTGACCATCAGCTGCGATGCTCGGCTCGTTGGCCAGGCCGTGGTCAATATCATCAAGAACGCGATCGAGGCCATCGAAGCCCGAATCGTCGAGCGAGACGGCCCGCCCGGCCGGATTCGGGTGGCCGTCGCGGAGGTGCCCGGTCAGGCTGCGGTCATCGTCGAGGACAACGGCATCGGTCTGCCGGCGCAAGGCCGCGAGCGTTTGACCGAGCCCTACGTCACCACCCGCAGCAAAGGGACGGGCCTGGGTCTCGCAATCGTCAAAAAGATTATGGAGGATCATTTGGGAGAGCTGGTGCTGGAAGACGCCGAGCCGAACGGAGCGCGTGTCCGGCTGGTGTTTGCGGCCGAACTGCGCACCGCGGATCGATCGGAAAGCGCCGACCAACCAATGGAGCTGAGCGCGGCCGGCCATGGCGCATGACATCCTGATCGTCGACGACGAGGCCGACATCTGCCTGCTGATTGCCGGCGTGCTCAAAGACGAAGGTTATGCGACGCGCGAAGCGGCCGACAGCGCCCAGGCGCTGGCGGCGATCTACGCCCGGCAGCCGACTCTCGTGATCCTCGACATTTGGCTGCAAGGCAGCGAGCTCGACGGCATCGAAATCCTGAAGCTGCTGCAGGCCGACATGCCGTCGGTGCCGGTGGTGATCATCAGCGGCCACGGGACGATCGAGACAGCGGTCGAAGCAATCAAGATCGGCGCCTATGATTTTCTCGAAAAGCCATTTAAGGCCGACCGCCTGTTGCTAGTGGTCGAGCGCGCGATCGAAGCGGCTCAGCTCCGCCGCGAAAACGAGGAGCTGAAGCTGCGCGCCGGCGGCGATCTTGATCTCGTCGGTGTGTCACCCGCAGCCAATTTAGTGCGTCAGCAGATCGAAAAGGCGGCGCCGACCGGCAGCCGGGTGCTGATCACCGGACCGCCAGGCGTGGGCAAAGAAGTGGTCGGGCGCTTGCTGCATGCGCGGTCGCGCCGGTCGAAGGGCCCCTTTGTCCCGGTCAATTGCGCGACGATGCGGCCGGACCGGCTCGAAATCGAGTTGTTTGGCACCGAGACCGGCAGCGACGGTAGCCCGCGCAAGATCGGGACCTTCGAGCGGGCGCATGGCGGAACCCTGTTTCTCGATGAAGTCGCCGACATGCCGCTCGAAACTCAAGGCAAGATCGTGCGCGCCTTGCAGGAGCAGACGTTCGAGCGAATCGGCGGTTCAAGCCGGGTCGAGGTCGATGTCCGCGTCGTTGCCTCGTCCAATCGCGAGCTGGGCGCGGAGATCAGCGCCGGTCGCTTCCGCGAGGATCTCTATTACCGGCTCAGCGTCGTGCCGATCAAGGTGCCGCCGCTGCGTGAGCGGCGGGAGGATATCCCGCTCCTCGCCCGCCATTTTATGGCCCGCGCCTCGGAAGCGGCGCGGCTCGCGCCGCGCGAGTTCGGCGAGGACGCGCTGGCGGCGCTGCAAGCCTATACCTGGCCCGGCAATGTGCGTCAGCTGCGCAACGTCATCGACTGGCTTTTGATCATGGCGCCCGGCGACACCCGCGAGCCGATCCGTGCCGACATGCTGCCCAACGAAATCACCGCGATCGCGCCGACTGTGGTCAAATGGGACAAGGGCGGCGAGATTATGACGCTGCCGTTGCGCGATGCACGCGAAGTATTCGAGCGCGAATATCTATTGGCCCAAGTGACCCGGTTCGGCGGCAACATTTCCCGAACCGCCGCATTTGTCGGGATGGAGCGCTCCGCCTTGCATCGCAAGTTGAAATCGCTCGGCGTCTTCGGCAATGACCGCCCGCTCAAAGTCGGCACCTGAACCGATGCCGCCGGCATCCTTATCCGGCCTCGCACGGCCGCGGGCGATCCTGTTCGATTGGGACAACACCCTCGTCGACAGCTGGGGGACGATCCACGACGCGCTCAACGTAACAATGGCCGCAATGGACCGGCCACTCTGGACGCTCGAAGATACCAAGGCGCAGGTCAGGCTCAGCCTGCGCGAGAGTTTTCCGCATCATTTCGGCAAGCGCTGGGAAGAGGCCCAGCTGATCTATCTCGATGCGTTTCGGGCGATCCATCTCGACCGGCTCGCGGCGTTGCCGGGTTGCGCCGAACTGCTCGCCGGGCTCGCCGAGATGGGCTTTTATCTCGGCGTCGTCAGCAACAAGACCGGCGCAATTTTGCGTCGAGAGGTGGAAGCGATCGGCTGGTCGCGATTTTTCGGCCGCGTCGTCGGCGCGGGCGACGCTGCCATCGACAAGCCTCATGCCGCTCCGGTCGCGCTGGCGCTGGAGCCGAGCGGGATCGGCGCGGGCGAGGCGGTCTGGTTTGTCGGCGATAACGGCGTCGATATGGAATGCGCGCATAATTCGGGCTGCGTGCCCGTCCTTCTCGGAGCGGGCTTGAGCGAGGCGGAATCCGGGCGATGCCCGCCGCGCCATCTGTGTGCCGATGCCGACACCCTGTTTCGGCTGCTTCGGGACTTGTGATTTACCATCGCCTGCCCATCTTGGTACCGGCGGCTCGGCGGCATTGCCGAGGCGTATTGCTTTGGCGTGGGCTGGGCCGACTCAGCCCCAAGAAAGGGGACGGGAGACACACCCATGTCTGCGGAGAAGTCGCAAAACGTGCAAGACGTGTTTTTGAACCACGTCAGAAAAAACAAGACGCCGGTTACCGTATTCCTCGTGAATGGCGTCAAGCTGCAGGGGATCATCACCTGGTTCGACAACTTTTGCGTGCTGCTGCGGCGGGATGCCCATTCGCAGCTGGTGTATAAGCACGCGATCTCGACGGTGATGCCGGCGCAGCCGATTCAGCTCTTCGACGGCAATAAGGAGATCGGCGAATCCTGAGCCGCACGACCGTTTCAACCGAGGACGGCAGCGGCTCGACCGGCCGCGCGCTCATCCTTCATCCGGCTACCAAATCGTCGCCTGCGAGCCGGTTGCGAGAGCCGCCGGCTCGCTCAATCGAGGCCCGGCTCGACGAAGCCGTGGGTCTCGCGCGGGCGATCCGCCTCGACGTGGTACGCGCCGAAATCGCTCGCGTTGCGCGTCCCCAGCCCGGCAGCTTGCTCGGCCGCGGCACGGTCGAGAATTTCGGGGAGCTGATCAACGAAAACGGCATCGGGCTCGTCGTCGTCGACGCCACGCTCTCGCCGGTCCAGCAGCGCAACCTCGAACGGCGATGGCAGACCAAGGTCATCGACCGCACCGGTCTGATCCTCGAAATCTTCGGTGCCCGCGCCCGTACCCATGAGGGCCGGCTTCAGGTCGAGTTGGCGGCGCTGTCCTACCAGCGCTCGCGGCTGGTGCGTTCCTGGACGCATCTCGAACGCCAACGCGGTGGTTTCGGCTTTCTCGGCGGTCCCGGCGAAAGCCAGCTCGAAATCGACCGCCGCTTGATCGGCGAGCGCATCGCCCGGTTGAAGCTGGAGCTCGAAGCCATTCGGCGCCGGCGTGCGCTGCACCGTGCCGCACGGCGCCGGGTGCCCTATCCGGTCGTGGCGCTGGTCGGCTATACTAATGCGGGCAAGTCCACGCTGTTCAACCGGCTGACGCAAGCCGCTGTCGGCACCGGGGACATGCTTTTTGCGACGCTCGATCCGACAATGCGCCGCCTCGACCTGCCGTCCGGTCGGGTGGCGATCCTGTCCGACACCGTCGGCTTCATCTCCGATTTGCCGACCCATCTCGTCGCCGCTTTCCGCGCCACGCTGGAAGAGGTGACCCAGGCCGACTTGGTCGTCCATGTCCGCGACGCGCACCACCCCGACACCGAGGTCCAGCGCGAGGACGTGCTAACGGTCCTTGCCGAGCTCGGCCGCGGCGAGCCGGGCGAGGCCGAGCCGGTCCAAGTGATGAACAAGATCGACCTGCTGGACCCGGCGCTTCGCGGAAACGCCGCCGGCCCAGCCTCGCGCAATGTCCCAAGTGTGGCGCTTTCGGCGCTGACCGGGGAAGGGTGCCGGGCCCTTCTCGAGCTGATCGACCGCCGGCTCGACGGCGACGGACGCTCGGTGCGGCTCGAAATCCCGCTGAGCGACGGCGGCACTTTGGCGTGGGTCTATCGGCATGGCAAGGTGCTGGGGCGGCGCGACGATGCGGAAGCCGCTCATCTCTCTGTCCGCCTTTCAGAAGCCGATCTGGCCCGGCTGCGGCACCGGCAGCGATTGAATTAACCAGCGAACGATGCTTAGTCCGGTTGTCGCGGGACCAGCAAAGCAGCGACGCCCATCGAGCGGGCGACCGCATCGAGCCGCCGCTGCACCGTCTCGCCGCCGAACATCCCCCCGGCTGCCGGGACTTCGAGAGCGAGGTTGCCGCCGTCGCGGCCGAGCCGGGCCTGCGCCAACAAATCGATGACCCCGCCGCACAGCGTGTAGGCAAGGCGCAACGCCAAGCCGAGGCTGCGCACCTCGGCGGCGGTGCCCGGATCGAGCAGCGGACGGGTCGGGCCGCGAACCGGATCGTCGGCGGAGCCGCCATAGCGCCAATGCAATGCCGCTGCGACAAAAACCCGATCGGCGTGGGTGATCGCCGGCAGCGGCATCCTCAGACTGCGCGTGAAGCCTTGCTCGGCGCGGTAATCGGGGTGCTCGCCCCAGGCGATATCGCCGAGCCAGCACGTCGCCAAATGCAGCCGCCGCCGGTGGCCGTCGAGACCCGGAAAGAGCGGGGCTGTCCACTGTTGCAGGCGAGCGCCATCCGGCGGGAACCGGCTCTGGCTGCGGGCCATCGCAGCGCAGGCGGCGATCAGTGGATCCCCGCCGGAGCCCGCCTCGCGCATCAGGCTGTAGGCATAGCCCTCCCGCAATCCGAACGCTGAAAATTCGACCCGCCTCGGACTCATCGCGGCGACGAGACGGCGCAAGATCAAGGCCGCGACCGGCACGGTTTCGAGACGCTTGCGCGGGATCGAAATGATTCGTTCGAGCGATTTGCGCGACAGCCCGCCGACGAGGCTGAAGAATGCTTCGGCCTCGGCGCGGGCGAGCCTGTATTGGTGCACGATGTGCAGCGGGTAGCGCGTGTGCTCCATGTGGAGCCGTGCGATCGCCCGAGCCGCGCCACCGACCAGATATAAGGTTGCCCCGCCCGGCGCCGGCAGCACCGAAGCCGCAGCGAACGCGCGATCCACCGCTTCCGATATCGCCTTCGAGCTGTCCCCGAGGGCGCCGAGCCGCAGCGGGCCGAGCGGCAAGGTGATCCCGCGGCCGATCCGGCCGAGATCGCCGGTGGCGCCGGCTGCCAAGCGCACGAGCTCAACGCTGCCGCCGCCGAGGTCGGCGACAATCCCATCGGCTTCCGGGATACCGGCGAGCACCCCGGCGGCCGACAGCCGCGCCTCCTCCGCGCCGTCGATGATCTCGACCGGCACACGGCAGGTGCGCGAGACCTCGTCGGCAAACGTCCGGCCATCGCTCGCGTCGCGCATCGCGGCGGTCGCCAGCACCGCCAGATGGTCGACGCCGATGGCTCGGGCGAGGGCCACGAAACGCCGCAGATTGACTAGCGCGTCGCCCATGCCGGCGCGATCGAGACGCCCGCTGGCCGAGATGCCGCGCGCCAGCCCGCACATCGCCTTTTCGTTGACCAGCGGAAAGAGCGCCTCGCCGAGCCGCTCGAAGACGACGAGGCGCAGCGAATTGGAGCCGAGGTCGATGACGCCGATACGGCCCTTTGCAGCGGGTGTGTCCCAATCGGGCATCGGCTCAGCGAACAACGAGCTTCGGCTGGTGCCGCCGCAGCGCCCGGCCGCGCCCGGAGAGGCTCGGATTGGTCATGAAATAGGTGTGCGCGGAGAACGCCTCGTCATCGGCCGACACGCGCTCGTATGCCCCGTTCGGCAGCAGGCTCCAGCTCTGCAATGTATCGCGCAAATTCGCCACCATGATTTCGTCGAGCACTTGGCGATGCACGGTCTGATTTTCTATCGGCACAAACGCCTCGACCCGCCCGTCGAAATTCCGCGGCATCCAGTCGGCCGAGCTGATGAACACCTTGGCCTGGTCCGACGGCAGCTTGCGGCCGTTGCCAAAGCAGACGATTCGTCCGTGCTCGAGAAAGCGGCCGATGATGCTCTTCACCCGGATGTTGTCGGAAAGGCCAGGCACACCCGGCCGCAAGCAACAGATGCCGCGCACCACGAGGTCGATGCTGACGCCGGCCTGCGAGGCCTGATACAGCAGATCGATCAGCGCCGGGTCGACGAGCGCGTTCATTTTTGCCCAGATTTGCGCCGGCTTGCCCTGCCGCGCGTTGGCGATCTCGGCCTCGATCAGCTCGCCGAGGCGGGTGCGCAGGTTGATCGGGGCAACCGCGATCTTTTCCAGGCTCGCCGGACTGGCGTAGCCGGTCATGTAGTTGAACAGTCGGGCGGCGTCGCGACACAGCGCCGGATCGCAGGTGAAAAACGACAGGTCGGTATACACCTTGGCGGTGTAGGGGTGATAATTGCCCGTGCCGAAATGGACGTAGGAGTAGAGCTGGCCGGCTTCACGCCGCACCACGAGCGACACCTTGGCGTGGGTCTTCAGCCGCAGAAAACCATAGACCACCTGCACTCCGGCGCGCTCGAGGTCGCGGGCCCAGCGAATATTCGCCTCCTCGTCGAACCGCGCCTTGAGCTCGATCAATGCCGTCACCGATTTTCCGGCTTCGGCGGCTTCCGCCAATGCCCGTACGATCGGGCTGTCCTCGCTGGTGCGGTATAGCGTCTGCTTGATCGCAGCGACGGCCGGATCGCGCGCCGCCTGCAGCAGGAACTGAACGACGACGTCGAAGCTTTCGTAAGGATGATGGACGATAATGTCCTTTTGCCGGATCGCGGCAAAACAATCGCCGCCGAAATCCCGAATGCGTTCCGGGAATCGCGCGTTATAGGGGGTGAAAACGAGGTCGGGGCGATCGTCGATGATCAGCTCTTCGGTATCGTTCAAACCGAGAATGCCGTCGGTGGCAAAGACGTCGGCCGGTGCGGCATCGAGCTTTTCGATCAGAAAACGCCGCAACTCCGCCGGCATCGTCGCATCGACGGCGAGGTCGATGGCATGACCGCGCCGCCGCCGCTTGAGCGCCGTCTCGTAGAGGCGGACGAGGTCCTCAGCTTCCTCCTCGATCTCCACCTCGCTGTCGCGCAGCACCCGGAACACTCCTTGCGCGACGACGGCAAATCCCGGAAACAGGTGGTCGAGAAACATCGCGATCATCTGCTCGACCGGCAGAAACCGGATGCGCGCTCCAGGCAGTCGGACAAAGCGGTCGATCGAGGACGGGATCAGAGTCAATGCCTGCAGCCGGACGCCGTCGCTGACCCGCTCGAGCTCGAGCACCAGCCCAAAGCCACGATTGGCGACAAACGGAAACGGGTGCGCCGGATCGATCGCCAGCGGGGTCAGCACCGGGAAGACATCGGCCATGAACCGCTCCTCGAGCCAGGCGCGGTCGCCGGGCTTGAGATCGGCCGGCTCGACGACGGAGACCCCGGCCTCGTCGAGCTGCCGGCGCAACGACAGCCAGGTAACCTGCTGGGTCGCCATCAGGCGGCTCGCTCGACGCCGTATCTCCTCAAGCTGCTGGGCGGGCGTCAGCCCGTCCTGGCTCGCCGTCTTGACCCCGGCCAGGTGCTGGCCTTTGAGCCCCGCCACCCGCACCATATAGAATTCGTCGAGGTTGTTCGCCGAGATCGACAGAAACCGCAGGCGTTCGAGCAGCGGGTGGCGCGGATTGTCTGCCTCGGCGAGCACCCGCTCGTTGAAAGCGAGCCACGACAGCTCGCGATTGATGAAGCGCTTCTCGGAATGCGTATCGACCGGTTTGAGCTCGACGGTCTGTGCGCTGATCGCCACTGCGGTTCTCCCAACCGGCCGTTAACCGGGGCGGCCGGCAACAATTCTACCGCCCGGTCAGTCGCCTGTCATGGGCGAGCGGGGTTCTATTCGGAGCACGGGACAGCAGCGGGCGCC
Organism: Allostellaceae bacterium; assembly: GCA_036404275.1. GTDB lineage: Bacteria > Pseudomonadota > Alphaproteobacteria > ATCC43930 > CGMCC-115725 > AP-15. The sequence continues at coordinate 16,919 of DASXAM010000376.1, forward strand.
GACGGAGCGTCGCCTACGCTGGAGCCCGCAGGAGACAGGCCATGCACATGCTGCATTTGCTGCGTCATGCAAAGGCGCGAGCAAAAGATGACGGGGGCGATCACGAACGCGCTTTGAACCGCCGCGGGCGAGAGGCTGCACGCCGAGTTGGGAAATCTCTGCCGGCGGCGGTGGGCACACTCGATCTGGCACTGTCGTCGAGCGCAGCACGTACGCGCGAGACCCTCGAGCTGGTCCTCGCCGAGTTCCCGAGCCGGCCGCGCTGCCTGATCGAAGACGGCCTCTACCTCGCTGGCCGCGATCGATTGCTAGCCCGCCTGCGACGGTTGGACGAAAGCGAAATCGCCATTCTGCTGGTCGGTCACGACCCGGGGATTCACGAGTTGGCGATCGCCCTCGCAGACCCCGCCTCTCCGGGCGCGGAAGCGCTCGCGGCCGACAAGTTTCCGACCGCGGCGCGTGCCAGCTTTCGTATCGACGCGCCCTGGTCGGCGCTCGGTGCATCCCGTTATCGGCTGGTCGACTACGTCATCCCCGAATCGCTGCCCGGTGATAAGGACTGATCCAGCACCCGCCGCGCCAATGCTACCGTGATCGGCCGATGCTGCGACAGGGCCGCCCGGTCGAGCGCCGCCGCTGCCGCCCGCACCGCCGCAAACGATCGCTCGATCCGCTCCATCACATAGCGGATCAGCTCGGGTGTGACCGGCACGCGGCGATCGGCGAAGTGCTTGATCAGCACGGCGCCGAGCAGCGCGTCGTCGGGCGCTTCGATCCCGACCGCGGCCGAGGCGCGCAACCGGGAGCGCAAATCGTCGAGGCCGGCCCGCCATTGGCCCGGCGGCCGGCGTGAGGTCAGCAGCAAGCTGCCGCCCCCCTCGATGCATGTGTTGTAGAGGTGGAGCAGGGCACGCTCAGAGCTGCGATCGGCGTCGTCGATCGCAATCGGCCGCTTTGCCGGCGCGAGCAGAGACGCCACGCACGCTTCGTCGAGCCGGTCTCCCGAGACAATTTCCGCGTCCGCGCGCCGCCGCCAAACCTGGACGAGGTGGGTTTTGCCGCAACCCGGCGGCCCGTGCAGCAGGAGCACCGGCATCGGCCAGGCCGGCCACCGGTCGATCCAGCCGATTGCCGCCTCGTTGCTGCCCGAGACCAGAAAATCGGACCGGCCCAGCGCCCGCGGCCACAGGTCGAAGACCTCTTGGCTCATGTCACGGCGCCATCGGCGGGGTCACCAAATCTGCTCGGCGCGCGACAGAATCCGCGCCCATCGCACAAGGTAGGACAGTCCCGACAGCACGGTGGTGACCGCCACCAAGAGCACGAGAGACATTGTCGCCAAAGCGGCGTCGGCGCCGATCCCGAGCCGCGCCAGGACAAAGCCGACCAAAATGATCTGGGCGGCGGTGTTGATCTTGCTGATGTAAAGCGGGTCGTAACGCTTGGGCGCAGCGGTCGATTGGATCAGCACGAACCCGCCGATAATCATGACATCGCGGAACACGACCAGGATGACGATCCATGTGGGCAGCGCGCCGGCCCAGCCGAGCGTCACATAGACGCTGACGAGCAAGGTCTTGTCGGCTACCGGATCGAGCAGGGCGCCGAGCCGCGTGCGCCGGTCGAAGCGCTTGGCGATAAACCCGTCGAGCCCGTCCGACACGCCGGCGGCGACGAAGATCCAGAAGGCGGCCCCATAGCGCGCGTCGAGGATGAGCCAGATCGCCAGCGGCACCAGCAGCAGCCGCGCCAGGGTAATAAGGTTGGGAAGGTTGAGCCCGAGCCGGCTCATCATGATGGCTCTGAAAGGGTGTCGGCATCGCCGGTTGTCGCGCGATCAGCGGGCGCCGGCGGCACCTGCGGGCTGGAGCTGCCATGAGGGATCGCCGCCACCGAGATCGAGATCGGCCTCGGCGAGGCTCGATTTCAGCTGGTCGGGCGTGCCCTGATAGGTGATCGCAATCTTCGCCTCCCGCCGTGTCAATGACAACAGCTCGATCTTGCGGACCGCGGGCACCGCGGCCAGCCGCCGTCGCACCTCGACCCATTCGCCGAGGCTGGTGATCGGAACCGTGGCCGTCAGGCTAGCCGCCTGACTGGAATTCGTATCGGCGAGCTTGCCGGTTCCGCTCTCGATCGCATCGGCGAGCGCATTGACTGCCCGTGCGATCAAGCCGCTCTCGCTTTCGCCGGCCTTCGCATCGATTGTCTCGCTCTGCGAATCGGCAAGCCGGCCGAGATTGTAGCGTTTGACGGTGAGGGCGAGACCCGTGAGGCGATCGCCCTGCCGTTGCGGTGTCGCCAGAGCGACGATCGCCTGGGTCACGCCGGCACTCTGGGCGATCGCCGTCAGTGCTGCCGAATCGCCCGCAAGGGCCTGCTCGGCATCGATCGTGCTCAAATCGGCGACGCCGCCGAGCGGCACGTCGAGCCGCACCGGCCCGGATCCGGCTGGGCGCTTCGCCCAGGCTTCGCGCCACGGGTTGGGGTCGTCCCACAGCAGTGCTGCACTGCCGTCGCGATAGACCGGCAGGACGACCGCCGCCTTGCCCGTGCTCGCCTCGGCGCGGCCGATCCCGGCGTCGTGCATCAGCCGGCGAATCTTTGCCCCCCGGAAATGAAACGTGTAGTCGGCCAGATAGCGCACCGCCGACATGTGCTCGTGCGCCACTTCGAAGCTGTCGACCAGATTGGTTACCGCGTTGTCGTCGAGCTTGGGCAGCTTCGAGGTATCGGGCGAGCCGGAGAGGCGAGCGATCACCGCGTCGAGCGCCCGCCGCTGGCCATCGATCCGCGCCATCCGCCGCGCATCGGCAGCGTTGTCGGCGGTGGCATCGACCTTGACCGTCGCGGTATAGGGGTCCGGCTGGTCGTCGCCGCAGGCTGGCGCGGTATGCAGCAGCACCGCAATCAACAGCATCGCAGCGCTGGCGGCGCAGCGGCCGGCTCGCCCTCCCGCGATCGCCGGCAACAGCGGCGAATTCATTGCAAACCGCCTCCGACCCGATATCTTGCTGCCCGCCCGACTATGGTTGCGCGGTCATATCGCAGATTTCGCAGCGACGCCATCGGCCGGCGGCGCTCCATCCGCCAAGCGGGGCGGCGATGCCGCGGCTGAGAGCGGCGGTGCTGATCTCCGGTCGTGGCTCGAACTTGCGGGCGCTGAGCGAGGCTTGCGCGGAGCCCGGTTTCCCGGCTGAAATCGTCCTTGTTGTCAGCAACCGCGCCGATGCGCCGGGGCTTGCGTACGCGGCCGCCGCCGGGATCCGGAGCGCGATTGTGCCGCACCTGGAGCGCGACGCGTTTGCCGCCGAAACCGAGGGGCTGCTGCAGCGCGAGAAGGTGGAGCTCGTCTGTCTCGCCGGATTTATGCGCCTGCTCGACAGGGGCTTCGTCGAGCGGTGGCCCGACCGAATGATCAACATCCATCCCTCGCTGCTGCCGGCATTTCCGGGCCTCCACGCGCAGCGCCAAGCGCTTGCCGCCGGGGTGCGTTTTGCCGGCTGCACCGTGCATCTCGTGCGGCCCGAAACCGATACCGGCCCGATCATCGCGCAAGCGGTGGTGCCGGTGCTGGCTCAGGACGACGAGGCGAGCCTGTCGGCGCGCATCCTCGAAACAGAGCATCGCCTCTACCCGCTGGCATTGCGGCTCGTTGCCGAGGGCCGGGTCCGCGTGGTCGAGGGCAAGGCCGAGATCGATGGTATGCAACCGCCCACAGGCTGGGTGTCGAACCCGTGCGACGCCGGCCCGCAGGCTCTTGTATCGACCGGTGATTAGGCTATACCTGCCGGCCGGCTGTCCACCGCGAGGGACATCATGGCGGTAATCGATCCCGATTTCGAATGGCGTCGTCAGACTTGGCTGCGCTTTACCCGTTTCATCAAATATTCGCTCG
>DASXAM010000377.1:0-9035 GCA_036404275.1 Allostellaceae bacterium
GGCCACGCTCGGATGCCCGTCAGAATGGCCGCGCTCGCGCCGCAAATCTTTGAGATGCTCCTGATTTGCCTGTAAGGTGTGCTTCAGTTTTCCTTCAGGACCTGTCCTTTTGTCACGGATGCCGCCCGAGCCCGAGGCGAGCGAGCGAAGATGACTTTCAGGTTTGGCGAGTTCACGCTCGATATCGCGGCACGCGAATTGCACCGCGGCGTCGAGCCTGTCGCGCTCGAGCCGCAGGTGTTCGATCTTCTCGTCTTTCTGCTGCGCAACCGGGGCCGGGTGGTCAGCAAGGACGATTTGATCGACGGTGTGTGGGGCGGGCGGATCGTCTCGGATTCGACCTTGACGACGCGCCTCAATGCGGTGCGCAAGGCCGTCGGCGACAGCGGGGCCGAGCAGCGCATCATCCGCACTGTGCCGCGCCGCGGCGTGCGCTTTATCGGCGAGGTGCACGAGGATGCCTCGGCTGAGACCGCGCTCGAGCCGCCGCGCAGCCTCGCGTCGGTGCCGCCCGCCGCAGCCGCGGCGCCGCCGCTCTCGATCGTGGTGCTGCCCTTCGCCAATTTAAGCGACGATCCCGACCAGCAATATTTCGCCGATGGAGTCACCGGCGATTTGACCACCGACCTCTCGCGCATCCCGGACATGCTGGTGATCTCGCGCAACACCGCGTTCAGCTACCGGGGGCGGCCGGTCGATACCAAGCAGATCGGTCGCGAGCTCGGCGTGCGCTATGCGCTCGAAGGAGAGGTGCAGCGGGCGGGCAACCGGGTCCGCGTCACAGCCCAGCTGATCGACGCCGAGACCGATGTCCATCTCTGGGCGGAGCGTTTCGAAGGCGACGCCGGCGATTTGTTCGCCCTGCAGAACGAGATTACCAACCGGATCGCGGTTGCGCTCGACCTCGAGCTGGTCGATGCCGCCGCGGCGCGGCCGATCGAGCGTCCGGACACGCGCGATTACATCCTGCGCGGCCGCGCGGTTCGGCTGAAGCCGCCGTCGCGCGCGAACCGCGCCGAAGCCATCGCCTTGTTCGAACGCGCATTGGCGCTCGATCCGGAATCGGTTGCGGCGCAGAGCTGGCTGGCGATCGAGCTGGCCGCCAGCGCGCTCGACCTGATGACCGACACCGCGGCGGCGGATGTGGCACGCGCCGAAGAGCTGGCCGGGCGGGCCTCGACCGCGGCGCCGCGCAGCTCGCTCGCGCGTTTCGCCAGGGGCCAGGTGCTGCGCGCGCAGCACCGCTACGGCGAGGCCATCGTCGAATACGAGACCGTCATCGCGCTGAACCGCAACTGGGCCCACACCTACTCCCATCTCGGCTGGTGCCGGTTTATGAGCGGATCGGTCGAAGCGCTGATCCCGGCGCAGGAGCAGGCCATCCGGCTCAGCCCACGCGATCCGCAAATCGGTCTGTTCTACAGCCGGATCGGACGCGCGCACCTGCTGCAGTCGCGTATCGACGAGGCCGTCCTCTGGGCCGAAAAGGCGCGCAACGCCACGCCCGCGGCGGCGATCTTCCGCTCGTTTCTTGCTGCGGCCTATGCCCTCAAGGGCGACCTCGAACACGCCGCAGTCGAGCTCGCCGAGGCGCGCCGGCTGGCCGCGGACGACCGCTATGCGAGCCTCGCCCGCTTACGCGCCGTGGACCCCTGGGGGGCGCCAAAGATCCGCGCCTTGATCGAGGCGACCTATTTCGTCGGCCTGCGCAAGGCGGGGGTGCCGGAAGAATAGGGCTCGACCCGACAGGGTTCGTCAGCCTTGCGAGCTGTTGAACAACAGCGCGGCGGGGTCGCGCATGGCGCCGCGTTCGGTGCATGCCGCCGGGCCGAGGCGGGCATCGAGCCGCGGATAGCGCTTGGCCAGCTCGTCCAGCGAGACGTTTTGCTTGATGCGTGGGTGCGCGACGCAGGTCGCACCATCCGGTCCCCACGCCGCCTCGAAGGCAAATGGGGCATGCTCACCGCAAGGTTGGATGCCGTATCGGTCGCACCAATAGATCAGCATGCCCTCGCGCGTGGTCGCCCGGCCGTCGCCGCCGTAATCGGCCCGCGCCATGTGCACGCAGGCTTGGTGCAGAGCGGCGAGCGGCGGTCCGCCAGGCCGCTCCTCCCACGGCCGGTAGCCCCAGCGAATGCATTTGCCGACCGCGCCGCTGGTGCAGGTCAGACGGAACCCGCCATGCCCGTCCGGCACCGGAAAGCCAAGGCGACGCCCCTCTGCGTCCGGCGCGCACAAATCGGTGAATTTCCCGGTTCCATCTTTGATAACGAACCGATGCAAAAAAACCTCGCCGCCGACCGCAGCGGAGTCCTTCTCCACACTGCGGATCGCGAGCGCGACGCGCTTTCCGGCAATGGCGAGGGTGAGTGTCGCACCCACCAGATCGCTGCTGCGCAGAGTGCGGCCCGCCGCCGTGCTCAGCACGAATTCGGTGCCGACGACGGCGAGCCGGTCTGCGGCCGTGGCGGCGACCGGTGCGGTCGCCGCCAGCGCGGTCGTCAGCCCGATCAGGCCAGCGATCCGTGACGCGAGACGAGCCCTCATCCCTCAAATTCCCGCCGCGGCGGCGGCCACGCCCAGCTCAATGGTTTCGCCCAAGGGCAAGGTCACCGCAGTGACTGCCGGACGGCCGTATTTGAGGGATTGCACGGCGATGCCGCTCAGCCGCGTTCCTTGCAGGCTTCTTCCTGCATAAGCAGACGATGTGGCGATCGTTGCGAGCGACGCAGCCGCCACCGCCGCCAAAACAAGCCGGATCATCATCGATGTCCGGCGGCCTTGCGGCCGATCGCCTTGTGCAAATCGATGGTATTGCCCGAAGGCAACATCACCGCGACGATAGCGGGCTGGTCGGACGCTGGGGATTGCAGCGTGACGCCGGTCAGCTGCGGTCCTTGCATGCTCATCCCGGCAAAAGCGGACGACATCGCGGCAGCCGCCAACGCGCCAGCGGTAGCCGATGCAAAAGCAAGCTTTTTCACGGTCCCATCTCCCGATGGCTCAGCGGCCGACCCGCCGATGCAGGTTGATGATTTCGCCGGACGGCAACGTCACCTCGGTAACCGGCTGATGGACGATCAGGGATTGCAGCGCGACGCCGGTCAGCTGCGGTCCCTGAAGACTCACTCCCGCAAAAGCGGAGGAGGCTGCGGTTGCCGCAATCGCGACGGCCGCAGCGGCAAGTCTGAGCGTGTGCACGATTATCTCTCGATGGTTCGGTTGGCGGCGTGCCGGTTCAAGCCGATGGTTTCGCCGGAGGCTAGCCTTACCGCGGTAACGGCCGGTCGGCCCGACACCAGGGATTGCAGCGCGACGCCAGTCAGCTGCGGTCCTTGCAAAGTGGTCCCGGCAAAGGCGGAAGGGATCGCGGTTGCCGCGATCGCGGCAACGGCAGCGGCAAGGATAAGCTTGTTCACGATCGTCTCCTAATGGTTCAGTTGGCGGCGTGCTGGCGCAGGTCGATGGTCACGCCAGAGGGCAGCGTCGCTGCGGTAACGGCCGGCCGGCTCGAGGCCAGGGATTGCAGCGCGACACCGGTCAGCTGTGGTCCCTGCAGGGACATTCCGCGATGCGCGGACGCGGTTGCAGCCGTCCCGAGCAAGGCTGCGACGGCGGCCGCAAAAGCAAGCTTGTCCCATCATCGTCTCCTGAGCATGGTTGGTCAGTAGAGCAGGCAGACGCACTGCTATCGCTCTCGCCTCTGTCGGCCCGCGGCGCTGCCGCGTTCCGATCACCAGGGAGCATGCCAACAGCCGGCCCGAAAAACTTTGAGATGCCCTTGATTTATCCGCGAGGCGAGGTTCTCTTTTCCTCAAGAATCGCCGCTATGCTCATCAAAGCGGAGTCCGCGCCGCCTCGTTCGAGGGCCGCGCTCGTCGCATGCATTGGATGCTCGGAATGCCGCGCTATTTCGTCAAAGCGTCGATGCGTCGCTGAATGAACCACGAGAAATGGCCGTTATACCTTTTCTGAATTTCCGGATCGCGCCAATCGACGCCGGTGATCGTGCCGCGGCACGCTCGCGATCCGCATCGACACTGCATTTCGCAGGGCTCGTCATCGGTCATCGCATAGTCGAAGGTCAGCTCCTCGTCGGCCCCGATGTCTCGCAGGGCGACAAAAACCACCTGGCCTTGCAGCCCCAGATTCGGCTCGCAGGAATGGTTCAGGTGCATCATGCCGCCTTCGCGCTGGCATTTGCTCGCGGGGCCAATAAAGAGATCTTCGGTAATTTGAATTTCGGAGGGGCCGAGCTCGCTGCCGATTTCGTCGCGCTGCGCCTTGGTCAGGATGTAGCCGCCCTTGACCACCACGATTTCGCCGGCGGCGATGCTTTCTTTGGCAAACAGACCGCGGCCTTCGATCGGACTTTCGCGCTTTTCGGTCTTCGGCGAGAAATAGGTGAGACCAAGCGCCCGGATGGCCATTTCAGTGGCCAGCATAGGCCCGCCCATGGCGGGCAAACACGGCGTTGAAATCGGCGACGGCGGCGCGCGGGCCCGCGGGATAAGACCAGACCGCGCTGATGACGGCGAGGAAGTCGGCGCCGGCTTCGACCAGAGGCCCGCAATTCTGCTGCGTGATGCCGCCGATTGCACAGCACGGCACGACCGTGGTTTCGCTCCAATCGCGCAGCACCTCCGGTGTCGCGCGGTATTTTGCTCCGACCTTGGTCATGCTCGGGAAAAAAGCGCCGAAGGCAACGTAATCGGCGCCCGCCTCGGCCGCCGTAATGGCGCGGTCGCGGCTGGCGCCGCAGGTCACGCCGACGATGCGCTCGGGTCCGAGCAGCCGGCGCGCCTCGGCATAGGGCATGTCTTCCTCGCCGACATGGACGCCGTCGCAATCGAGCTCGGCGGCGAGATCGGGCCGGTCGTTCATGATAAAAGCGACGCCGTGGTCCCGCGCAATCGGCTGCAATAGCGCGGCGGCCCGGCGGACCGCGTCGTCATCGACATCCTTAAGGCGCAATTGCAGGCAGGCGACATCGCCGCCCGCCAGCGCCTCGGCCAATGCGTGCGCGAACGCGTCGGGATCGAGCGCCGGCGGCGTGATCAGGTAGAGCCGGGTGGCTGCCGGCTCGTCGGTCGATGCGTTCCGAGAAAACACGACATTCCCTGCCATATCTTGATCTTGCGAACGTATCAGAGAGAAGTCTCAGCGTCGCGCTGAAACATCTTGTCGAGGTAAACGCCGAGACCCGGATCGCGCAGCGACAGCCCGCGCCAGCCGATATAGCCGTCGGGGCGCACCAGAAAGCTAAGATCCTGCGCACCATAGGCGGCGGCAAAAGTCCTTGCGCGGTCGTGCAGCACGGCGATCCCCGGCTGATCCGGCAATGCGGCTGCGGTAACCGCGGCGACCCGCAAGCGGGACGAGCGGAGCGAGGACGCCAGCGCCGCGAGGTCGGACAGCTTTTGCGCCGCGTCTGCGCCGGTAAAATGAGCGATGAGAACATGCTCGGCACCGCGCAATATGTCGAAGAGGCGCAGCGGAAAGCCGACGCCATACCGGGCGAGGCCGCCGGCATCGGCGGCGCGATCCCCGGCCGCCGGAACCGCGGGGTCGCGCCCCGGCGCATCGTCGCGGACCCATTCGGTGCCGCGATAGGAAACGCGGATCTGGGTGTCGGCGAGGCGGTCGGGCGCGCCGCCCTGCTCGCGGCCGTAGCTTTCGCTCGCGGCGCGGGTGCGGGCGACAACCTCGGCGCCGACCGGCCGCCGCTCCGCCTCGTAGCTGTCGAGCAAACCTTCGGGTGCGGTTCCGTCGATCACCAGCGCCAGCTTCCAGGCGAGGTTGTAGGCGTCCTGGATGCCGGTGTTCATACCCTGCCCGCCGGTCGGCGGATGGATATGCGCGGCGTCGCCGGCGATAAAGCAGCGGCCCTGACGATAATGCTGCGCAAGCCGCATGCTGATGCGAAACACCGAGGACCAGCGCAGATCGCAGAGGCGCGGCCGACCCGGCACGAGGCGATCGGCGACGGCTTGCAGGTCGGCGAGCGCCGGTCCCGCCGCTTCGGATTGGATCCCGTGCTCGGTGCCGCCGCCCGACGCGAGCCCGCTCGGGGCCAGCATCGACACGCGGTAGCGGCCGGGCTCGGGCAGCGGGATCGCGATGAACATGTCGGGAGCGTCGTTCTCTTTGAGACGCAATGCCCGGAACGCGGTGCCGCGCGGCACGTCCCAGGCGATCTGCACATCGCCGAGCATAAAGGGCATCGGAAAAGCCGCGCCTTCGAACGCGATGCCGAGGCATCGTCGCACCGCGCTATGCGCGCCGTCGCAGCCGACGACGTAGCGGAACCGGGCTGCTTCGCTTGTGCGCGCCTCCCGCTCGAGCCGCACCGCGACGCCGGCTCCGTCCTGGTCGAGCCCGGTCAGCGCAACGCCGCGCTCGACCGCGATGCCAAAGCTTGCGAGACGGCGGGCAAGGATGCGCTCCGTCTCGTATTGCGGCAGCCCGAGCTCGCCATAGGGCAGATCCGGGAACGCCACCGCGGTGTCGCGCGGCGGGTACGGATGAACGACCGAGCGCAGCGCGTCGAGCCAGATCCCGGCATCGATCATCGCGCGCACGACGCCCATATCCTCCCACACTTCGAGCGTGCGCGGCGTGACCCCGATCGCGCGGCAATAAGGCGAAGGCTGCGCCAATCGGTCGATGATGCGGCATTCTGCACCATGGCGCGCCAGCTCGCAGGCCATCGTTAGACCGACCGGGCCGGCGCCGACGACCAGCACGTCGGGCATGCTCACCTCCATAGTTGCCAGCGCGCGCGGCAAGATAGCATGTTGCCGGAAGCCCAAAAGCGAGAGAGCGGGATGGCGGTGCAGACGGTCGAGACGCGGCATTCGTGGCTTGTGGCGTGGTGCGCGCTCGGCGTCCTTTCGGTTACGTTCGGCGGGCCGCTGATCACCGTCGTGGCGCTCAAGGAAATCGCCGCCGAGTTTGGCGCGCGCTCGGTGCCGGCGCTCTCTTATTCGCTCGCCTGGCTCGGCTCGGCCGCGGGCGGGATCGCGATGGGGCAGATCGCCGAGCGGGTCGGCGTGCGCTGGACCATGATCGGCGGTGCCGTAATGATCGCCGCCGGGCTCGTCCTCGCCAGTTGTGGCGGCCGGTTCTCGTTTTATGTGGCGCACGGCGTCTTTATGGGTCTTCTCGGCAATGCCGGGCTCAACGCGCCGCTTTATGTTTATGTCGCACGCTGGTTCGACCGGCGCCGCGGCACGGCGCTCGCGCTGATTGCCAGCGGGCAGGCCGCCGCCGGAACGGTCTGGGCGCCGGTTTTCGGCCACGCGATCCTGTGGATCGGCTGGCGCCATACGATGCAGCTCTATGCCGGCTTTGTCGTTCTTGTCGTTCTGCCGGTCGCCTTCATGGTGTTTCGCTCGCTGCCGAAGGTCGCGAGCGCCGCCGCCGGCTGGCCGGAGCCGGCCTCCGGCGCGCCGGTTCTCGGCTTCAAGCCGCGCACCGCGTTCGCATTGATGTCGCTCGCGAGCTTTTTGTGCTGCGTGCCGATGGCGATGCCGCAGGGTCATCTCGTCGCCTATTGCGGCGATCTCGGGATCCCGCTGACAAGCGGCAGCGCCATGCTGTCGGTGCTGCTGGCCTGCGGCTTTTGCGGCCGGCAGCTCTGGGGTTTTGTCGCCGACCGGATCGGCGGCCTGCGTACGGTGCTGGCGGGCTCGGCGTTTCAGATCGTCGCGGTGACCGGCTTTCTCTTGACCCATAACGAGGCCGGCCTCTTTGCGATCTCGGCCGCCTTCGGCCTCGGTTTCAGCGGCATTATTCCGGCCTATGTGCTGGCCTTGCGCGAGCTGTTTCCGGCGAGCGAGGCCGCATGGCGGATCCCGAGCCTCCTCATGTGCAGCGGCTCGGGCATGGCCGCCGGCGGCTGGCTCGCCGGCTTCATCTACGACCGGGCCGGCTTCTATGCCCCGGCCTTTGCCGTCGGCATCGTCTTCAACCTCGCCAACCTCGTGATCGTCGCGCCACTGGTTTTTCGCCAAAGCCGATTCCCGTCCCGCGTCCTGGCCCGCGCCTAACGATCGCGATCACGGGGAACACTTCCGGCACCGCGAATAAAAACTGGCCGATAGGATCGATGTACGCGCCGGCTGGCGCCACCGAGGACCGCCGATAAACAACGCAGGCGCGGGCCGATAGCCGCCGGCCACCGCCACGGGTCTATCTATTGCCGCAGAATTTCCGCCGCAGTCCTCGAGTTTCCGTTACTCCAAGAAATTAGGACGAAATATTGACGCCTACAGGTGCGAGATATTGACGATTTACGATGTACGATTCATTTTACAAAATTAAACTAAAACATCCACTCCACGTTCAAAGTCTCTACTGTCGCCGGGGGAACCATGCCATCAAACAAATTGACCAAAGATTTAACAACGTTTCTTATTTTACTACTCGTTTTATTTTCCAGTATTCCAGGGCTCGCAATGGCCGCCGATGCGAGTGCGACAACTAATTCGATCACAATCACCAACCGGAGCGGGGTGGCGCAGCTGAACTACCCGCTGCAGTTCGGGCGGCCTTTTGTCGACGACGATATCGCGGATGAGCCGCAGGTGTTGATCAACGGGGTGCCGGCGGCGAGCCAGGCCGATGTCAAAAACCGCTATCACGACGGCTCGGTCGAGTTTGCCGTGATCGCGGTGGTGATCCCGTCGATCCCGGCGAGCGGCTCGCTGACCCTGACCTTTCAAAACCAGGCCCCGGGCAGCCATACGCCGCTGTCGAGCGCGCAGATGCTCGCCGCCGCCTTCAACTTCGACGGACAGATCAGTCTGACCCAGCCCGGCACCGGGATTACCCGAACCGTCTCGGCGCGGACGATGCTGGCGAACGGCGACTATCGGGTGTGGAGCGCGGGCCCGGTGGCGCAGACGATCATCCTCGGCGACGACAGCACGGCGCGCAAATACGATCTCGGCTTTGACACCTACCGCCCGTTCCGGCCGCGGTTTTATGCGACCTTTTGGCCGGCGACCCGGCAGGTGGCGGTGCGCTATGTC
>DASXAM010000378.1:0-21216 GCA_036404275.1 Allostellaceae bacterium
AGGAGCACAAGAAAGAGGCCCTGCGGGCCTTGGCCGCCTGACGGCGGCCGGGCGGGGACGGCGCTGCGCTACACGGGGGCTCCGCGCCGCCCCCGCCCAACATCACCAGCCCCTTTTTGCAGAACTTGACGCACACAACTCCGCTCGCCCGTCACGGGCACAACTATTGCGCCGCCGCAAATCAGCGTAGCGGATAGGCGACAGCCGGAGACAAAGGGGGCGGCTAACTAAGCGGCATGGCCGCGGCGCCGTCCGAGATCGGCACAGACCGTCGAGCCCGCGGGGCCGGGCGATAAATTGGGCGGAAGCCGGGCGCCGGCCGCGGCGGCGCCGTCCCGTTGGCCCCGGTGATCAGACCGCGCCGGCCGGAAAACGGCTTCGGTGCCGGAAAGCTGGGATTGCGAGCCGTCGGTTTGCCTCGTATAAAAAACGCTGACCCGGCAACGTTTGGGTGAACTGTCAGGGCACCGGCGGCTTCGGCCTTGTTAGGTGTTCGACACACTCAAGTCCCGCATCGAGCACGCCATCGGCCGTCGCGATGATGGCAGTAACGGCTTGGGTGAGCGGGTTCGCGCGCTGGGGAATTTGCATGCCGCGTAGGGCAAACTCCTCCGCGTGCTTGAGCGCTCCGCGCCAGGTGCAGGCATCGCTTGGCGGCCCCTTCGTCTTAACGGCAGACTCGGGTGGCGGTGTTTGAGTTTCCCGGCTGGCGCGGATCGGGTTATTTGGCGGTTCAGGCGTGTGATCCATTTTATTCATAAAAAATACTCCTATGTACAAAATCGAATTATCCTTTTATATTATCACAAACCGGCCTCTAATAGAACCGTAGATTTCGGTTAATATTTGATTAACAATCGAATTCAGCGGCGGCCGATGGTGATCGACAATGGGAGACAGCATAAACGAGTACATCGGCCGCATCGATCAGCGCCAGCAGCGCATGGCCGCCCTCGCCGCCCTTATCGATGCGGTAACAGGCAAGATTTTCCTGCCTCTTATCGTCGAACGGCTCAATCTGCTCCGCGACCGCATGAGCTCCGGCCATCAAATCGATTACGCCAGGCACGTTCTGCCGCTTTTGTCAGAGTTGGAGCGGGCGACCGGGGAGCTCCGGGAATTCGATCCGTTCATCGCGGCTGTCAAGCGCGCGTTCCTCAGCACCACGGCATGACCTATAAATCACGAATTAATCACCACCTATCGCCCTTCTGCCCGTAGTTTGCCATGGTATGGGTACGGTGGAAAGGAGCGGAATGATTAAAATCGATAAAGAAACAGCTAATACGTCAGTATACATCGGGTTCGATTACATGGTAGTCATTGCGCATGCGCGGGTTTGAATTCGGCACACATGGGCTTATGCCTCCCATCATTTACCTACTCTTTCGGATTTTTCGCCCTCGTCGAAACTTAGCGCTTCGGCGGTCTCAAACCACGCATAGCCGAAAAAGGCAGCGAGAAGAAGACGACAACCCACCCGAGGGTGAAGGTGATCAGCGCCTCCATTTTTATAAAATAAAGGGACTCTTCCGGCGTCTGGGCTTTCTTCGGCCTGCGTGGCGCGAAGGGATCGCCATCACTATCGGGCAATTCGCGCGGCGTGCGCGCTTCCGCGGACGGCGCGGCCGTGCCCATCACCAGAAGCACCCTGTCCGAGGTGGTCAGGATACTTGCGCCACTGGTGACCACCGACACGCCGCCGAGGGCGACGCCGCCGCCAACGGCGAGCGAGCCGAGGATTTTGACGACGACCCAACCGGCGCGGATCGTCGCCTTGAAGCCGTGTGACAACCGGCGCACTAGCGCGGCTTCAGTTCGGCGCGGGCGACAACGCCGCCGTGGCGGTCGGTGCGCGCCGCGAAGATCCGGCCCTGCCGGTCCTGGCTGACAATGACGCGCACGCCTTGGCCGAGATGAACTGTTTGCTGGCGGGCGGTATCTTTCCAATCCTTCGCCATGCCCGCCAGGATGAGTTCGCCCGTCGCCGCTCTGTTGTCTACCCCCATTTTTTGATGCCTCCCATCAATATCTTGTGTCGAAGAAACGATAGTAATATGCGTGTGGTCAAAGTAAACTATAACTTGTTCGGTCGGCAAGAACGGATCGATTAACACCACAACATTGTCATTATCTAAACACTTTTCTTTAATTGGCTTATGCAGCCTTGACTTAGCCCGCGCGGGAGCTGACAGAAACACGAGATATTGATTTGCACCTTTCCGCTTTTACATATGGTCGCCAGTCCGAAATTATCGCCATGGTTTTACGAATACAGCGCACGCAACCGCCGCCTGCACGCGCGTGAGGATCAATTGCCGACCGTCCGCCGCCGCCAACCAGAACGACCGCCGACAACAGTCAAACGGCGCGGCGCCGCCCCCGGCACAGCGCCGCCGCGCCTGACCGAGCGGCAGCGCCAGACCATCATTGGTCTTATCCGCCAGCACCCGCGCCGCCCGTCCATAGTCAAGGAGCAATTTGCGCAGGCGTGGCCCGGCCTCACCGTCTCGAGCGTCTCAATCCACCACATCAAGCGGAAAGCGGTCGCGGCGGGGAAGCTGCAACTGTAATGCGGTATCTCTTAGTTGGAAACGGACCATCGGCGGATGTTGTGACGAAAGCGCGCCACGCCGACACAGTGATACAAATCAACGGCTGCATTCATCGCGCAGCGATCTCGCCGGAGACGATGAGCCACGTTTGTGTCGTCAACACGTCGGACCCAGCCTCGATAAATGGTGTCGTGGCTATGCTGCGCAGATTAGAAGAATTGCCGCCGCAGACGCGCATCGTTTTTACCCGTAATCTCGCCTTCTACTGGCTTAAATCATTCGCGGCGTGGCTTGCAAACCCTGACGGCCTGCGTTGCTTCCTGCCCTTCACGACCGATTTAGGCCGCGGCAATGAAACCGTTTCGTTTCTCGCCACCTGCCTACTGGAAGCCGAAATGCTCAGAGCGGGGATGCCGCCGCGCAACATGCCAAGCACCGGAATGGTTGCCTACTATTGGCTGACGAAGAAGCTGCAACCCGGCGACAGTCTCGACATTGCCGGTTTCACCTTCGAAGGCTGGGACCGCCATCCGTGGGAGGTTGAACGCAACATCATCAAAGGCGTGTATCCGCCCGGATATCGCGCCGACCCATCTTATGAAAAGCGCATGACGGTTTAAGATGAAAAGTGACTTCGCCTTAGAACGTGAAAAATCCGCAGACCGAAAGCCATGCATAGAGTCGCAAGCGATGTTGCATGCCAGCACCCGGCTTCATCCGGTCTGCGGTAAGAGAGGGCGACGGCTTTCTCAAAATGTCGCCCCCTATTGACCTAGATTTCTGTCAAACCGCTCGCGGAACCACAAGGGCCTATTCCATCCGGCACGCCCGGTCGCGCGGTGACCCGGTAGCTTCCGCCTTTCATCACGATCGCCCAGGCGATGCGCGCCAGCTTATTCGCCATCGCGACGGCGGCGACGCGCGCGTGCTTGCGTTGCCGCAGCTGTTCGATCCAGGCACCGCCCGGTGCGGTGCGCCGCCGTTTGCCCGTGAATTGCAGAGTCGCGGTTACGACCAGCAACTGCCGCAAATAGTCATCTCCCCGCTTGGAAATCCGCCCCAAGCGCTCCTTGCCGCCGCTCGAATTTTGTCGAGGCACCAGCCCAAGCCGGGCCGCAAACTCCCGGCCCGAGCGGAAGCTGTGGCCGTCACCGAGCGCTGCCGCGAGCGCCGTGGCCGTCACAACCCCGATTCCGGGAATCGTCGCCAGCCGCCGGCTCACCTCCTGCATCCGATGCCAGCCGAGTAGCTGCCGATCCAGGGCTTTGATCGCATTCGCCGTGCTTTGGAGCTGGGTCGTCAGGCAGAGCAGTCCCCGCCGGGCGGTCGCGGGCATGTCCGCATCCGTCAAACGCGGCAATGCCCTCAGCGCCTTGCCCACGCCGGCGGCCCGCCCTGGAAACACCATCCCGAACTCGGCCAAGTGTCCCCGCAAGGCGTTGGTTATTTGAATCCGTTGCCGCACCAGCAGCCGACGGCTGCGATGAAGGGTCTGCACCGCTTGCTGATCGGGGGTTTTGATCGGGGCAAATCGCATCGAGGGCCGGCTGACCGCCTCGCAGATCGCCGCTGCATCGGCCCGATCATTCTTCTGTCCGCGCACATACGGCTTGACGTAAGACGGCGGCAACAGTCTCACGTCATGCCCGAGCTTGCGAATCCGGCGTGCCCAATGGTGCGCGGTCGCGCACGCTTCCATGCCGACCAAGCACGGCTTTTGCGCCGCGAACCAGGGCAGCACTTGCGAGCGCTTCAGTCGCTGTTGCACCGCAACGGCGCCGCTTTCGTCAACCCCATGCACCTGAAAGACCATTTTCGCCAAATCGAACCCGATAATGTCAAGCTGCTGCATGTGACATCTTCCTAAGACGCGGCGTACGCTGTGCGGCTGTGCACGGAACAAAATTTAAGGCTGCGCGCCCGAGGTCAGCACCGGAGATCGGGCGGTGGGCGGCGTCGAGGGCGCCCGAACGTGGCGACAGAAAATGTTCCGGGTGAGGCGCCTGCTACCGCGCGGCGTACGCTCTGCGGTCGGATGCGGATGAGCGGCCAAGTGTTGGTGGAAAGAACGACCAGTGCAATCGTGCGACCGGCGAGGTTCTGCTGGAAGACGAAGTTTTGGTCGCAGGTGACCATCACTTCGAAACCGGCCTTCTCGGCCGCGGCAAGCAATTGCCCGTTGGCGTAGGTGCGCCAGCCCATTTCGGCTGCGGTGCGCACGTCATGGCCTGTGAGGATGCGGCGCACGCCACGCGGGACGTTTTCATCGAGCAGAACCCTCATCCGTTCGAGGGCGAGCGAATCCCGGCGAAACGCAGCACTCCCTTTACCCGCTCAAGCGGCAGCTCGAAGATTTCGGTGGCGATTTCCTCGGGCGAGCATCCGGCGCGTGCATTGTCGATCACGGCCTGCGCGGTGACGCGCGTTCCTTTGACGACCCAGGCACCGGACAGCCGGTCCGGCACGCTCTCGACGTCTTCGCATTTGGACCAGTCGATTTTCGTCGTCATATGTGACCTTCCAGGAGGACAGCGAAAATACATCGGTCAATGTTAGCAAGTTCGAGGGAAACGTGGAAGCGAGACGCCATCGGGTGAAACTGGCACAACCATCGTCATCTTCTAGAGAAATGTCCAGGTTGTTTTATTAACTCTTTATATGTTACAATCCCGGGCATGGGTGAGGTTTCTCTCGAAATGATCTGGAAGCGGCTGGACGAGCTTCAGGCCGGGCAGGCGGCAATTCGGGCCGGGGTTGAAGCGCTGCGTGCGGAAACCGGTCAGAAGATGGGAGCGCTCGCACAGACGCTTGTCGGGGTTCAGCGCGATATCCGCGGCATGCAGCGGGATGTCCGCCAGCTCGACGACCGGGTTGCGACGCTCGGGATCGCGATGGACGCACACACCGACCGGCTTGATCAAATCGAAGAGCGTCTGGGTATCGGCACGCCGACGAATTGAGCAGATCAAGAAGAGGGTTATTCGCGTCGGGATTGCGCCGCCGCGGCGCTTGCTCGACCCGAATCGTGATGAGAAACGGCGCCTAGGCGGCGCCGCTCTTGGGCTTGGCCTCGGCGAGGCGCCAAACCGGGATGCCGAGCTTCCTGGCCTTGTCGGCGAGGTTGGCGGAGATGCCGGAGCCGGGGAAGGCGACGAGGCCGATCGGCAGCGCTTCGAGCATCGTGTCGTTGCGCTTGAAGGGCGCGGCGTTCTTATGCCGGTTCCAGTCTGGCTTGAAGACGACCTGCGGCACCTTGCGCTGATTGGCCCAGCAGGCGGCGATGCGCTCGGCGCCGCGCGGGCTGCCGCCGTGCAGCAGCACCATGTCGGGATGCTTGGCGCGGATCTTGTCGAGCGCCTCCCAGATGTGGAGGTGATCGTTGCACTCGATGCCGCCGGTGAAGGCGATGCGGGTCCCGGCGGGTGCCAGCACCTCGGTATCCGCGCGGCGGCGGGCGGCGAGAAATTCCCGGCTGTCGATCATCGTCGCGGTGAGCGCCCGGTGATTGACGAGCGACCCGGCGCGCGGCCGCCAAAGCGTGCCGGTCTCGACCTCGAACAGCTCGGCGGCGCGGTCGCGCATGCCTTCGAAGGCGTTGCGCCGCTCGATGAGGGCGAGACCCTGGTCGATCAGCCGTTCGAGCTCGACCGACTTGACCTCGGAGCCGTCCTGCTCGGCCTGGCCGCGGCGCTGCGCCTGCTCGTTGCCGTCGAGCGCACGCTCGAGCCGCCCGGTCTTGCGGTGAAACAGGTTGACGAAGGACCAGAGCAAATCGCCGAGATCGTCCTCGAGCCTGGTGCCGGTCAGCATCGCGACGAGAGCCTCGACTGCGGCGTCGAGTTGGCCGCCGATGGCGTCGGGTTCGGGCAGGGGACGCGGATCGGGCTCGCCGGAACCCGGACGCGGACCGTGCAGCGCCAGGGCGTCGAGGAGCTGCGCCGTCGGCGAGGCGCTGTGCGGCTCGCTGTCGGTTTCGGTATCGGAAAAGGGGAAGAGGATTTCGTCGTGCAACATGGCTCGTGCCTTTCTTGCCGGAGGATCGGCCGCGCTCATCGCGGCCTTCACGGCGATCCCCCTTGCCGGGGGCGGAGACGGGCTGCACCCGCAGGGCCGGAGCGCAGCGGAGGATGGCGGCGGGCCGGCTATTTTGTTTCGCGATGCAAAGCCGCCCCCCTTGTCGGGGCGGCGGCGGAAAATAGCCGGACCGCGCCATTGCAACCCGGCTCAGGGCGGGGCTCCGCCTTGGCGGAGCATATGCCCCGCCCGGCGCCTCCGGCAGATCGCCGTCCGGGAAGGCCGCCGCGCGGCTCTTTTCCTCCGGGCAAAGGCGCGGCACCGATGCCGGCGGGAGCCCTTCTATTCCGGGCCGATACCGGGCGGCACCGGGGTGCCGTTCAATGAGCCCTCGGCCGATGCGCCAGCGAAGCGCGCGAGATCGGAGGCCTCGAGCTGAGGGACGAGCCGCGCCAGCATGGCGTCGGCGCCGAGACGGCGCAGATCGAGATCGAAGTCGCCATTGAGCGCCGCGAGCTCGCGGATATCGAGGCCGGCGCCGCGTTCGCGCAACCGCCGCAGCGCCATAAGACCTGCCGTATCGTTGTCGTGCGCGACATAGAGGCGGCGCAGGGCAGACGGCAGATCGAGAGCTGCGAGATGGTTGGCCGAGAGCCCGGCGACCATCGGCAGCAAGGGCAGCACCGATTTGAGGGCGAGCATGGTCTCGACACCTTCGCCGGCGGCGAGGATGTCGCCGGCATTGCCGAAGCGCACGCCGTTGCCGAGCAGATGACCCATGGCGCGGCGCGGATCGGCAATCGGCGCTTTCGCCGGCCGGCCGCGGTCGAGCCAGGCGCGCTGAAGGCCGGTGAGAGCGCCACGGAGATCGGTCACGGCGGCCAGCAATGCCGGCCACCGTTCGAGCGGCGCGTCGGCGGTCTCGCGGTAATAGACCGCCGGGTGATAGCGCAGTGCGGGCCAGTCGAGCCGGGCGGTGATGCCACGGGCGCGCAGATAAGCCTCGGCCGGCGTGCCCGGCACCGGACGCGCGAATTCGAAGAGGCGGCGCGCGGCTTCCGGCGATCGGGATGCGGGCGGCGCCTGGCTCGGATGCGCCGGGGAGGGGATCGCCGGGCTCGGCAGCGCAAGAAATGACCGCGCTTCGTCCATGGCGGCGCCCAGGCGCAGATCGCGGTTCTGGGCGATGAGATCGAGCAGGTCGCCATGCTCGCCTGTGGCGGCGTCGGTCCATTTGCCGGCGGCGCCGCGGCCGTAATCGGGCCCGGAGAGCCGCACATAGAGGCTGCGGCCCGGCGTGTTCTGGACGTCGCCGGCGATCCAGTAACGGCCCGATCGCCGGCCTTTCGGGAGGTAATGACGGCACACGGCCTCGGCGTCGCGCGCGAGGCGGCGCGCCAGCTCGGCGGCGCTGAGCACGGCGCATCTCCGGCTCAGGCTGCGGCGCGGGCATTGGCGCGCAACAGCGGATGGCGCTCGAGGATCGCCGCGAGAATCGCCGGTCCGCGGTCTTCGGCGACCGGCACGAAGAGACGCAGCCGCCAGGCAATGATCTCGGAGATGAGCCCGAGAGCCTTCAATTGCGCGACCGCGCCGTTGGTGAAGCCGGTGAGCTCGACCCGGTAGGCGCCCATCACCATCGAGCGGCGCAGCTGCAGGCCGCCGGCAAGGTCGAGCACGGCACCGCGTTCGAAAACGGCGCGCCAGGCTTCGTCAGAGGAAAGGGCAGGGGCGTTGCCGAGGCCGAGCCCTTGATGGATAAGCGCCAGCGCCTCGGGTGTGACGAGACGGCCGATCACGCGCTCGCCGGCGTCGGTCTCGAAGCGGTAGACCCGCATATTGGCGGCCGGGAGCCGGTCCCAGATCGGCAGCAGGAGGCCGGTGATGATGTGAAAGCTGCTTTCGGAGAATTGCGGGACGTTCGCGCATTCGGCTTCCCACAACTCGCCGAATTGTTCCGCACCGGCTTCGCGCCAGTGCGAGCGCTCGAACTGGTCAAGCGTGACGGTGTCGCGCGCCATCGGGCGGACGAGGCGCGTGCGCAGCTCGATGCGGCCGTCATCGTCCATCAGGCTCGCGGCGGGCGTCTGCACTGCGGCGCGATGCGACTGGTCGTTCACCAGCAGCCGGCAGCCGGCGCCTTTGGTGAGGGCAAGCGCGTCGGCAAGCGGCAGCGGGTGGTTGCGGTCCTTGCGCAGCACCCGGTAGCAGCGGGTCTCGGCGCCGCTGGCGTGGGTATGGACGGTGCGGCGCTCGATGACGCGGAAGCTCTCGGCAGTCAGCGTCTCGACGCCGATATCGTAGATGCCCGAAGAGATCGCCGCCTCGATGCGCGCCTCGAGCAGTTGCTCGAAGGCGGCGAAGAGGTGTTCTGCAGATCGATGCGCAGCGCCAGCACGCGGTTGAGGAACTGCGTGATCGGCGGCAATTTCTCGCGCAAGGAGCCGTCCTGGTCGCAAAGATCGAGGCCGGTCGCGTCCTGAAAGGCCGAGAGCGAGCAGCCTGCGATCTTGCCGCCATGAAGCAGCTGGTAGAACTGGCGCAAGGCCGCCCGGGCATAGACGCTTTCGAGATTGTCGTCGGCGCGGAACAGCCCCTGGCCGCCGGTCTGGCGCTGGCCGCGGGTGATGGCGCCCAAGGTGTCGAGACGGCGCGCGATGGTCGAAAGAAAGCGCTTCTCGCCCTTGACGTCGGTCGCAACCGGCCGGAACACCGGAGGCTGCTTCTGGTTGGTGCGGTTCGAGCGGCCCAGGCCCTGGATCGCGGCATCGGCGCGCCAGCCGGGCTCCAGCAGGTAATGGATGCGGCGGCGCTGGTTGCGGCAATTGAGATCGGCATGGTAGCTGCGGCCGGTACCGCCGGCGTCGGAGAAGACGAGGATGCGCTTGTCGTCGTCCATGAAGGCGGCGGTCTCGGCAAAATTGGCCGAGGCCGGCCGGGTCTCGACGCAAAACCGGTCGCCACGTTTGACGACGCGCCGCGAGCGGCCCGTCACCTCGGCGACGAGATCGGTGCCGAAGCGATGGATGATCTGGTCGAGCGCGCCGTGCACTGGCGGCAGCGCCGCGAGATGCTCGATCATGCGGTCGCGGCGTTCGACCGCCTCGCGCGAGATCACCGGATTGCCGTGCGCGTCCACGGCCGGCCGCGAATGCAGGTTGCCTTCCGCGTCGCTGTAGAGCTCGAAGAGCTGGGTCGGGAACGAATGGCTCAGATAGTCGAGCACATATTCGCGCGGCGTGATGTCGATCGAGAGATCGCCCCACTCCGAGGCCGGTATCTCGGCGAGGCGCCGGTCGAGCAGCGCCTCGTTGGTCGAGACGACCTGCAAGACGCAGGCATGGCCCTCCTCGAGATCGCGCGCGATCGCGGCGATCAGGGTTGGGCATTTCATCGCCGTCAGCAGGTGGTTGAAAAAACGCTGCTTGTTGGCTTCGAAAGCCGAGCGCACGGCGGCCTTGGCGTTGCGGTTGTAGGTGCGGCCGTCGGAGCCGGTGATGTTGGCGGCCTTTAGCGCGGCATCGAGGTTCTTGTGAATGATCTGAAAGGCATCGGCATAGGCGTCGTTGATGCGGATCTGCTCGTCGGTGAGCCGGTGCTCGACGATGTCGTATTCGATGCCCTCGAAGGAGAGTGACCGCGCCGCGTAGAGGCCGAACGCTTTGAGATCGCGGGCCAGCACCTCCATCGCGGCGACGCCGCCCTTCTCCATCGCCGCGACAAAATCGGCGCGGGTCGCGAACGGAAAATCGCCGGTGCCCCAGAGGCCGAGACGCGCCGCATAGGCGAGGTTCTGCACCGTCGTGGCCCCGGTCGCCGAGACATAGAGCACGCGGGCATCATGCAGCGCGTGCTGTAGGCGCAATCCCGCCTGGCCCTGCTGCGACGGCTTCTTCTCGCCGCGCTCACCCTTGTCGCCGGCGGCATTCGCCATGGCGTGCGCCTCGTCGAAGACGATGACGCCGTCGAATCCGCGGCCGAGCCAGTCGATGATCTGCTGCACGCGGCTGGCTTTTTCGCCTTTGGCCTGCGTGCGCAGGGTCGCGTAAGTGGTGAAGAGGATGCCTTCGTCGAGCGCGATTGCGGCGCCCTGGCGGAAGCGCGAGAGCGGGACGAGGTCGGAGCGGTAGCCGCCGACCGCGGTCCAGTCGCGCTCGGCATCCTCGATCAGCTTGTCGGACTTCGAGATCCAGAGCGCCCGGCGGCGGCCCTTGAGCCAGTTGTCGAGAATGATCGCGGCGACCTGGCGGCCTTTGCCGGCGCCGGTGCCGTCGCCGAGAAACCAGCCGCGCCGGAAACGCACGGCGCCCTCGGCGCCATCTGGAGCCGCGGCGAGCTGATCGTAGGTCTCGTCGACGGTGTAGCAGCCGGCGAGATATCCGGCATGGGCCTCGCCGGCATAGATAACGCTCTCGAGCTGCGCGTCGGAGAGGATGCCGGCCGACAAAAGCCGCGGCGGCAGATGCGGCCGGTAGACGGGGCGGGGAGGTGCGACCGCGGCCATGGCGACTGACTGCACAAGCTTGGTCGGGTGCGGCCGCGCATCCGCGATCCGGATCGATTGCAGCGCGTAACCTTCATAGAGGCCGGTGGTAAGACGCGTTTCGCCGGGACGCCATTCGCAGGTCTCATAGGCGAGCTCGGCGATGTCCGGCGTCGGCGCCGCACGGCGCACGAGCGCGAGCTGCGGCGCTGCCGGGCGCGCGACCGTCGCGCCCCTTGCGGGAAACACGGCGGTGGCGGGCAGGGGAGTGGCCCCACTGACCGGCGGGCGCGGCGGCACCAGGCGGCGGACCTGGTCGAGCAGTTCCGCCGTATCGGCAGCCATGGCGGGCGAGGGCGGAAAGGTGTGGGGGTCATCGGCCGGGATGCGGTCGATGACGGTGAGCCGCGTTTCGGTCGTGGTGCCGTGGCGGGCATAGGCCTGGCCGGCAAGCGCCGCGCTAAAGACGACGCGCGCTTTCTCCTGCAGCCGCACAAAGCTCGCACGCCAGGCGGGCTCGCTGGGACCGACATTGCGGCCGGTGATCGCGACGAGACGGCCGCCCTCGGGAAGCCGCGCGAGCGCCGAGCCGACATGACGGATTGCGGCTTCGGCAAAGCGGCCCGCGACGTGTGGCGAGGCCGAGAAGGGCGGGTTCATCAGCACCACGCTCGGCCGCACCGCCGGATCGAGCCGGTCGTTAATCTGCTCGGCGTTGTGACGGGTTACGTCGAGACCGCGGAACAGGCGCGCGAGCAGGCCGGCGCGGGTCTCGGCGATCTCGTTCAGGGCAAGGCGCGCCTTCGCCAGCTCGGCGAAGATGGCGAGCAATCCGGTCCCGGCCGAGGGTTCGAGCACCTGGTCGGCCGTAGTCAGCACGGCGGCTTCGGCGGCGACAAATCCGAGCGTGATCGGCGTCGAGAATTGCTGGAGCTGCTCGGATTCCTCGGAGCGCCGGGTCTGCGACGGGAGACGCGCGGCAAGGCGGGTCAGCATCTCCAGCATGGCCGGAGCCGAACCGGCGCGGGCGCGCATCGCCGCTCCGAATTTGTGCAGAAACAGGACCTGCGCCGCTTCGCACGCTTCGTAGGCGTCCTTCCACAGCCAGGCGCCGTCCGCGTCGCTACCGCAGAACGCGGCGTCCATGGCGGACCGCAGCGCGCGGCTGTCGAGCGCGCGGCCCTGGCCGAGCAGTTGCGCGATCAAGGTCGCGGCATGGATGAGGCCCGACACCTTGTCGGGAGGCGCTTGCGGCAGGAACAGGGGGAGCGTGGCCGCGGCGGGGGCGGCTGATGTGGATGTCGGCATGCGGGAGATCTCCGAGAGCGGGGGACAGGGGAGCCCGGCTGGCGCTCTCTTTCCACCGCCCGGGTTCGCCCGCGTCCTGGCCGTCCTCTTCCTCTCTCGGCAACGAAGCGGCGGCGGCGTTTCGATAAAAAAGGGCCGCAGTCGCGGCCCCTCGGCGAAGGCGGTGAAGGTCTATCGGGTTATGTGCGGATTTCGCAGGTCTTCAGACTGACGAGCATGTCGAGCAGAATTTCGCGCTCGTCGTGATAGACCTGATCGAAATAGTCGTCGCCGCTGTCGCTCTCGATGCCCCAAAGCCCGGGCGACAGCAGTTCGGCGGTGATCCAGCATTCCGGGTTCGTGCCGTAAGGAATTTTGATCGTGGCCCTCGCGCGGATACCGACAAAGTGCCATTCGTCATGGCGCCACGCCTTGAGCCGGGCTTCGTCCTGCTCTCGGTAGGCGGAATCCTGAAACAGGGCATCGAGCGGTTGTGCGTCCGGGTCGCAGACGATGACCTTATCGATATGTGCGGTGCGGCTCATAGCGTCCTCGCCGGGGCGGCACTCGGATCCGCATCCTGCTGCCCGGTGTCGACACCGGCCTCGGTGAGGAAGTCCGCGATGATGTCGCTGGTGGATTTGCCGGTAACATCGTCAGCGGTGATGAGCACCGCCATGCCGCCAAAGCCGTCGGGCCGCATTTTCGAGCAGGTAAAAGCCGAGACGGCCGTCACATAGCGCAGGCTCGCCGAGCGGCGCACGATGTCCTGAAAGATTGCCTCCCAGATCATATCGCTGCAATCGAGCTCGATCTCGGCATTGTCGGCGGGCACGCGCGCGAGCTGCTCGGTGACGAAGGCGGTTGCGGTGCCGGGAACGGATAGCGCGAGCGCGGTCTCGATCGGGGCCCGATCGATCCAGATCATGTCGCACGGGCCTTCGTCGGCGAAGAAATACAATCTCTCGCCGTCCGGCTCGGCATGGAAGATATGGGAGAGAAGAAGCCGCTCGAGCGGGGTGATCTCGGCAGCGGGAATTGTCGGCTGGATGACAGTCGGCGTGAAATAATCGGCCATGGCGGGACCTCCGGGAGCGGGGGAAAGTGACGAACCCGGCGCGCGCTCTCTTTCCGGCCCGGTTCACCCCGTTTCCGGCCGGCCTCTCACTCTTCGGGAGTTACAGGCGGCCGTCCGGTTCTTGCTCGCCTTGTCCGGCTGGCTGAGCGGAGCAAGATCCCGGATCGTCTTCGTGCCGGGTCAAGTGGATGCCGCGCGCCGCTGCGTAGTCGCCGACCAGGTCGAGCGCCCAGTCTTCGGCAGCGTCTGCGGCATGTCCGGTGCTCTCCCATTTGTCGGCCACGCGCGCGCACGCCGATCGCACCAGGCTTTCAAGCACGGGATGATCCTGCCAATGACAGTCGCGAGCGGTTTGCAGGCAGCGGTCGACCGAAAAGGTTTCGAGCGGATACCAGCCCGCGGCGGCTTGGCAGCTGTAGATGATGCCGTTCGCCTGCGAGGCGGTCATCCGGTTGCGTGCGTAGGCGAGCGCCTCGCGGTAGCGACGATATTGATCGCGCAGGCGCCATTGGATGATTGAAATGGAGTTAGTCAGCCATTTCCTGTTCACGTTTCAGCTCCGTGGTCTGTCTGAGGTTGTCGGAAATAAAGGCGGTCGAAACCGGCCCGTCCCGTGTTTTGGTCAATGCGCCCGGCACCATTGACGCGCGGCTTCCAGATCCATGAAGGTCACGTGCTCCTTGACCCAATCGATGGAGAGGGTGCAGGGCCCTTGGTAGCTGTCATCGGTCGATGACAGGATGACGCCATTGCCGGCAAGCGGCTGGTGGCCGCCCGCGAACATGAAGAAGTGCTGCGGATCCTCGAGCAGACCTTCTTCATTGACATAGCAATGATGAGGGTCGTCGAGGCCCTGATAAACGGGTTCGATCAGGCCGCCGACAATGTTCTGAAGGGATTTCAGGGAACCGTCGATCTCGGTTTCGGTGATCGTCCGGTCTTTGGCATTGATGATGATGGCGCGCATGGGCGGGTCTCCGGGAACGGTGTTGAGGATGAACCCGGGCTCTCTCCGTTCCGCCCTGGGTTCGGCCCTTTCCCGGCCGGCCCTCTCACTCTTCGGGCGGCCATGGTGGAATCCCGCCGGATGCCGACGGATAGCGCGGTTGCGTGCTCCCGTCTTGCGGCGCCGGCGCCTGGTCGGGCCGCTCTTCGAGGCGCCCGGCGCGGCCCATCCAGGGCAACGGCCGGATCGCGCGCATCCAGTCGGCGAAGGACGGAATGAAGCCGAGATCTTCCTTGACGTGCTGCTCGCCGACCCAGCGGGTCGGGATCACCTTGCCGGTCGAGAGCGTGAGCGTCGGCCCGAAGACCGTTTCCAGCATGAAGATGCCCTCGGCGTGATGACGCAGCGCGCGGTGCCGGAAATCCGCGACGATCGCTTTCGACTGGTCGAACCAGCTGTGGAGCGGCAGATAGTCGAAGACCGAGCCGCCCCATTTCCGGACCGAAGAGAGGCTGTGATGGTACGGATGTGCCATGCGAAGCCTCCGTCAAAACAAATCGTATGGGTGCTGGTGTTGACCTCGATGTAACGGTCGTTGTGCCGGAGCGTGATCGTGCGCTCGGGAATCGAAAAGACGAAGGTGCCGTAGGCGCCCTCGCCGGTCTCCCAGCCGTAATGGGTTTCTTCGAGATAGTCGTAGACGAGGGTCTCGATCGCTTCCTGCAGGGTCATCTCGACCGGCTGCTCACCCTGGATCGGCGAAGGAAGCTGCACTTTGCGGTTGGAGGGCAGCGGTACTTTTTCGGGGGACGAGCCCCAGGCCTCGACATCGTCGATCTGGCCGGAATCGCTGTAACCGTCGTAACCGACATTGACGCTGTGGATGCCGGCTTCGGCGAGGGCGGCGAAAATGACCGCTTTGTTGCGGGTGCGGATGTCGTCCGCGACGGATGCGTCGGACGGCGGCGTGATCGTGTCGTTCATGGCTGTCTCCCTGCGTTTTGAATGTTGTCGGCGGAAGCACGAAAAGATCGGAGACCTCGCGGCCGCCGGCGCGAGAGATCTCCGTTCCGAAATTGCGCGTCAGGCCGCGGCTGCGGTGTCGAGCGCCGTTTCGGCTGTGTCGTCCCCGGTGAGAAAGGCCGGCAGATCGGTTGACGCGCCGTCGGGTTCGCCACCGTCGCCGGGCTCGGCTTCGATGTAAGCGTCGGCGGCCTGGCCGGGATCTGCGAACTCACCGCCGCCGGCGTCATAGGCGAAGCCGGGCGGCATCCAGGCGGCGGCGTTATCGCGCGCGGCCTGCGCGAGACCGATGCAGACCGCACTTTTCGCCGGATCGAAGGCGGTTTCGAGCGCGGCGGCGAGAGCCGCTTTCTTGGCGTCGGCATGGTCGCGCGCCCAGCGGTTGCCGAGGATTTCGCGGCCGATCGCGAGACCGTGCGCCTTCTTTACGCGGCCCCAGTAATTGGCTGCGGTCGGCCGCCAGCAGTCGGCGAAGGGGATGGCGAGACGCCGTCCTGCCGCCTCGAGGGCCCGGTCGGCGCGATGCTCGATCGCGAGCTGCGGCTTGAGGCACGACGCAACGCACCAGGCGAACAGGCGCTGCTTGCTTTCGATCGGCAGCGCCGCCAGTGCGGCGAAACCCTCGGCCGCCGGAAGCTTGAGCCAGTCGAGATCGAGCGCGTCGCCATGCGCCTCGATGAGCCGGTCCGCCGGGGTGCCGGAGAGATCGTTGAGGGAGCTGCGCGGGTTGGCCTCGGTCGCCCGCAACTCGAGCGGGTTCGTGTGATAGCGAAAGCCGCGGAAAAGCTCCACGGCGAGCGCATAGAGCGCGAGATCGAAGGCGGTTTCGAAACTCCCGGCCAGATGGGCGCGGCTGATCTGATGCCGGTGCGCCTTGAGATCCTCGACAAGACTTTGGCTGAAGCCGCACGCCTTGCGTAGCGCCTGCTCGGTGTTGAGCGGCGCCCGGCGTGAATCCTGTTCGTCATCGTCATTGCCGGGCGATGCAAACGCCTCCTCGCTTTCCTCATCGCCTTCGCCGTCAAAATCACCGGACCGACCGAGCTCGCCGCCGCGGTTGGTCGAACGGTCAACGAGGCCCTGGTGGAGACAGAACGCGCCGGCGTCGCCGATCGTGACGACGCAGCCGGCGCGGGCGCGGTCTTCGTCGCTGAAGACCGCGAGGCCGTCGATCGCCTCGTCGATTTGCGTACGCCGCTCCTCGAGCCGGGCCGCTTCGGCCATCAGCTCGTCGGTAAATTCGTCCTCGCCGAGCTGTTCGAGTTCGCCGAGACGGGTTTCGATACGTTCGATCTCGGCGGCGAGATCGGCGGGAACCGCGGCCGGTTGCGGATCGAGGTGGTGGTATTGGGCCAGGAACCGGTAATCGGGATCGAGCACCGCCTTGGTCCACGCCCATTGCGGGCGCAGTTCGGCGGCTTTCGCTTCGAGCTTCTCGATCGCGAGCCGGCGCACGAGGGCGGCATCGTCCATGAAGCCGTCGTCGTCGCCGCTGAAGAGATCGCGCGTGATGGCGCCGCCGGCGGCTTCGTAAGCGTCGGCGCCCACAAACGCGCCGAGATCGGAATCGAGCGCGATGGCGCTTTCGGTCAGCAGATGCCGGACCGAGTAGGGCTGGATGTAGGACCGATCCTTGACCTGCCGCCATACCGCGAGCTGCGCGGCGTGGTTGGCGCCAAGCGTGAAGGCGGTCGCGACCTCGAGGCCGATCGCGGCGGTGCGGAAGGCGTCGAGCAGTTCCGGCGCAAGCTTGCCGAGACGCAGCCGTTGCCGGACATGGCGTTCGGAGGTGCCGAAGCGGCAGGCAACCGCCTCGACGGTTGCGCCGGCGTCGATGAGCTCCGCCATGGCGACGAATTCGTCCGCCGGGTGCATCGCGGCGCGGATCGTGTTTTCGGCGAGCGAGGTTTCGACGGCGTCCTCCGGTTTCTCGACCTTGCACGGGACGGGGTGATCGGCATCGATGACGCCCTCGGCCGCCAGTTTCTGGAGGATGCGGAGGCGGCGGCCGCCGGCATCGACGCGATAGACGCCCTGGCCGTCGATCGGCGTCGAATGAACGATGAGGTTCTGCAGAATGCCTTTGGCGCGGATGCTGGCTTCGAGCGCCGCGTCATCGGCGGCGGCGGCGGGCGTCTTGCGCACATTGGCGGGAGACAGGGCAAGCTGGCTGAGGGGGATATTGCGGACTTTGCTGCGGGCGGTCATGGCTGGGAACTCCTGTGCCGGGCGGGCGCGAGCCGTCTCTCGCCCTGGAAAACCCGTCACAAATCCCCTCTCGGCCCTCTTCCTCTCAGGGGGAGGCGCGGCACTGACGGCCGGAAAGGGAGCAAAGGCCGCTGTCAGGTCACGCGGCGAGCGGCAGTGCCGTTGCCGTTGCCGCTGGCGCCGGATCGCCGGCGACGGCGAGGAGATAGTCGGCCGCCTTGGAGGCGGCGCTTGCCGCGCGGATGATCGCGCGGTTGTCCTCGCGCAGCACCTCGAGCCAGCTGGCGAGATAATCGGCATGCCGCACGGTCGGCACGATCGACAGCGCAGCGCAGACGAACGCGCCGGCCATTTCCGCAACCAGCTCTTCGCGGGCGTAAGCCGATGAGCCGAAGCCGCCGGAGAAATCCCGGTTGAGGCGCGAGGCATGGCCGGTCCAGTGGCCGAGTTCGTGGCAGACGGTACGGTGCCAGTTGACCGGCTCGAAGAAGGCCGTGGGCGGCGGCACCTGGATGTAATCGGCGCTCGGGACATAGAAAGCGCGATTGCCGCCGACGCGCAGATCGGCGCCCGTCGCGCGGATCAGCGCCTCGGCCTGCGGCAGGATGCAGTCGTCATTGACCGGCGCCGGCGGCGCACCGGCGTCCGGCAGATTTTCGCACTGGTCGGTGTTGAAGACGGTAAATCGCTTGAGAAACGGGATGGCCTGAGGGTCATCGCCGGTTTCTGCCGCGCGCGTACGCTCGCGGTAGGGAATGAAGCGGTCGGCATAGACGAGGGTGGTGCCGCGTTCGCCCTTGCGCACATGCGCGCCGAGCTTGAGCGCCTGGCGGAAGGTGAGCCAGCTCTGGCCGGTGAAGCCGCGTTCGGCGCAGGCGGTCCAGAGAATGAGAACGTTGATGCCGGTATAGGGGCGGTCCGTGGCCGCGTTGCGCGGCAGGCCGAGCGGCGCGGTGACGCCGGAAGACCACGGCTGCACCCAGGGCACGCGCCCCTGTTCGAGCTCGGCGATGATCTTGTCGGTGATCTCCTGATACAGGCTGCTGCGGTCGGCGAAAGCTTTATGGGCGGGGCTCGGGTGAGGCATGGACGGTCTCCGCGGCGGGCGGGCGAAAGCCTCTCTCTCGCCTGACGCACCCGTCGCGGATCCGCCGCCGCTCTTTGCCTTTCCTTCTCAGGCAACCCCTCATTCCTCCGCCCAAACCGACGGCCGGGGCAGAAACCTCGCGTCAGCGATCGTCACCCGTCTGGGCGGAGACGTCCGCCCCGCGCGGGGGAAAAAGGCGGACGGCTCCGCGCGCGTTAGCGCGTAGAGCGCGGCCCGACCCCGGCGCAAGCCGGGGCGGGAGACGCCCGTAGCCGTAGATCATGTCCGCGATTTCGCATCGGAAATCTGCATCAAAAACGCTTAATTCGATCAACGGGTTTTCGCCGATGCAAATATCTTGAATTATGCAGGAAGGCATCAGCTATTAAAGCGCAGAACGCGCACTACGCACCCGGGCGCTTTGGACATCAGGACCACTATACCGGGGTTCGGGCAGTTTAGACCGCCACAATCGTTGTTGTTATTCCTCGGTGGTTCCTGGTCAGTCACCAACCAATTTCCACGTAGGCCCGCAGGATTTTGCGATTTTTCAAAACGGCATTTCTGATAATTGCCCATGTTATTAATAAATTCCATACATACATTAATAGGGTCGAATATGGCCACAGCCTGCTTTGGCGCGGAAGAGACCCTTCTGGAAAAGCGTCTGATATCCTCGCGCCACCATCTAACATCTTCATTAACTGCTTCTCTGGCTATCTTGATCGCTATGTCTTCGTCTATCACCTCGGAATGACATACTATACGAACGTCACCATCACCCCACAGCGTCGCAAGAATTGCGATCAGCAAAAGAACAGACAAACCTACGTATACGATTTTATGCCGCCTCATCTATATTGCATAAAATAATCATTGTCCTAACTCAAGCGCGATCCTCTCCTTCTCGCAATCAACAGAAAAACGCCAGAGGCCATGGAAAGAAGAGTAATTGTCGACGGCTCTGGAACAGTTGCGACCCCATTTATACTCGTAATGGTAATGCCCCCCTCGCCCGTCTCTGGGTCAACCGCTATATCGCTTCCAGCGATAATGCCTCCTTCGCCGCCGTTGAAACTGTCAGTCCAGGTAAAGCTAAACGGCAATGGAACATAACTTGGAGAATCGGGGGGATTATCGCCCGAGAGAATACCCACCAATTGGGTCGTAAAGGCATAGGCGCCCGAGACGGTCATATTATTGCACGCTGCTTTCTCCTTCGGGTTCATGCTCCACAGCATGCCGTGTGTTCCGTCCGGATTATTCAAACAGGGGTCTTTAGGAGAGTCGAAAAAATTGAAGGATGTATCCCCAGTGGCCATAAACGTCAGACAACCACCGGTCGGAGTTTTCTCAATACAGCGCGCTTGCGGAAAGGTTACGGCATCGGCAGAGGGATAATAGTAGGGAAATCTCCCGACACAATTTGGCCCTGGAGATAAACCGGTAGGATTATAAAAAGGATTCAAGACTGAAGGGTTGCAGAAAGCGTATCCCCATTTGGGTGGATCGTTGGATGCAGTCGTCGATGCATCGAGCGGAATAGGGTGTTGACAAGCCAACGAGTCACATACGAGGTTTTGATTGGGATTGGGAAGCGTAAATGTCTGTATCCAGTCAAATCCTACCACGCCGCAGTCCGAGGCAGTTTTGCTCAGACCCACTGCAGGCATGAAAGATACATTGATTGTTGTCGGTAGGCCCAGACCATGCGCTGAAGGATTGCCTAACATGGGCATCGGCGTTGATGTCTTCACATCCGCCGCGCATCCTGATGTTGTAGCTCCGCTCCACGTCCCCGCCGTGAAATTATACCCCTGCCCCGCCACGTCGGGGGTTCCCGAGGTGGAACCGAAGCTTTGGCTGGCCGCAGGGTTCCCGGCATCCCATATCTGACCGATCCGTGCGTTGCCGAATGACCCGACCCGCTGTTCAAAATCGAAACTCGAACCTGCAACATGCCCGGAGGCGTCAAGACTGAGCGTCAGGCCGTAGGTCGAGCCAGTCGCGCTGCTGTTCGCGCCTGCGGAAAGCGTCAGGCGAGCGAAAATGCACGGGCGCGGCATCGCTCGGGTTGCGCCCGCGCCGCGTTCCCTGAATCCTCACCTCGGGGAACAAACAGGGCGGCGTCATGCTCGGCGCATTCATCGGTTTGCTGCTCGCGACGCCGCTCTTGATGTTGCAAGAGCGGTCGCAGCGTTTCCGCACGGTGCCGCCTATCGAACAAACCCTTCAGCCTATGCACTACCGCTAGTTCCTTGCCCAGAATTTGGGCAGAGTGATGCGGACCACACCACTCCGGCAGCAGGAGCGGTTTTCAACCGGATTACCCCCGGCTTTTGGGGATAGCCGCGATCAATATCTTGTGCGAGCGCGCGCGGGAGGTAGGGCTTGCCTAGTGTCGCGAATCTCAATTGGCGTACAAAAACTCATGCGGGCTGGAGATTGTCGAGGGTGGCGCGGGCGCGGGTGATTTTGGCCAGGATGTCGGCACCGCGGGCGCGCCAGCGATAGGGCTTTGGATCGGCGTTGCGC
>DASXAM010000379.1:0-2342 GCA_036404275.1 Allostellaceae bacterium
GCATATGACGAGGCCGTGCGTGCATTCACCCTCGTTCACGGCGATGCGATCGGCCTACTCGACAAGGCGCGCGAAACCGCACCCGGCTGCGCGATGGCGCATCTGGCAAAGGCCTGGGTGCTTGCCCTGGCTAACGATCCAATTCTGTTGGAGCAGGCGCGGCCATTGATCGAAACCGCCCGGTCGCTCGGTCTGAACGAGCGCGAGCAGGCCCATCTCGCCGCGCTCGCCAATCTGGCGCAGGGCGGCCGCGCCGCCGCCGTTGCGGTGCTCGACCGCCACCTGATGCATTACCCGTTCGACCTTGTCGCGCATCAGGCGGCGGCGCTGATGGACGGGTTTCTCGGACGCTTTCGTTGGATCCGCGAGCGCTCGGCGCGCGCCCTGCCCTTCTGGTCCAAAGACCAGCCGGGCTACGCCACCTTGTTAGCCTTTCACGCCTTTGGTGCGGAGGAAGCCGGCGACTATGCCCGTGCGGAGGACGAATCACGCGAGGCCGCCGAGCGCGAGCCTTTGAGCTTTTGGCCGCACCACACGGTCGCGCATGTCATGGAGATGACCGGGCGCCCGGAGGACGGGCTCGGCTGGATGACGGCGCGCGAGCCGCTGTGGTCGGAACCCGGCCATATGAACCAGGTCCATATCTGGTGGCACAAGGCGTTGTTTTATCTCGAGCTCGGGCACTACGAAGCGGCGCTCGAGCTCTATGACGGTCCGATCCGTTCGACCCAGCGCCCCTTGGCCTTGAGCCTGACCAACGGCACCGCGCTCTTATGGCGCCTCGACACGCTCGGCTGCGACATCGGCGAGCGTTGGCAGGAGCAGGCGGAATTGTGGCAAGGCCACGCCGACGGCAAGTGCCTCGTCTTTGCCGATATTCACGCGGCGATGGCGGAGTTGCGCTCTGGTCAGGAGTCCCGGGTCGAGCAGCGGCTCGCCGCAATGCGCAAAACTGCGGCAAACGGCGTCGAAGCGGCCCGCCTTTACCGCACCGTCGGCATCCCGGTCGTCGAAGGCCTCACCGCGTTTCATCGCGCCGCCTGGGCCGAGGCAGTCGAATTGCTGCTCCCGGTCCGCATCGATCTCTGGCAGATCGGCGGCAGCCATGCCCAGCGCGACGTCGTCAACTGGACCTTGACCGAGGCCGCGATCCGCGCCGGCCAGCGCGACGTCGCACTCTCCCTCGCGCATGAACGCCTCGCCATCCGCCCGCGCAGCGTTCCAAACCGGCGCTTTTTACGTGAGGCCGCGGCGATCTCCCAGTAGCTGCACCGACCCGTCGAACGGCCCGCCGACTCGGACGACAAGCACAAATATCGCCGAGCTTCCTTAATTCCTGGACGCTGAACCGCTGCGCCGTCGCGTCGCCCCACCGCTCAGCTGGGGGCGATCGTCGTGCCGCCGTCGACGACGATAGTCTGGCCGGTAATGTAGGCCCCGGCGCGGGACGCGAGCATCAACGCAACGCCGGCGATGTCGTCGGGCTCGCCGAGCCGCTTCAATAGCGTGCCCGCTTCGCGCGCGGCGCGCCGGGCCGGGTCCTCGTAGAGCACGCGAGCGAATTGCGTCGTCACCACACTCGGCGCGATGCAGTTGACCCGAACATTGTCGAGGCCCCATTCGGCGGCGAGGTTGCGGCACAGTGCGTAATCGGCCGATTTGGTGACGCCGTACATGCCGAGCATCGTGCTCGCCCGCAGCGCGGCGGTCGAAATGATGAAGATGATGGCGCCATCGCGCCGCGCGCGCATATCCGGGCCCACCATGCGCGACAGCCAGAGATTGCTCAACACGTTGTTGACCATCATCCGCTCGAAGATTTCGTCGGTCAGCCCCTCGAGCGAGCCGTAATGCGGGTTGATTGCGGCGTTGCAGACCAGGATGTCGATCCCGCCCCAGGCTTCGCGCGTCTTCGCCACCAGGTTTTCGAGCTGGGCCTTGTCCGAGATCCGCGCGGTAACCGCGATCGCCTCGCCGCCCTTGTCGCGGATCGCTGCCGCGACCTCCTCGCACGGCCCGGCGTTGCGGGCCGAGATCACGACGCGCGCGCCAGCTTCGGCAAAGGCCTCGGCGATCGCCCGGCCGATGCCGCGGCTCGAGCCGGTGACGATCGCAACCTTGCCGGTGAGGTCAAAG
Source organism: Allostellaceae bacterium (assembly GCA_036404275.1). Classification (GTDB taxonomy): domain Bacteria; phylum Pseudomonadota; class Alphaproteobacteria; order ATCC43930; family CGMCC-115725; genus AP-15. The sequence continues at coordinate 2,137 of DASXAM010000379.1, forward strand.
AGCTTCATGGCAGCCATGTTACAACAGAAAAATTGCCATCAGGATCAGCAAAATCACGACCGAGACGAGCGAATATTTGATGAAACGGGTAAAGCGCAGCCAAGTCTGACGACGCCATTCGAAATCGGGATCGATTACCGCCATGATGTCCCTCGCGGTGGACAGCCGGCCGGCAGGTATAGCCTAATCACCGGTCGATACAAGAG
>DASXAM010000380.1:0-3638 GCA_036404275.1 Allostellaceae bacterium
CTATCGGGCGATCATCGGCGACGACACCGGAGAGGGTGTTCCGCTGCGCACCGGCATCCAGGAATCGCCGCCGGGCTATGCCACAAAACCGCACTCGCACCCCTATGCCGAAATCCTGACTGTGCTCGAAGGAAGAGGCGAGGCGTGGCTCGACGGCGAGGCGGGCACGGTGGCGCTCGACCCCGGTGTGACGATCGCGGTGCCGGCGAATCGGGTGCACGGCTTTCGCAATCTCGGCGATACGCCGCTCGTCACCTTCGGCATCCACGCTTTTGGCGAGCGTATCGTCAACTACAAGTAAACCTTTCGGTCGCAACCTGCACAAAAAGGGGAAGTGCCATGGACATCCGCCGCATCGAAGTGACCCAGCCGCCGGGGCCGCGCATGAGCCGCTGCGTCGTGCGCGGCGACACGGTCTATCTCGCCGGGCTCACCGCGAGCGACACGAGCCAGGACATCAAGGGCCAGACCAAGCAGATCCTCGACAAGATCGACAGCTATTTGGCGCAGGCCGGGACCAGCAAGTCGAACCTTTTGGCGGCCAATTTGTGGATCAAGGACATGGCCATGTTCGCCGATATGAACTCGGTATGGAACGGCTGGGTCGATCCGCAAAACCCGCCCGCCCGCGCCTGCGTCAAGGCCGATCTGGCGCGGCCCGAGGTGCTTGTCGAGATCATGGTCACCGCCGCGAAATAGCGGGATCGCTGTGAGGGACGGCGGATGAGCCTCGCGGCGCTGGTGCTGGCGGCGGCGGCGCTCGCGGTCGCGGTCATTCTGCTGGTGCGGTTCGGTATTTTTGTGCGGCGTGCCGAACCGTCGATCGAGCCGGCGCTCGCCCGCCTTGACCGCGGCTTGCGCGACGAGCTTGTGCGCGGCCGCGGCATCGCCGCCGAAGAGGCGCGCTCATTGCGCGAGGAGGTTATGGGCACGGTCGCGCGGCTCGGCGATTCGCTGCAGCGGACGATCGAAAGCCGCCTCGAAACGATGCGCCTCGACAACGCCGAAAAGCTCGAAGCGATGCGCGCCACGGTCGACGAGAAATTGCAGGCGACGCTCAACGAGCGGCTCGGCGCCGGCTTCAAATTGGTCGGCGAGCAGCTCGACCAGGTGTCGCGCGGGGTCGGCGAGATGCGCGCGCTCGCCGACGGCGTCGGCGACCTGAAGCGGGTGCTGAGCAATGTCAAGGCGCGCGGCACCTGGAGCGAGGTCTCGCTCGGCGGCATCCTCGGCGAGGTGCTGAGCGCCGAGCAATACGCCCGCAATGTCGAGGTCAGGCAGGGCAGCGGCCAGCGCGTCGAATTTGCCATTCGCCTGCCGGGGGCCGAGGACGAGGGGCCGCTATGGCTGCCGATCGACGCCAAATTTCCGACCGAGGATTACGAACGCTTGTGTGAAGCGGCCGAGCGCGCCGATATGGCCGGGGTTGACATCGCCGGCAAGGCGCTCGAAGCGCGCATTCGCCAGGCGGCGCGCGACATTTCGACCAAATACATCGCACCGCCGCACTCGACCGATTTCGCGCTGATGTTTCTGCCGACCGAAGGGCTCTATGCCGAGATCGTGCGGCGCGTCGGTCTTGTCGATGCATTGCAGCGCGACTGGCGCGTCGTTATTGCCGGGCCGACAACGTTGCTGGCGCTCGTCAACAGCCTGCGCATGGGGTTTCGCACCTTGGCGATCCAGCAGCGTTCGAGCGAGGTCTGGCAGGTCCTGGCCGCGGTCAAGACCGAGTTCGGCAAATACGGCGAAACGCTCGACCGGGTGCAGAAAAAGCTGCACGAGGCGTCGGCGTCGATCGACTTGGTCGCGACCAGACGGCGCCAGATCGACCGCCGGCTGGCGCGGGTCGAGACCCTGCCCGAGACGGAGGCGAATTTGCTGCTCGGGCTCGATGCCGCGGCCGAGGAGTGACCTAAGACATCCCGATTTCGCCGTCGACGACGTGATCGAGGCCGATTTCCGGGATCGTCAGCCGTATCTGCGGCTTCAGCACGGCGTTGTCGGCGAGCGTGCCGGCGGTGAGCGCGGCGCGCACCGCATTCTCGATCTCGCGCTGCGAGGTCACGCCGACGGTCCTCAGGAATTTGCGGATATCGGTGTTGAAGCGTTCTTCGTTCATCGCGTTCTCTCCTCGGCGGCCGTTTCGGTTGCGCCGCTCCATCGGGTGAAGTAGATCGGCCGAAAGCACCCAGCAACACCGGCACAAGCCGAACCTTCCCCATCCCATGATCCACGCTCTTCGATGACATCGGCCGAGGCCGCAGAAACCGGCTCGGCAGAAGGACCGATCGCGGCCTATCGCGGCCTGCGGCGGCAGGGCGTGCTCGTCGCCGACGAAGCGCAGCAAGCGGCCGCCGAGCGGCTGCAGAGCCTCTATCGGGCGCTGCTCGACTACCGTCCGGGATCGGGGCTGCACAACTGGCTCGCACGCTTTGGCCTTGCCGGGCACAATGGCGCGTCGGTGCCGCACGGGCTCTATCTCTTTGGTCCGGTCGGGCGCGGCAAAACCATGCTGATGGATTTGTTCTTCGCCGCAGTGCCGGGCATCAGCAAGCGGCGCGTTCATTTCAACGCCTTTATGATCGAAGCGCACGACAGGATCGAGCGCGAAAGGCGGGCGCGGACCAGGACGCCGATCGCCAAGGTTGCGGCCTGTCTCGCGCAAGAGGCGACACTTCTGTGCTTCGACGAGCTCCAGGTCGAGGACATCGCCGACGCAATGATCCTCGAACGCCTGTTCCGCGCCTTGTTCGAGGCCGGCGGCATCGTCGTCGCGACCTCGAACTGCGCCCCGGACAGGCTTTACGAGCACGGCTTGAACCGCGAGCGCTTTCTGCCGTTTGTTGCGCTCCTCGAGCAAAAGCTCGATGTGCTCCAGCTCGATAGCGGCCGCGATTACCGTCTCGCCAGGCTCGCCGGCGGACGGGTCTATCATTGCCCCGCCGATGCGCGGGCGCATGCGGCACTCGAAGCCGCCTTTGCCGAATTGACCGACGGAGCCGGCGGCAACAGCCTGACCTTGACGGTCAAGGGGCGCCGCCTCGTGGTGCCGCGTGCGGCGCGCGGCGTCGCCTGGTTCGGCTTTGCCGATCTTTGCGCGCAGCCGCTCGGGGCGGCCGATTACCTGGCGATCGCCGGACGCTTTGCCGCGGTCATCGTCGAGGGCATTCCGCGGCTCGGGCGCGAGCGACGCGACGCGGCGCGCCGCTTCAACATCCTGATCGATACGCTTTACGACGCGGGCACCTTGCTGATCGCGTCGGCCGATGTGCCGCCCGAAGAAATCTACCCCGCCGGCGACGGCAGCTTTGCATTCCGCCGCACCGTTTCGCGCCTCAACGAGATGCAGAGCTCGGGCTGGCTCGACCGGGCACGGGCTTGATCGCCGTCTCGATGATGCTAGCCTCGCGGTCTGCGCTATATCGCTGAACCGAAGAGAAACAGACATGGCCGTCGTCGAAACCGAACGCCTCGGGCAGATTCTGGTGGTGCGAATGAACCGGCCGGAGCGGCTGAATGCGCTTAATCAGGAGATGCGCACACGGCTCGCCGAGACCTGGACCGAGTTCCGCCATTCGCGCGACCTCGAAGTCGCGATCTTCACCGGCACCGGGCGCGGCTTTTGCGCCGGCGAG
>DASXAM010000381.1:0-3471 GCA_036404275.1 Allostellaceae bacterium
AGGAATTGGCAGGGACCGTCGTTTTCGCCGTGGACGTAATGCGCGGTTTTTGGCGGCACCGCGCAGCGCTGGCCGGGCATCAGCCGATAGGTCGCGCGGGGTGCGCGCGTCTCGACCACCATCGGGCCTTCGAGACAGACAAAGCTGTCGCTGACTTCGCTGTGGTAATGCCACGGCACGCACTGCCCCTCGGCCAGGGTCAGCACCTGAACGCGCAAATCCGCACCCTCGGCAACGAGCTCGCGGCCGGCGAGCGGGTAGCCGCTCCTCGATCGTATCTCCATGCGACACCTCCCAAATCCGCCGGATTCAGTCCGGCAGGCCGAACACCTCTTCGGGCTGGTACAGGCCGCGCACCGGGTGGAAGCCCAGCGAAACCAGGGGTTGCGGGCAGATCTCGGCAAAGGCGGCCGAGGTCAAGAGCGGGCGCAACAGCCGCTTGGTCAGCCCCTCGATGCGCGAGGCGAGGTTGACCGCCGGACCGATCACGGTGAAGTCGAGCCGGTCGGCGGCACCGACATTGCCGTAGATGACCTCGCCGCGATGGAGCCCGATCCCGGTGCGCAATTCGGGCTCGCCGCGACCGCGGCGCTTGCGGTTGACCAAGTCGAGCCGCGCGAGCCCCTGGGTTGCGGCGTTGAGCGCGCGCAGGCTCGCCGGGGCGAAATCCTCATCGTCGTCGGCCGGAAAGATCGCCAGCACGCCGTCGCCCATGAATTTCAGGATCTCGCCCTTCTTTTCCTGGATCGGCGAGACGATCGCGTCGAAATAATCGTCGAGCAATTCGATCACCGAATCGCCGGGCAGCCGGTCGGACAGGCCGGTGAAATTGCGCATGTCGGCGATCATCACCACCGCGCGCATATGCTCGCCCTGGGCGCGGCGGATCTGGCCGGCGAGAATGCGCCGCCCGGCCTGCGGACCGAGATAGGTGTCGAGCAAATTGGCGCTGATCCGGCGCACCGCGCGGGTCTCGGCGACCGCGGCGAGCGCCGGGTTGATCGCTTCGAGCTTGGCGATGTCGCTCTCGCTGAACCCGCCCGGCCGGTCGGTGGTCCAGGTCACCGTCGGAAAGCGGCGGAAGGTGCGGTTCAGCGCCAGCGCGAAGTAATCGGTGCCGCCCTCCTTGCGGATTTTCTCCAGGAGCGGGAATTCGAGCGGCGCCTTGTCGTCGAGCCGGCGGCGGAACGGGGTGCCGCGCTCGATCGTCATCCGGATCGGGCTCAGCCGGTATTCGTCGGTCGCTTCCGAGCCGTGCAGGATGCGAAAATCCTCGATGATTTTGCGCTCGCGCCACCAGCGCGCGCCGACGCCGCGGATTTGCGGGTGGAGCGTGCCGAAATAGAGCGCCGCCCGCCACAACGGCACGCCGTCGCCGAGGAGGCGCCAGCACAGCTCGTCGAAAAGCTCGATCTCACTGTCGATCTGCGGACCGTCGACCAGGAGCCAGCGGGCGACCTCGCCGCCCAAAATCGGGGCGCCGAGGCCGGTATAGGCGCCCTCGATGCGGAAGAGATCGTCGTCCGAAGCCGCAGCTTCGGGCATGGCCGGGGCCGGCGCGGTCAGGGTCGTCTCGGGATCCATCGGCGCAACATAAGCAGCCGGCCCGCCCGATCCATCATTCGGCGGGCGACAAATAGGCGCGCCGGCCCGATGGCGACAGCCCCGACCTTTCCCCGGAGGTCAGTCGATGACGGCGCTACTCGGCCTTGAAGCAATAGGCGGCGAGCTTGTTGCCGTCCAGATCGCGGACATAGCCCGCATAGGCGTTCGGCTTCCAGCCGCGCGGCCCGACCGCCCCTTCGTCCTTGCCGCCGGCGGCGAGCGCCGCCTTGTGGAAGGCTGCAACCGCGGCGCGGTTGGGTGCCACAAAGCTGATCGTCCCGCCATTGGCATGGCTGGCGGGCTGACCGTTGGCCGGCTTCAGCACAAAGAATTCGGGGTCGCTCGTCCCCCAGATCGAGCCGTTCTCGCCGAGATCGTTGAGACGCTTTAACCCGAGCGGCGCCAGCACGGCGTCGTAAAAGGCGCGCGCCTTGGCCAGATCGTTGGTGCCGACCGTCACATGGGTAAATATCGCCATCTGCGTCCTCCCGTGATGTGCCGGCACATAGATAGCAGGATCGGGGCGGCGCGCAACGATCCGGTTGCAAGGCCCGAGGATCAGGCGGCGCGGGCGGCCGGCGAGCCGGCGCGGGCGGCGACGCGGATCAGGTCGGCGGCTTTTTCGGCGATCATGATCACCGTCGCATTGGTGTTGCCCGAAACGACGGTCGGCATGATCGAGGCGTCGATGACGCGCAGCCCCTCGACGCCGTGAACGCGCAATTCGGTATCGACAACGGCGCGTGCATCGGCGCCCATCATGCAGGTCGAGGTCGGGTGATAGGTGGTGCCGGCATTCTTTGCGATATGGTCGAGCCATTGCGCATGGGTTTGGGTCGCCGGTCCGGGCAGCACCTCGCCTTCGACCAAGGCCGCCATCGCCGGGCTCTCGAACACCTTGCGCGCGATCCTGAGCCCGGCGACGAGCGTGTCCTTGTCGCCCTGGGTCGAAAGATAGTTCGGCTGGATCAGCGGCGGCGCTGTCGGGTCGGGCGAGCGGATTCTGAGCCACCCGCGGCTTTCCGGGCGGCACGGGATGCAGGTCGCCTGGCAGCCGGGGAAATCGTGCATCGCCTCGCCCGGCTTGACAAAGCTGCCGGCGAGAAACTGGTACTGCACATCGGCTGAGTCGAGCCCCTCGCGGGTGCGCACAAAGAGGCCGATCGGCGCGGCCCCCATCATCAGCGCGCCGCGCCGCGCCAGGACATATTCGAGCCCGGTGCGGGCCTGCCGCCACCAGCTGCGTGAAATCTCGTTCAAGGTGTTGGCGCGGCGCACGCGATAGACCACGCGCGTGTTGATGTGGTCCTGCAAATTCTCGCCGACCCCTGGCAATTCGTGCACGACGGCGATGCCGTGCGAACGCAGCAATTCGCCCGGCCCCACTCCGGAAAGCTGCAGCAATTGCGGCGAGTTGATCGAGCCGCCGGCGAGCAATACTTCGCCGCGCGCACGCACGCGGTGGAGCACGCCGGCTTGCGCATATTCGAGACCGACGGCGCGCTTGCCGTCGAAGACGACGCGGTGCGCCAGCGCATGGATTTCGACCTTGAGGTTCGGCCGCTTCATCGCCGGGCGCAGATAGGCGACCGCGGTGCTGCACCGGCGCATGTTGCGCACGGTCACTTGCAAGGGCCCGACCCCGTCCTGCTCGGCGCCGTTGAAATCGGAGTTTTTTGGATAGCCGGCCTCAACCGCGGCGGCGATAAAGCCGTCGTGCAATTCGTGGCGCGCCCGCAAATCGGAAACGCAGAGCGGGCCGCCCGCGCCATGATGCGCGTCTTCGCCTCGCTCCTGGTTTTCGGCGCGGCGGAAATAGGGGAGCACGTCGTCATACGACCAGCCGGCATTGCCGAGCTGGCGCCA
>DASXAM010000382.1:0-13897 GCA_036404275.1 Allostellaceae bacterium
TGAGCGGTATTGAGCGCCTGGATTCCGGCGTTGTGGGTACCGTTGAACGGCGTGACGGTGGCGGCGCAGCCGGCCTTGCGGGCGGCCGCGGGCGAACCGAACCAGATCCCGACGTGATAGATCTGCACCGGTCCGGTCGCCGGGTTTTTGGCGGCGTCCGGGAATGGGCCGTTTTTGAACACGAGCGGGGCCACGGCTACACCGGGCGCAACAATAAAGGTCTCGCGGCTGAAGCGGCCGACAAAATCGGCAACCCCGACCCCCTTTTCGTCGGTAACGATGTCCCCCTGGTACCAGGAAAGACCAAAGGGCGCCTCCGGGACCTGGATCAAAAACACGTCGAATTCGGTGTCGGCGGGCATGCCCGAGATCTCCACATGCATCGTCTCGACCGAACCGAGGGAGTTCAACGTCACCCGGCCGCGCGCTTCATCCTTCAGGCAAGTTTTCGCCCCGGCTGAGACCCGCAATCCAAAGCTTGTATTGTCCGCTGCGCGGGCGCCGCCCGACGCCGCCGACAAAATCAGGGCGGCGCCGAGAGTGACGGCGGCGGCCGCAAAAGATGTCCGCTTCATGCTCGCTTCTCCTGCCCCGAGCAATGCGTCCGGCGCCGTCTCGATAATCGCGCCGGGCGGTCGCCCAAGGATCGCAGCATCCCCCCAACTCGATTATAGTCCGAACTGCCAGCCGAAACCACCGCGCGAGGAGGTCTCGACCCGGCCGATCGCGTCGGATACAACCGATCGGCTGCGTCTCAGCCGCCAAAGGCAATCGGCGCAGCGCAGTCGCCGGTTGGCCGTTGATGCGACGGATAGCGGTTGCCTCGATGCGTCACCACATCATCGATTGGGCACGAGCACGTTGAGCAGCTGGGGGCTGCAGTGATCCTCTTTGCCGATGGCGGGGCGAGGGAGGCTGGGCAAGCCCGTCTCCGGGCGCGGTGACAACGGTCGGCATGCAGGCGCGGCGGCTGGCCGCCCGCCTTATTTGGCCCGCCGGCCGCGCCGCAGATCGTTCCGACCCGCTGCGCCAGCGACCGCGACGCCGGCTGACCTGGCCGCTGCGCGGGCTCCTGGCGCTGTCGCTCGCGGTGCCGCTCCTGTTGCTGGCAATCGCCGCATGGCAAAATTATCGCCTCGTCGAGCGCCAGGCGGAAGAGCGGGCGACGATCGAAGCCGGCGAGCTCGACCAGCATGCGCTGCTTGCGTTCCGTACCTACCGGTTGGTCCTGGGCTGGGTCGACGACCGGATCCGCGCCAAGAATTGGGACGAGATCGAGCACAGCGCCGAGCTGCACCGGTTTTTGGCGAATATCGAAACCCTGCCGCAGATCGAGGCGGTATGGATCGCCGACAGCACCGGTCATATTCGTGCCGGCGGCCGTTTCTTTCCGGTGCCGGCTGGCGCCGACGCCGCGGCCGACGACGTTGCTGCTGCGCGACGCGGCGGGGCGGCCGGCATCGTCGTCGGCGGCGAGCATATCGATCCGGTAATCCATGCACGGGTGTTCGATCTGACGCTGCGCCGCTCGACCGCGGACGGCACCTTTGACGGCCTCGTCATCGTTTCCGCCAAGCCCCGCTATTTCAGCGATTTCTACGCGACGATCTCGCGCGAGAAGGGTTATGACGCGATCTTGTTCAAAACCGACGGATCGGCCCTGGCGCGCTATCCCGAATCGGCCGCCCCGGCGGTTTTTGAGCCGGATGGGCCGCTGATGCGGGCGGTCACGTCATCCTCCGAGACCGGCGTTTTCCGGGTGCGGTCGGCCGCCGACCGCATCGAACGGATCAGCGCCTTCCGCCGCCTGGCGGGCTACCCGGTCGATGTTGTTTTCGGCATCCCGGTCAAGGACGTCATGCCCTCCTGGCGCGCCAACCTCGTCAACTATCTGTTGTTTGCGGTGCCCGCCTCGATTGCGCTGTTTGGCATGACCTTGCTCGCCACCCGGCAGATCCAGCGGCACCAGATCGCGAGCTGGCGCTGGCGCACGACGGCGCGCCGGTTGCGGCGCGAAATCGACCGGCGCGCCCGCGCCGAAGCCGAATTGCGCCAGGCGCAAAAGATCGAGGCGCTGGGTCAGCTGACCGGCGGGGTAGCGCACGATTTCAATAATTTGCTGGCGATCCTGCAAGGCTCGCTGGAGATGCTGAGCGGCCGGCAGCAAGACGCGAAATTGGAGGCGCGGGTCGAGCAGGCCTTGCAAACCGTCGCGCGCGGCGAAGACCTGACCCGTCAGCTCCTCGCCTTTGCCCGCCGCCAACCGCCGTCGATTGTCGAGATCGACCTCAATCGTGAGCTGTTGCGCATGATCGAGCTGTTGGCGCGAACGGTCGGCAGCGGCGTCGCGATCGAGACTGCGCTGGCGCCCGATTTGTGGCCGGTCGAGGCCGACGCGACTCAGCTCGAGCTCGTTGTCATCAACCTCGCGGTCAATGCCCGTGACGCGATGCCCGATGGCGGCGTGCTGCGCATCGCCACGACCAACGTGACTGAAGGCTCGGGTCAGGAATTCGTCGAGCTCGAGATTGCCGACACCGGGACCGGGATGCCGGATGAGGTCGCGGCGCGCGCCTTCGAGCCGTTCTTTACCACCAAGGAGCCGGGCAAGGGCACCGGGCTCGGGCTCAGCATGGTCGATGGCTTCGCCCGCCAGGCGGGCGGGAGTGCGACAATCCGCAGCACGTTAGGGCGCGGCACGGTGGTCACCCTGCGACTGCGGCGCAGCCGTCGGGCGGCACAAGCGCAGCCCGCGACGGACTTGCCTCCGGCCGGCCCGGCATGAAACTCTGCGCGCATCATCGGGGCGGCACAGTCGGAGGGAGCCAGGATGCGCATCGTCATTGTCGGCCAGCAGGCTTTCGGCAAGGCCGTTCTCGAAGCCTTTATTGCGCGCGGCGACGAGGTGGCCGGGGTCTTCGCCGCGCCTGACAAGCCCGGTGCGCGGCCCGACCCGCTGGTAGCCGCAGCGCAGGAGCGCGGGCTCACCATCCACCGCCACCCGCGCTATTCGAGTGACGAGGCAAAGCAGGCGCTCGCCGATTTGAACGCCGATATCGGTGTCATGGCTTATGTGCTGCTGTTCGCCCCGCCCGAATTCTGCGCGATCCCAAAGCACGGGATGATCCAGTTTCACCCGTCGCTCTTACCGCTGCATCGCGGGCCGTCCTCGATCCCATGGGCGATCATCCGCGGCCGCAGCGAAACCGGCCTCTCCATCTTTCGCCCGACCCCGGGTCTCGACGAAGGCCCGGTGATCCTGCAAAAGCGCGTCGCGATCGGCCCCGACGACACCGCGGGCTCGCTCTATTTCGACAAGATTTTCCCGCTCGGCGTCGAGGCCTTGGTCGAAGCCGCCGATCTCGTCGTCCGCGGCCGCGCCACCGAAACCACGCAGGACGAGAGCCGGGCCACCTATGAGGGCTGGGTGCGCGAGGCGGAATCCGAGATCAATTGGGCGAACCACGTGGATTTCGTCTACGATTTGATCCGCGGCTGCAATCCTGCGCCGGGTGCGTGGACCAAATTCGGCGAGCAGAAGCTTTATCTGTTCGACGCAAAAAAGATCCCGGCGGCGACGTTCGGCGCGGTGCGCGGCAAAAAACTCGGCGAAGTCGTTTCGGCCGAGCCGGCGGGTCTGCGCATCCACGCCCAGGGCGGCTATGTCGAGGTTTCGCGCGTTCGCCTCGGCGACGGCGCCAAAATCCCGGCGAGCGAAGCCGGCATCGCCGCAGGCACCGTGCTCGGGGGATAGCCCGATCCGAAGGAGCTTGCGGAACTCTTCCCGCACTCTACAGGGCTGCGGTCAGCTCCCGGTACAGCGCAAGATATTGGCGGGCCGCGGCGTCCCAGGTGAAATTGCGGGTCATCGCCTGCTGCATCATGCGGCGCCACAGCTCGGGCTCGCGATAGAGAAGCGCGGCGCGGGCGATCGTCCGGGTCAGAGCCGGCGCGCTATCTTCGTCGAATGCGAAACCGGTGGCACTGCCGTCGGCGAGGGTTGCAGCATCGGCATCCACCACAGTGTCGTTGAGGCCGCCGACACGATGCACCAGTGGCAGCGCCCCATAGCGCAGCGCGTAGAGCTGGGTGAGCCCGCACGGCTCAAAGCGCGACGGCAATAGCATCACGTCCGCCCCGGCCATGATCAGATGTGATAGGCTCTCGTCATAGCCAATCTCGACCGCGACCGCGCCCGGATATGCCGCCGCCGCCGCGGTAAAGCCGGCTTCGAGACCCGCGTCACCTGCACCCAGCAAAGCCAATTGCCCGCCGGCGGCGAGCAACTCGGGCAAGCCAGCGAGAACCAGGTCGAGGCCCTTTTGCGCCGTCAATCGGCTGACCGCGCCGAAAAGCGGAGCGGTCGCGCGCCGGTCGAGCCCGAGGCGCTGTTGCAAAGCGGTCTTGGCCGCACGCTTGCCCGCGGGCGCATCCTCCTCGCCATAAGGCTTCGGCAACACCGCGTCCCGGCGTGAATCCCAAATTTGCGGATCGACGCCGTTCAAAATTCCGCTCAGAACCGGGGCGCGGCTGCGCAGCAATCCGTCGAGACCCCAGCCAAAGGCCGGAGTCTGGATTTCGCGGGCATAGGTCGGGCTCACCGTCGTCAACCGGTCGGCAAAAAATAGCCCCGCCTTGAGGAACGAGACACCGCCATAAAACTCGACGCCGTCGATCGAAAAGAACGCGGGCGGCAGCGCCAGATCGGCAAATGCCGCTGCCGGAAAAAGCCCGCGATAAGCGAGGTTGTGCACGGTGAAAACGGTGCCGATACGGCTCGCGGCGGGCGGGCCGGCGGCGATGTAAGCCGGTGTCAAGCCGGCATGCCAGTCGTGGGCATGCACGATATCGGGCCGCCAAGCGGGATCGGCGCCGCGCGCCAGCGCCGCGGCAATCCAGCCAAGCAGCCCAAAGCGGCGGTGGTTGTCGGGCCACTCGATCCCGTCCGGCCCGGCATAGGGGCCGCCGGGCCGGTCGTAAAAGGCCGGATGGTCGACGAGATAGGCGAGGACGTGGTTGCCGGGCAGCCTCACCCGCGTAAGTCGCACCCGCTCGACCGCGAACGGCGTGCGCAGCCGGGCAACCTCGTCGGTCTCGGTGAAGGCGTCGAGAAAACCGGTAAAGCCGGGCAGCAGGAGCCGGGTATCGACGCCCAGCGCCTGCAGCGCGGGCGGCAGTGCCGCGGCGACATCGCCGAGCCCGCCCGACTTGACCCACGGATAGAGCTCGGCGACGACATGGAGAACGCGCATCCACGCCAGCATAGCACGGCCCCGCACCGGCCACCGTCAGCGGGCGGCAGGGTGCGGTGCACGGGCCGCGACGCCGTCGCCGGCGGGGAGTGAGCGGACGTGCTGATGATGACGCGCATCGGCCCGGGCAAGCACCGGTCGCTTACGTCAGCACGGCCCTAATGCCGGCGCGGGGAACGCCATCATGTCCGCCACTGCCACAGCCCGCGCCGGCGGCAGGGTTACGCGTACCGTCGTCCCGCGACCGCGTTCGCTGCAGATGGACAGCGAACCTTGGTGCAGCTCGGTAAGCCGGCGGGCCAATGGCAGGCCCAGCCCAGTGCCTTCATGACGCCGGGCGAGCCCGGTCTCGATCTGGCCGAACGGCTCGAGCGCGGTTTCGATTTCGGCCGGGGTCATCCCGACCCCGGTGTCGCGCACCTCGAACACGGCGCCGCCCGACGCGTCACGCCCGGCGGCGAGGACGACCGACCCGCCCGGATCGGTGAATTTGACCGCATTCGACAAAAGGTTGAGCAGCACCTGCTTCAGCCGCGTCCGATCGACGACGAGGCGGGGCACGGCGTCATCGATTTCGACCGCGAGCCGCAGCCCGCCGGCTTCGGCCCGCTCGCGCAACAGCGCCGCGGACGCCGCGGCAATGGCGCGCGGATCTACACCCCACTCCTCCTGCAGGTCGAGTCGGCCGACCTCGACCCGCGCCAGGTCGAGAATATCGTTGATCACCGCCAGCAAGTGCTCGCCGCTCTGGAGAATATAGCCGACCGATTCGCGCTGGCGCGCCGCCAACGGTCCGAAGGTCCCGTCGAGCAGGGCCTCGGAAAAGCCGATCACGGCATTCAGCGGGGTGCGCAGCTCGTGGCTGGTGTTGGCAAGAAACTGCGATTTGGCCTGGTTTGCCGCCTCCGCCGTCGCCTTGGCCTCGCGCAGGCGGCGCTCGGCGTGCGCCGCCTCGGTAATCTCGCGCGCCGCCCCGCGATAGCCGAGAAATCGGCCATCTGCGTCAAAGATCGGCTTGCCGCTGACCGACACCACCTGCTCGGGCTGGTCGCCGACCTGGCGGGTGTAGACAAAATCACGGAAAGGCTCGTGCCGGTCGAGCACACGCCGATGCTCGGCCCATTTCTCGCCGTCGGTGTCGTCGGGCGAGGCCAGCTCCTGGCGGGTACGGCCGAGGCGGGTATCCGGGTCCTGGCCGAATTGCCGGATCGCGACCGAGGTATAGGTAAAGCGATGGTCCGGCCCGGTCTCCCAATACCAATCCGAACCGATCTCGGCGAAATCGCGCAGCCGCGCCTCGCTTTCGCGCAACGCCGCCGCCGCTGCGTCGGATTCGCGCGAGCGCTCGCGCAGCGAGCGCGCGGCGTCGGCCATCGAGCCGATCGCGTTGTCGATCTCGGCGATGCCGCAGCGGGCTTGCGCCGGAGTGCCGCCTTCGTTCAACACCGCGGCCGCCCGCGTCAGCGCCCGGATCGAACAGATCAGCCAGCCGGCCGCCAAAAGCGCAGCACAGCCGCCCAGCAGCCGCAGGCCCACACCGACGACGGCGACCTCGCCGAGCGTGGACAATTCCGTCCAGCCCCGGATCAGCCGGCTCGGCGCGGCGACGGCGAAGATCAGGGCCGGGATCGCCGGCGCCCCGATCATCACGATCACCAGGGTGCGCAGCGAGAAACACCTGTTGGCCGCAAGCGACATCGTCGGACCGCCTTCCGCGTCCCATCGAACGCGGAAGGCGTTGATTTTTGGTTAGCGCCGGCTTTCCGGGCCGCCTATCCCGCTCGCGGTGTCAGGGATGGGCCGGAGGCGGCACGGCAAACTGGCCCGACGGTGTCGCGGGAGCGGCGCCCGAGGCCGTCGTCATCGTCGGCGCCGGCGTGACAAACCCCGAACCGGCGGAGGGTGGAGCGCTCGCCGCCGGCACGACAAAACCCGAGCCCGACGCTGGCGCAGACGCCGCCGCCTTGGATGGGGAAGATTTGTGCACGACCCGCCGCTTCGCGTGGTGCATGGGCTCCGGCTCGGCGGTGTAGACCGGCTGCATGTAATAGGGCGGCACATTGTCGCCTCTCGCGTACATGCAGGCCGAGTAGGAGGCGTCGTATTGCTGCTGCACCGTGGCCGTGGCCTGGGTGTTGAGAGCGACGGCGTCCTGCCCGGCTCCGGTCATCACGTTCAGCAATGCGGTGCCGGCGACCTGGTTGTTGGCCGCCTGCACCGCGGGCGCCATCTGCTGATTGGCTTGCGCCGTGCAGGCCGCATGATCGGACGCGAAGACCGCAGGCAGCTTTCCCGGCCCCGGTGTCGCCGTCACGGTCGGCGCCATCATAGCCGGGACGCATCCGGCCAGAACGACAAATTGCGCCGCTGCTGCGACCGCCGCCGATCGCCATTTCTTCATGTTCATTCTCCTCCGGCCCGTCGTCGCAACGGGCGTGCTAAGGTTGCCCCCACAGGCCTCGCTTCCCCTGGCGTGCCGCGGTTTCGCTTTCGCGATATGCAGGAGGGGCGCCGTCCCCAACCCGGCCGGCGCCGTTCAGAATGGCTGCTTCGGCAACATCGACCCCGGCGCCGGTAAAGCAGCGGTAACGGCCGGTTTGCGCATCCGGCTCGCATGTCAGCGCGCCCTGGCCGCGCACCCAGCTCTCGAAACCTCGCACATCCTTCTCCGGCCCGGGATCGATGCCCGAAAGACGAATACGCTGGTCGGCGACGACCAACGTCGCCGCGTTCGGCACTTTCGTCACCGGCCCGTGGATCGTGCCGACCCCGGAAGCCGCCGACGGCGGTGGGGTCGGCGCCGCGGTCGGTTGCCCGGCAGCCGATTTCGCGGCGGCCGGCGGGGCGGCATTGCTCTCGAACTCAATCGCGTCTCTCGGCACATAGACGAGGGAGCGGTCCGGCAGCTCGATGCGCACCCAGCGCTTGCCTGCGACGAGGCCGATCGCCTGGGCTTCGGCGCCGGCGCGAATTTCGCCGGCCGGCTTGCCGTCAGCAGCGGGGCGGTCGCGCGCCTGGACCGTGTCGCGCAGACGGATTTTTTGGTTCAGCCATTCCTCGATCGCCGGCGAGGGCGCCGCGGCGCTCGCCGCCGCTGCCGGCTCGGCGGCGTTGCCGGCAGTCGGCGCAACAGCGGCAATCGCGCCGACGGCGAAGCCAGCGGCCAGCAGCACGCCAAAAGCGACATTGCGATATGTGCAATGGCCCGACGTCCCATCCCTGCGCGTATCGCTGTTCATATGGCAGGACCGCCAGCGTGGCGGGGAAATTCTTAAGAAAATCAGTATGCCATAAATTTGGTGCTTTTGCAATCTCCAAGCGAGGCGAATCGGCGCCGAGGCCGGCATTCGTAAATCGTTAACGGGCATTACGAAATTCTTGATTGATGCCGCCAATCGACGGTAGAATGGATATCGCCCGTTAGAGGGTGATGGAATGGCGTGCCGCACCTTCAATTTCCCCCGCTGTTGATGGCCGCGCGGTTTCGCCGGTTTGCGCCCGCCGCAGCTACCCGCGCCCTGCTGGGCTGGGCCGGCGGCGCAATGCTGCTCGCCGGACCTGTCCTTGCCGAGGATCCGCCGAGCCGCGTCGGCAGCCTGAACTACATTTCCGGAGAGGTCAGCTACGCGCTGCGCGGCGAACCGGGCGAGCCCGGCAGCCCTGGCACGCTGTCCTGGACGCAGGCCGATTTCAACCAGCCGGTATGCCAGGACATGTCGCTGAAAACCGGCGCCTTGGCACGCGCCAGGGTGCGGATCGGCCCGGACGCGATCCAGCTGGCGGGCGACACCTCGCTCAACATGCTCAATTTGAGCGACCGGCTGATCGAGGCCAGCATCCCTTACGGTCGCGTCCATCTGCGGCTCAGCGAGCTCGACCATGGCGAGGTGGTCGAGCTCGAAATGGCGCGCGGCTCGTTATGGTTGCTCGAGCCCGGCGATTACGACCTCGATACCGGCGCCGCCGATCGGCCGACGCGGATTATCGTTTTCAGCGGCAAGGCACGGTTTATCGGCGGCGCTACCGATCTGTCGATCGCCGCCGGGCGCGAGGTGCAAGTCAGCGGCAATTATCCGGCCGTCGTCGCCGACGAGCGCCGGAGCGACGAGCCGATCCCCAAATCGCCGGAGTCTGGCCAAGCGGCCACCCCGCCCGCCCAACCTGCAGCCGCCCCGCCGGCCGCCGCCGAGCCCAAAACCGCGCCGACGACCCAATCGCCGCCCGAGCCCGCGAAAACGGCGGACGAGGCCCGATCGGCGCCGCCGTCGCCGAGTTCCACCGCACCCGCCGCAGGCGGACAAGAAAATCCGCGCGACGCAGGTGTAGCGAGCGCCGAAAATCCGCGCGGCTCGTCCGACGATTTTTTGTTTTGGGTCGAGGATTCCGACAACAACCCGCCGCCGGCTCGGCAATCGGCGCAGTATGTCTCGGCCGGAGCAACCGGGTCCGAGGCGCTCGACCGCTACGGCCAATGGGAAAGCTTGCCCGATGCCGGGCCGGTCTGGTTTCCGACTTCGGTGCCGGAAGGGTGGGCGCCGTATCGCTTCGGACATTGGGATTCGATCCCGCCCTGGGGGTGGACCTGGATCGATGATGAGCCTTGGGGCTTCGCACCGTTTCATTACGGCCGCTGGATCAATGTCGACGGCCGTTGGGGGTGGGTTCCGGGCGCGCCCGACCCGCATCCGGTTTATGCCCCGGCACTGGTCGCGTTTCTCGACGCGCCGGACGGCTCCGGCGGCGGCCCCGACGGCGGTCCCGATATTGGCTGGTTTCCGCTCGGCCCCGGCGACGATTATGTGCCGTGGTATGCGGCGGGCCCGGCCTATGTCGAGCGGGTCAACGTTGTTTGGCACGGCCGCTTTCACGAGTTTGCCGGACACGGCCCCGGCGAGTTCCGCCGGGATGTCTGGCGGGCCAGCTTCTACAACCGTCGGTTTGCGACCGTGGTGTCTCGCGAGGCCTTCGCCGGCGGCCGGCGGCTGGACCGCGCATTGCGGCCGGTGTCGGCCGAGCGGCTGGAGCACGCGACGGTGATGCGCCGCGCTCCTCGGGCAATGCCTGCCGTGATGCGCAGCGGCGAAGGCTTTGCCGGACCGCATGGCGGGCCGGCATCGGCTGCGACTGGCCTTCATGCCCCGCCCGGCGGCGTCCGTCCCGGCGGCGCGGGCGAAGGCGAGCGCAGCCGCACGGCCACGGGAGCCGCGCTGCACCGGACCGGCGCCCCCGCGGCTGCACCCGGTCGCGGCCTCGAACGCACGCAACAAAGCTTTGGACGGGGAGAAGCCGGCCGCAACGCGGCGGAGGCATATCGCGGCGGCGCACGGGGATCTGCCCGGCCGCCGATGTTCCAGAACGCGGTCCAGGGCTCCCGCGGCGGCGGTGAGCAATTCGGCCGGTCGCCATCGTTCCAGCGTCCGGGTTATCCCGGCACGGCGCAGCAATTCGCCCGGCCGCAATCGTTTCAGCGTCCGGGGGCCGTTCCCGGTGCGGCTCAGCCATTCGGGCGGCCGCAGCCGTTTCAGAACCCGGCGCAAGCCGCTCGCGGCGGCATGCCGGCCTTCAGGCAGCCGCAAATGTTCCACACCCCGGCCGCCTCATATCGCGGCGCCGCGACGGTGGGCCACGCGGCGGCCCCGGTTGCGGCCCGGCCGGCGCCGGCCGCCTCCGGAGGCGGTCACCACAAATAGCCGATTTGGCGCGCGGACACTCGATCGGGGTCGGCGAATGAGCGTGGAGGGACAGTCACGCACCGAGCGACGGTTGGCGGCGATCCTGGCCGCCGATGTCGTCGCCTATTCGCGACTGATGGGCGCAGACGAGGAAGGGACCCTGTTTGCGCTCAAAGCGGTTCGGCGCGAGGTTACCGATCCCGAGATCGAACAGCATAACGGCCGTATCTTCAAGACCACCGGCGACGGCTTTTTGGCCGAATTCGCCAGCGCCGTCGATGCCGTGCGCTGCGCGGTCGGGATCCAGCGCCAAATGGGCACCCGCACCAAGCGTCGGGGCTCCGCGAATCCGCTGGTGCTGCGCATCGGGATCAACCTCGGTGACATCATCATCGGCGAGGACGGCGACATCTTTGGCGACGGCGTCAATGTTGCCGCCCGGCTCGAAGGGCTGGCGGCGCCGGGCGGCATATGCGTCAGCCGGGCGGTGCGCGATCAGGTGCGCGACAAGCTCGGCTTCGGCTTCGAGGATCTGGGCGAAAAGCGGGTCAAGAACATTTCCCGGCCATTGCACGTCTTCAGCATCCCGCTGGGCGAACCAAAGCCGGTATCGGACGGCAGGCCGGAACCCGGCCGGCAATCGCGCTCGGGCCTTGCTCGCCGGGCGGCGATCGGCGGCTCGGTTGCGGCGGTCCTCGCGGTCGCGCTGGTGCTGATCGTCGTGCTGAGACCGCGGGAACCGCTACGCTCTCCCCAGGCGCCCCTCGTGCCGGTGATCGGCGACGCGATAATCTTCGACAAGGACGGTGTGGACCTCTCCAAATCCGACGTGGCGGCGATCGGCCGTCAGGCGGTGTTTTTGCGCGACAATCCAAGGATCGTCGCGACGATCAAAGTCTATTGCTCGCCGGACGAAGGGGCGCGCATCGGCCCGCATGTGCTTGCCGTCTTGCGCGCCAACAAGATCCGCGACGCCTTAAAGACGCGCGGCGTCGCCGGCGAGCGGATCAAGGCTGGACCCGGCTGCGCGACCGGCAGCCCCCCTTCCCTCGCCGGCACGGCACCCAACCCCTACCGAGGCGCCGTGCTGGTACGCAACTGAAGCGGCGCGAGCTCTCTCAGTTCCGGGTTTTGTCGACGAGGCGGTTTTCGGCGATCCACGGCATCATCGCGCGCAATTTTGCGCCGACTTCCTCGATCGGATGCTGGGCCGCACGTCGGCGCAGCGCCTTGAAGCTCGGCTGCCCGGCGTTGTTTTCAAGCACCCATTCGCGGGCGAAGCGGCCGGATTGGATGTCGGCCAGGATCTGCTTCATTTGCACGCGCACATGCTCGTCGATGACCTTCGGCCCGCGCGAATAGTCGCCGTATTCGGCGGTGTTCGACACCGAATAGCGCATGTTGGCGATGCCGCCCTCATAGATCAGATCGACGATGAGCTTGACCTCGTGGCAGCACTCGAAATAGGCCATCTCCGGCGCGTAGCCGGCCTCGACCAGGGTCTCGTAGCCGGCGAGGATCAGCGAGGTCAGCCCGCCGCACAGCACCGACTGCTCGCCGAACAAATCGGTCTCGCATTCCTCGCGGAACGTCGTCTCGATGACCCCGGCGCGGCCGCCGCCGATCGCACAACCATAGGAGAGCGCTAATTCGACGGCGTTCCCCGACGGGTTCTGGTCGACCGCGAGCAGGCACGGTACGCCGGCGCCGCGCAGATATTCCGAGCGCACGGTGTGGCCCGGCCCCTTTGGCGCGATCATGAACACGTCCATGTCGGGTCGTGGCTCGATCAGCCGGAAATGGATACTCAGGCCGTGCGCCACGGCGAGGGCCGTGCCGTCGCGCATATTGGGCTTCAGCTCGTTGTTGTAGAGGGCGGCCTGCAATTCGTCGGGTGCCAGCACCATGACGATATCAGCCCATTTCGCCGCCTCGGCGTTGGACATGACCTTGAAGCCGGCATTCTCCGCCTTGGGCGCCGAGGCCGAGCCCGGCCGCAAGGCGACAACCACCTCCTTGACTCCGCTGTCGCGCAGATTGTTGGCATGGGCATGACCCTGGCTGCCATAGCCGATGATCGCGACCTTTTTCGACTTGACCAGGTTCACATCCGCATCGCGGTCGTAATACACCCGCATAGCCATCTCCTCCGATCCAGGCACCACGCAGACACGGAGGGCACGAAGAGCAGTTCAAGACACGCCATCCCGGCGAAAGCCGGGATCCAGGCTGGCCAATGCACGAGCATTTGCGATGTGGGTCCCGGCCTTCGCCGGGATGGCGATCTTGTTCGTGGGCTTCGTAGCTCCGCGGTTATCCAATCTAAAAGCTCGCCGGGCCGCGCGAGATCGCGACAGCACCCGTGCGCGAGATCTCGACGAGGCCCAACGGCTCCATCAAGGAGACGAAGGCGTTGAGCTTCTCGCTCGACCCGGTGATTTCGAAGACAAAGCTTTCTGTTGTCGAATCGACGACGCGGGCGCGAAAGATGTCGGCCAGCCGCAGCGACTCGATCCGGGTCTCGCCTTTGCCCGCCGTCTTGATCAGCATCATCTCGCGCTCGACGAACGGGCCCTCGTCGGTCAAATCGTGGACCTTATGCACCGGCACCAGGCGCGACAGCTGCGCCTTGATCTGCTCGATGATCATCCGCGTGCCCGAAGTGACGATCGTGATGCGCGACAAGCGGTTTTTGCGATCGACCTCGGCGACGGTCAGGCTTTCGATGTTGTAGCCGCGCCCGGAAAAGAGGCCGACGACGCGCGCCAGGATGCCGGGCTCGTTATCGACCAGCACCGCGACCGTGTGCCGTTGGTGGTCGTCCATGCCGTTATTTGTTGTCATTCCGGGGCGCCGCATCGCGGCGAGCCCGGAACCCATGACCACGCTCTTTGCGGCCGCCACACCACTCGTTTGCCCATATATCGCACTCGGTGGTCATGGGTTCCGGACACGGCCTTGCGGGCCGTTCCG
>DASXAM010000383.1:0-15834 GCA_036404275.1 Allostellaceae bacterium
GATCTCGCACGTCTCGGCAAGGACGCCGCGCAATGCGATCGCTTCGTCGAGTGTCGCGACAAAAAACAGTCGGCAGCCGGCCCCGGCGAGCGCGGGAGCCACTTGCGCCGCGCCGAGGCCATAGGCGTCGGCCTTGACCACCGCGGCGCAGAGAGCCGGCGCCGCCCGCGCCGCAAGGGCGCGCCAATTGGCGACGATCGCGTCGAGATCGATTTCGAGGACGGCACCGGTGCGCAGGGACGGGTCGATCGCCATCGCCGCACCCCGGCGCTCAGCGAATGTCGGGCAGATGGTCGGGCGCGGCAAAATCGTCGAACTTTGTCGTTTCCGCGTCGAAATGCAGCCGGATCGTGCCGATCGGGCCGTGCCGCTGCTTGGCCACGATCACTTCGCCCAGCCCATAGACCTCGTTGAAGCGCGCCTGCCAGCGCTCGTAACGGTCATTGTACTTTTCCTCGGTCTCGTCCGCCCGGCGCAGCGGCTGGGCGCGCGAAAGATAATATTCCTCGCGAAAAATAAACATGACGACATCGGCGTCCTGTTCGATCGAGCCGGATTCCCGCAAATCGGCGAGCATCGGGCGCTTGTCCTCGCGCTGCTCGACGGCGCGCGACAATTGCGACAAGGCCAGAACCGGCACGTTGAGCTCCTTGGCCAACGCCTTCAGCCCGCGGGTGATGTCGGCAATCTCTTGCACCCGGTTTTCGAGCGAGCGCACCTGCACCGAGGGCCGCAGCAATTGCAGGTAATCGACGACGATCAACCCCAGCCCTTGCTGACGCATCAGTCGCCGGGCGCGGGTGCGCAACGCCGACACGCTCAAGGCCGGGGTGTCGTCGATAAAAAGCGGCAGCGATTGCAGCCGGTGGCTCGCCTGGACGAATCGGTCGAAATCCTCATGGCTGACATCGCCGCGGCGGATGCGGTCCGACGAGACGCCCGATTCCTCGGCGAGGATGCGGGTGGCGAGCTGCTCGGCCGACATTTCGAGCGAGAAGAAGCCGGTGACGGCACCGTCCTCGACCTGGGTGCGGCCATCGGCGCCCTGCACCCCCTTGTAGGCCTTGGCCGCGTTGAAGGCGATGTTGGTGGCGAGCGCGGTCTTGCCCATCGACGGCCGGCCGGCAAGGATCACCAGATCGGAGGGGTGCAGGCCGCCCAGCTTTTTGTCGAGATCGACAAACCCGGTCGCCACACCGACGGTCTGGCCGCTCTTTTTGAACGCCGCCTCGGCGTTGACGATGGCACTCGTCAGCGCCGCGCCAAAGCCGCGAAAGCCGCCTTCGGCCTGGCCGGCGGTGGCGAGATCGAACAGCTTTTTCTCGGCGCGCTCGATCTGCTCGGTCGCTGGGTCGTCGAGGTCCTGGCGGTAGGCATCGTTGACGACATCCTCGCCGACCGTGATCAGCTGGCGCCGCAGATGGAGGTCATGGATGATCCGCCCGTAATCCTCGGTGTTGATGATTGTGACCGCCGAGCGGGCGAGGTCGAGCAGGTAGCGCGCGCCGCCGATCGCCGCCAAGGCGCCGTCCTGGTCGAACAGGTTCTGCAATGTCACCGGGTTGGCGAACTGGCCCCGCTCGATCAGCTTGCCGATCGCGGCATAGATGCGGCCGTGGACCGCGTTGCCGAAATGCTCGGGCATCAGGAATTCGGAGACGCGCGGATAGGCGGCGTTGCTGATCAGCAGCGCGCCCAAAAGCGCCTGCTCGGCCTCGGTATTGTAGGGGGCGGTGCGGATCGGCTCGGGCTCGGCCTCGCGCAGCGGTGTCACCCGCGTCGTCATCGTCGTTTCCATGACCGAGCGTACCATCGCCGGCCCGGCGACCCGGCCGGGAAAAGGATCAACACGGTGTGGAAGGCGGGGATCGACCCGCCGGCGGCTCAGGCGGCGCGATCGGCGGCGGCGCTGCGCGCGCGCTCCCAATCGAGCATGTAGTCGCGGGTCAATGGCACGGTGCCGACCGCCTTGGCGAGCTGCATCTGGAACACCAGGAGGCCGCCGCGGCGGAACGAGACCTCGGAGCCGACGAGGTACATCTCCCACATCCGGCAGAAGCGCTCGTCATAGATCGCGGCGATGCGGTCGCGGTTGCGCTCGAAGCGCTGCCGCCAGGCCCGCAAGGTCCGCGCATAATGCAGCCGCAGGATTTCGATGTCGGTGATCCACAGCCGCTCGCGCTCGACCACCGGCGTCACCTCGGACAATGCCGGCACATAGCCGCCGGGGAAAATGTATTTGCGGATCCACGGGTTGGTCGAGCCCGGCCCGTCCATCCGGCCGATCGAGTGCAGCAATGCCACGCCGTCCGGCGCGAGCAGCGATTTCACCTGCGCAAAGAACGCCGGGTAGTGGTTGACTCCGACATGCTCGAACATGCCGACCGAGACGATGCGGTCGTATTGCCCGCGCTCCTCGCGGTAGTCGCGCAGGAGAAACCGGACCCGGTCGGCGAGCCCGGCCGCCGCAGCGCGATGGACCGACACCTTGTGCTGCTCGGCCGAAAGGGTGAGCCCGGTCACGTCGGCCCCGCATTCGTCGGCGAGATAAAGCGCGAGCCCACCCCACCCCGAGCCGATGTCGAGCACTTTTTGCCCCGGCCGGATCATCAATTTGGCCGCGATATGCCGCTTTTTGTCGAGCTGGGCGGTGTCGAGGTCGTCGGTGCCATCGCGAAAATAGGCGCAGGAATATTGCCGGTCGCGATCGAGAAACAGCTCGTAGAGTTGATCCGACAGATCATAGTGGTGCGCTGCGTTGCGCCGGGCACGATACCGCGGGTTGTATTGGTGCAGGCGGCGGCCGAGCCGGAACGAGCCGTTCAGCAGGCGCTCCAGCCCGCCGCGCGGCAGGGCTTCGAGATTGGCCGCCAACAGGTCGACGAGATCGTAGAGGCTGCCCTCCTCGATCGTCAGCGTGCCGTCCATATAGGCTTCGGGCAAATAGAGCCGCGGTCGGAGCAGCAACCGCCGGTGCAATGCGCGGTTGTGCAGCCGGATCGCCACATTCGGACCCGGCGCACCGGCGAAATCGTGCACCCGTCCGGCGGCATCGACGAGACGCAGCCGGCCGATCGTGATCAGCCGGTCGAACAGATGCGCGAGCAGCATTCCGAGCGCTCGACTTAAGCCGCGGGCGCCTCGCCTTCGGCCCCCGGCGCGGGCAGCACTTCGTCGTCCTCGTCCTCGTCGCGCTGGCGCAGCGGGTCGATGCCGCGCGCCTGCATGTCGGCCTCCTCGGCCGATTGCGCGACATTGGCGCTAATCGTGACCGAAACCTCCGGATGGAGCGCTATCCGCAGCGGGTGGACGCCGAGGTTCTTGATCGGCCGGTCGAGCACGATCTGGCGCTTTTCGACGGTAAAACCGGCCGCCGTCACCGCGTCGGCGATGTCGCGGGCCGACACCGAGCCGTAGAGCTGTCCGCTCTCGCCGGCCTGGCGCACGATGACGACGCTCAACCCTTCGAGTTTTTCGGCGACCTGCGTCGCTTCGCCGCGTCGCTCTAGATTGGTGGCTTCGAGCTGGGCTCGTTGGCTTTCGAAATAGGCGATGTTCTCCTTGGTTGCGCGCAGCGCCTTTTTTTGCGGCAACAGGTAGTTTCTAGCGTAGCCCGGCTTTACGTTGACCAGCTGGCCCATCTGGCCGAGCTTTTCGACGCGTTCGAGCAAGATTAATTCAACCATCGTCATTCCCTTCGCATGATCGAGGCTGGGGCCAGCGGCGCCGCAGGCCCACCACCGAATCGGCAATCCCCAGAATTGCGACCAGCAAAAGCGGCCAGCCGAGCAGTCCGGTCAACACATAAAATACGGTGAGCGGGACCGCCGGCCGCTCCAGTCGCCGGGCCAGCGCGTGCAACACCGCCAATCCGGCGAGGCAAAACGGCACGCCGAGCGCGATCAGTACATTGACGCCGAGAAAGCGCGCGATGCCGCCGAATGCCGCGGCGGCGCCGGCGACCGGGACGAGCGCCGGGACCCACAGCGGCAGGCTCAGCAAAGCGAGGTCAGGGGACGGACGCCAAGCGGCGCCGAACCGGGCCAGGACACCTTGCGCGAGCACGCCGTTGCTGAAGGTCATCACCATCCACGAGACGGCGACGATACCGGGCATGATCGCTGCAACAAGATCGACGAGGGCGTTCCCCGCGATCGCTCTCTCGCCGGCGAGGCGCGAGAGCGCCGGGCCTAGCGCCTCGTGCAGCAAGGCGCGAATCCCGTCCGGACCGCCGAGCAAAACAGCGATCGTGGCCATGATCGCAAGACCGAGCCCGGTTAGCCAAGCGGTGAGCAGGCCGGGAGGATACCATTCTGTCTTGCCGTCGGTTTGCCGCCGTGCGAGCAGCGCTTGCCGCACCAAGAGCGCCGCCGGCGCGGCGTAGAGCGTGACAAAGAGCAGCGCGGCGACGACCCCGCCGATCGCCAGCACCAGCACGGTGGCGCCGAGCCCGGCGAGCATTGACGAACCGACGCCGAGCCACAGTCCGGCGGCGAACAACGGCAGCTGCGCCAGATAGACAAAGATCAGCGTGCCGGAGGAGCCGCCCAGCATCGCCAGAAAAAAGCCCGCGCCGATTACGCCCGCCGCGAGCCCGAGCGCGACGGTCTCGGCTCGGCCCATGCCCGGCCCTCTCGGCCGGCGCGTCCCTTATTTCACCATATAGGGCAACAGACCGAGAAACCGGGCGCGCTTGATCGCCTGGGCCAATTCGCGCTGCCTTTTGGTCGAGACCGCGGTGATCCGGCTCGGCACGATCTTGCCGCGCTCCGAGATAAAGCGCTGCAACAGCTTCACGTCCTTGTAGTCGATCTTGGGGGCGTTCGGCCCCGAGAACGGGCAGGATTTACGCCGCCGAAAAAAGGGGCGACGCGCTGCCGCCGCGCGCCCCGAACCGCCGCCCGATTGGCTTTCCATTTACGCCTCCGCCGTTTCGGCAACGGGCTGCTCGGCGCGCTCAGGCGCCGGTGCCCGTTCGGCCGGAGCCTCGCGCGGCTCGCCGTAACGATCGCGGTCGCGGTCGCCGCGTCGTGGTCGGTCGTCGCGGCTGCCGCGGCTCTGCATGACCGCCGACGGCCCCTCTTCATGCGCATCGACCCGGATCGTCAGGTAGCGCAGCACGTCCTCATTGATCCGCATCGTTCGCTCGAGCTCGGCCACCGCCGCCGCCGGCGCGTCGAGGTTAAACAGCACGTAGTGGCCTTTGCGATTCTTCCGCATTCGGTAGGCGAGGTTGCGCAGGCCCCAATATTCGCGCTTCTTGACTTCACCGCCATTATCGGCGACGAGCTGGGCAAAGCCGTCGGCGAGGGCGTCGACCTGGGCGCCGGAAATGTCCTGGCGCGCGATAAAGACATTCTCGTACAAGGGCATGTCGTGACGCATTCCTTATGGAGAAGGCCTGTGCGGGCGTATGCACATCGGCCACGCCCGAGGCCCGTGGCTGCACGGACTATATCGAAATCCGACGGCGGCACAAGCGAGACCCAGCCTTGAAGCCGTTCTTGACACCGGTTACGGCCCCTTTATGAACATCGACTCCGGCCCGTCTCCGGGTCGGGCTAAAGCACGCTTGGGGAGGGGGGCAGGCGTCCGCGATGAAACGCGCATTCATATTTCCGGGCCAAGGCTCACAGGCGGTCGGCATGGGGCGGAGCCTCGCCGACGCGTTTTCGGCGGCGCGATGGCTTTACCAGGAAATCGACGAGGCACTGGGCCAGAAGCTGTCGCGATTGATGTTCGAGGGGCCGGAAGACGAGCTGACCCTGACCGAAAACGCACAGCCCGCGCTGCTGGCGGCGAGCCTGGCGGTGATGCGGGTGCTCGAGACCGAGGGTGGGCTCGCGCTCGGCCGCGACGTCGCCTATGTCGCTGGCCATTCGCTCGGCGAGTATTCGGCACTGGCGGCGGGCGGCGCAGTCGCGGTAACCGACGCCGCAAGGCTCCTGAAGCTGCGCGGACAAGCTATGCAAAAGGCGGTGCCGCCCGGCGGGGGGGCGATGGCGGCGCTGCTCGGCCTCGATGTCGAGGCGGCGCGAGCGGTCGCCGCCGAGGCGGCGCAGAACGAAATTTGCGCGGTCGCCAACGACAACGCGCCGGGCCAAGTGGTGGTCAGCGGGCATCGTGGCGCGGTCGAGCGCGCCGCCCAGATCGCTCGCGAGCGCGGTGCGCGGCGCTCGATCTTGCTGCCGGTCAGCGCGCCGTTTCACTCGCCTTTGATGGCGCCCGCGGCAGTGACGATGGCGCAGGCGCTCGATGCCGCTGCGCTAAGCGCGCCGCTGGTGCCGCTTGTCGCCAACGTCTCAGCCGGGCCGGTTTGCGACCCGATCGAGATCGAGCATCTCCTGGTCGAGCAGGTGACGGCGATGGTGCGATGGCGCGAAAGCGTGCTGCGGCTCGCGGCAAGCGGCGTCGAGGAGGTGGTCGAGATCGGGGCGGGGCGCGTGCTCGCCGGTCTGGTCAAGCGCACCGCTCCGGATCTCGCGACGCGCTCGGTCGGCGCTGCCGCTGAGCTCGAAACCTTTATGAAGGAGCTGTGAGCCGGCGCCGCCGGACGGAGCCGTCGATGTTCGATCTGTCGGGAAAAACAGCGCTGGTCACCGGCGCCTCTGGCGGGATCGGCGGTGCGATCGCGCGTGCGCTTCATCGCCAAGGTGCCGCGGTGATGCTCGCCGGCACGCGGGCGGGCGCGCTTCAGGAGCTAGCCGCCGCGCTCGGTGAGCGCGCCCATGTCGGCGTCGGCGACCTCGCCGATCCGGCGACCCCCGAGCGCCTCGTCAGCCAAGCGGAAGCGGCGCTGGGCCGGATCGACATCCTGCTCAACAATGCCGGTCTCGTTCGCGACGCGCTGGCGCTGCGGATGAAGGACGAGGAGTGGCAGACCGTCTTCGACATCGATGTGACCGCCGCCTTTCGACTCGCTCGCGCTGCGCTGCGCGGCATGGTGCGGCGCCGGCACGGCCGGATCATCGGGGTGACCTCGATCGTCGGGGTCACCGGCAATGCCGGCCAGGCCAACTACGCCGCCGCAAAGGCGGCGATGATCGGCATGTCGAAATCGATCGCCGCCGAGGTCGCCGGCCGCGGCATCACCGTCAATTGCATAGCGCCCGGCATGGTCGTGACGGCGATGACCGACCGGCTGAGCGAGGCGCAGCGCGAGCGGCTCGCTGCGGCGATCCCAGCGGGGCGGTTCGGCGTGCCCGACGACGTCGCCGCCGCTACCGTCTTTCTGGCCAGCGACGAAGCCGCCTACGTCACTGGTCAAACCTTGCACGTCAACGGCGGCATGGCCATGATATAGGGTCGCCTTCCCGGCGGGTTGCCCCTTTGCCCGAACTGGCACCGCTGGGAAAACCATGTTATGTGACCCGAGCCCTGACCGCGGTTCCTTCACGGCAGACCATGGCGCCAGCCCCGGGAAACCCTGTTTGACACGCCTTCCGATGCAGCCACCGAGGGGAAGAAGGGATGAGTGACGTCGCCGAACGGGTCAAAAAGATCGTCGTCGAGCATCTGGGCGTCGACGAATCGAAAGTGACCGAGAACGCGAGCTTTATCGACGATCTGGGCGCCGACAGCCTCGACACAGTCGAGCTGGTGATGGCTTTCGAGGAAGAATTCGGCTGCGAGATCCCCGATGACGCGGCCGAGAAGATCGTCACGGTCAAGGATGCGGTCAGCTTTATCGAATCGCACAGTTGAGCGCCGCGGTCCGCCTCCACTCGATCTTCTGTACGTCCGCCGGAACGCAGCCATAAGATGCGGCGCGTCGTCGTAACCGGGATCGGGCTGGTGACGCCGCTCGGCATCGGCCTCGAGCGGAACTGGCGGAGCCTGATCGCCGGCGAGTCCGGGGTTCGTTCGATCCAATCCTTCGACGTCTCCGACCTGCCGGCAAAAATTGCCGGGCAGGTTCCGCACGGCGACACCGCGGCCGGCCTGTTCAACGCCGACGACTGGGTAGCACCCAAGGACCAGCGCAAGATGGACGGGTTTATCGTCTACGCGCTGGCCGCCGCCGCTCAGGCGGTCGAAGACGCCGGCTGGCAGCCCGAGGAAGAGGAGGCGCGCGACCGCACCGGGGTCATGATCGGTTCCGGCATCGGCGGGCTCGCCGGGATCACCGAAGGCGGGCTGACCTTGCATGAGCGCGGGCCGCGGCGGCTGTCACCGTTTTTCATCCCGGCCAATCTGATCAACCTCGCTTCCGGGCACGTCTCGATCCGCTACGGGTTCACCGGCCCGAACCATGCCGTGGTGACCGCCTGCTCGAGCGGCGCGCATGCGATCGGCGACGCGGCGCGTCTCATTATGCTCGACGATGCCGATGTGATGGTGTGCGGCGGCACCGAGGCGGCGATCTGCCGGCTGGGGGTGGCCGGGTTTGCCGCGGCGCGCGCGCTTTCCACCGCCTTCAACGACGACCCGCCGCGCGCCTCGCGCCCATGGGACCAGGATCGCGACGGCTTTGTGATGGGCGAGGGGTCTGGCATCCTCGTCCTCGAAGAATACGAGCACGCCAAGAAACGCGACGCCAAGATTTATGCCGAGGTGATCGGCTACGGCATGTCGGGCGACGCGTTTCATCTGACCGCTCCCGCCGAAAACGGCAACGGCGCCTTTCGCTCGATGCGCAACGCGCTGCGGCGCGCCGGCCTCGCCGTCGACGAGATCGACTACATCAACGCGCATGGCACCTCCACCCCGCTCGGCGACGAGGTCGAGCTGGGTGCCGTCAAGCGGCTCTTCGGCGGCCACGCCTACAAGCTCTCGATGTCCTCGACCAAATCGGCGATCGGGCATCTGCTTGGGGCGGCCGGCAGCGTCGAGGCGATCTTTTCGATCCTAGCGATCCGCGACGGCGTGGTGCCGCCGACCTTGAACCTCGACAACCCGTCGCC
Organism: Allostellaceae bacterium; assembly: GCA_036404275.1. Lineage (GTDB taxonomy): Bacteria > Pseudomonadota > Alphaproteobacteria > ATCC43930 > CGMCC-115725 > AP-15. Next base: position 8,904 of record DASXAM010000383.1, read on the forward strand.
GTCTTGCGACATCGACCTGGTGCCGAAAGTCGCCAAGGAGCGCAAGGTCGCCTTTGCGCTCTCCAATTCCTTCGGTTTTGGCGGCACCAACGCGTCCCTCGTCTTTACCGGCCCGCCCTGAGCGTGCGGATCGTCGAGGGCCGGTAAGGGTTGCCGGCGGTGCGGAGTTTTTTTCGACTCCTTGGCTGGGCGCTGCTGGCGGTGTCGCTGCTGCTGCTGGCGGTGGCCGCCGCGAGTTGGGGGCTGTACCGCGAGATGACCGTGCGCGGCCCTTTGACCGAGGCCCGCACGATTGTCATCCCGCCGCGCGGCGGGCTCTCGGGTGTGGCGGCGCTGCTCGAAAAAGAGGGTGTCATCCGTTACCCGCTGCTGTTCGAAACGGGCGCCGTCCTCTCCGGCCGAGCCGGCGCGCTGCAAGCCGGCGAATATCGGTTCGCCGCCGGCATCAGCGCGCTCGAAGCGATCGACCTATTGGCGAGCGGCAACACGGTCAAGCATCGGCTGACGATCCCGGAGGGGCTGACCAGCGCCGAGATCGTCGCACTCGTGCGCGCCGCCCCGGCGCTCGCTGGCGATACCGGTCCGCCACCCGCCGAAGGCACGCTGCTGCCCGAAACCTATGTCTACAGCCACGGCGACACGCGCCGCGAAATGATCGACCGCATGCGCCGGGCAATGACCGAGGCATTAGCCGCCGCCTGGGCCGAGCGCCGGCCGGACCTGCCTTTGGCAAACCCGCAGCAACTGCTGATCCTCGCCTCGATGGTCGAGCGCGAGGCGGCGCGTGCCGGCGAACGGGCGCGGATCGCCGCCGTCTTTGTCAACCGGCTGCGCCTCGGCATGCGGCTCCAGTCGGACCCGACCGTGGTCTACGCGCTCAGCGAGACTGCGGAAAAAAAGCTCGACCGCCCGCTGACCCATGCCGATCTGGCGGCGGCCTCGCCTTACAACACCTATCTCGAAAAGGGGCTGCCACCGGGGCCGATCGATAATCCCGGTGTCGCAGCATTGCACGCGGCGGCACGGCCGGCGGTCACCGACGATCTCTATTTTGTCGCCGACGGCAGCGGCGGCCATGTCTTTGCCAAGACGCTGGCCGAGCACAACAGGAATGTCGCCGAATTTCGCCACGACCCGCCGCCCGAGCCGGCGCCCCCGCCACCTGAGCCGGCGCCCCCGCCGCCTGAGCCGGCGCCGCGGCACGCCGCGAAGCACAAGGGCGTCCGCTGACCCGCGATTGTTGGTCCTTTCGGGCGCGGCTATAACCTCGTCCGGCAATGCGGGCAGGGGCAGCGGGTGACATTGGCGAGCATGACCGGCTTTGCGCGGGCGCAGGGCGAGGCCGACGGGATCTCCTGGGTCTGGGAGGTCAAAAGTGTCAACGGCCGGGCGTTCGACCTGCGGCTGCGCCTCGCACCCGGCTTCGACGCGCTGGAGCCGGAGCTGCGCGCCGGGGCGGCGCGGCGATTCCGCCGCGGCAATCTCTCCGCCACCTTGTCGGTGACGCGGATAACGCCGCCGGCGCTGCGCATCAACCGCGCCGCCCTGGATCAGCTGCTGGCGCTGATCGACGGCCTCGCCGGCGAGGTCGAGGCGGCACCGCCGCGGCTCGACGGACTCTTGGCGCTGCGCGGCGTCATCGAGACCGCCGAGGACGAGGACGACGCGGTCGTCGATGGGCGCCGGCGCTCGGTGCTCGCCGGCTGGGAGGCGGCGCTCGACGGGCTCTTTGCGGCGCGTGCGGAGGAGGGCGGCCGCCTCGCCGGATTGCTGCGCACCCAGCTCGACGAGCTCGCCGGTCTCGTCGATGCCGCAGCGGCTTGCGCCGCAGCGCAGCCGGAGGCGATCCGCGGGCGCCTGCGCACGATGCTGGCGGCCGTCGCCGACCTCGTCCCGGCGATGCCGGAGGAGCGGGTCGCGCAGGAAATCGCCCTGCTCGCGACCCGCACCGACATCCGGGAGGAAATCGAGCGCCTGCGCGCTCATATCGCCCAGGCCGGCGATCTTCTCGGCGCCGGTGAAGCGGTTGGCCGGCGCCTCGATTTCCTGTGCCAGGAGCTGAACCGCGAAGCCAACACGCTGTGCTCGAAATCGGCCGATATCGAGCTGACCCGGATCGGCCTCGCGCTCAAATCCGCGATCGAGCAATTCCGCGAGCAGGTGCAGAACGTCGAATAACGACGGCTGGCTCACGCCGGGTCGGCGGCCCGCCAGGCGTCGTAGGCGGCGCGCACCATCGCCGTAACCGTCGGCAGATCGTTGGATTTCGTGTTGACCACGATATCGAAATTGAGCGGGTCGGCCATCTCGACGCCATAGAGCGTCTGGTAGCGTTTCTGCTCGCTCGCCGATCGCCGGTCGATGCTACGGCGTACCTCTTCGACCGATTGCGCGTCCTCGCTGAGCCGGCCCTCGCGCCGCAGATGGGCAAAGATGCGCTCGGCCGCGGTTTGCGGATCGAGCACCAGAAACACTTTGAACGATTGCGGCATCCAATGCCAGGCCATGCGCGAATCGATAACCAGCCGGTCTTCGGTGCGATATTTCTCTTTGAGCAAATTATCGACCTCGAGGTCGATGTCGCGCTGCGCTTCCGCCGAAATGTTCATCGCCTCGATCGATTCGCCGCGCTCGGCGGCGAGCTGGCGGAACAAATCGCCCGACGAGAAATGGCGGAATCCGAGGAGATCGGCGAGCGTCCGCGCCGTTGACGATTTTCCCGATCCGGGCGACCCCGCCACGGTCACGATCTCCCGCGTCATTGCACGATACTTCCCAAGCGAGCGGCGCCGGTCAATCCGGTCGCCCGCGGCGCCATATTTGCAACTCTCGGCTATAGCGGCACCGTGCCATATGACCCAATTAAGAGGACCGATGCGTTGGCCTGCTGTGGAGGCGACGATGCTGAACCCGACGAGCCTTCTAGCCGACGAATTGGGTCGCAATTTGGCCGAGACCTATCGCCGGGCCTATGGCGAACAGGAGCCGCACATCCCAGCCGCGCTTGCCGAGGCCGCCCGGCTCGTGATCGAGCGCATCGCCAGCAGCGACGCGCTTTATCATGACTGCCAGCACACGGCGCTCGTTACCCTTTGCCTGCAGGACATCTTACGCGGCCGCCGCCTCGAGCGGGTCGTCACGCCGAGCGATTGGGTCCATGCCATCCTCGCCGCTCTCAACCACGACATCGGCTATGTGCGCGGCATCTGCCCCGGCGACACGGCCGAGCGTTTTGTGATCGACACCGCCGGCAACACGGTTTCACCGCCGCGCGGTGCCTCCGACGCGTTTCTGATGCCCTATCACGTCGAGCGCGGGAAGATCATGGTGCGCGAGCGGTTTCGGCTGGTTTCGTACATCGACGAGGAGCGCGTCGCCGCCGCGATCGAGTTGACGCGTTTTCCGGTGCCGGACGACGAGGACCACGCCGCAACCGACAACGAGGCCGGGCTGGTGCGCGCCGCCGATTTGATCGGGCAATTGGGCGATCCGCTCTATTTGCGCAAGCTCAACGCGCTCTACCATGAATTTGCCGAAAACGGCATCGACGCCAAGCTCGGCTATTCGAGCCCGGCCGACATGGTCGAATGCTATCCGCAATTTTATTGGGGCAAGATCGAGCGTTATATCGGCGACGCGTTGCGCTATCTCGAGATGACGATGGAGGGCAAGCAGTGGGCCGCGACTCTCTACGCCCACATCTTTGCGGTCGAGCACAATCGCCGCCGCATGGGGCCGCAGGCCGGGCCCATGCGCCGGCCGTAGCAAAGAGCGCGGGCGAGAGGCAGCTGCCCGGCCCCCACCCAAACCCTCCCCCGCTTGCGGGGGAGGGAATGGTCCGGTGCCCGAACCTCGCCGCTGCCTTCCCCGCCTGCAAGAGAGTTAGAGCGGGGGTGCCCGAACCTCACCGCTCCCCCTCCCCCGCGGGCGGGGGAGGGGGGGGTGGGGGCGCATCACGGAGCGTCCGGCGCCCACTTGTCGCCGGACCGCAGCAGCGGCGCCACCTCGACCGGAAATTCGTTGTCGACCGAATATTCGTAGCAGCGGATCCGCTCGGCCGCCGGACAGGCGGCGGTGATCGCCGCCAGCGCTTCTGCTAGTGTCTCGAAATCGCCGGTATATTGCAGCCGGCTCTTCCACACTCCGCGCTGCGCCCGGCTCAACCGGCCGATCGTCGCTTCGTTAGTTTCGGGCATCCGGTCGATATAGGCAGTTATCTCGATGACCGCCGGCGCGTCGTCACGCGTTTCGTCGTGGGTAACTTCGACGCGAAAGGTTTGATAAGCCATCGCCTCAAATCTATGCGTTTGCGGCCGGAAACACGAGCGGCGGCGCGGCGGCTTCTCGAAATTCACCCGCACGCGTGCTCGAAAAACCGAGCTTGGCCGGGACGTATTAGCGATGGTAGGCCCGGTTGCGAAAGCCGCGATCCTCCGCTGGAATGAGACTGGCCTATAAAGAGGATCGGTCTGCGTCTGTGCCGATCTTCTCGATCGCGCCGGCGGAAAGGCGAAATATCGCGTCTTGCGGGACTGGGAGGGTGAGAGCGACTCGCCGGTCGAGGCCGCCGTAAAGGCCGCGCAGCACGCGGCTGACGACGCCGTGGGCGACGACCACCACATCATCGTCGCGCCATTCGTCGAGCCAGGCGCCGACTCGTGCAGCAAAGCCTTCATAGGTTTCGCCGTCGGGCGACCGGAAATACCACTCGCACCTGACCGCGCCGGTGAAGAGCTCGGGTGCGCGCAATGCGATCTCCTTTCGGGTCAGCCCGTCCCAGGAGCCGAGCGAGATTTCGCGCAAGCGGTCGTCGGGCCGCGGCCTCGAATAGTTTCCTATGCAACCGGCGATGATGTCGGCGGTGTGCCGCGCCCGGCCGAGCGGGCTGGTGAAAATCGGCATTGCCGCGGTGCCTTGGAGCCGGGCGAGCAATCGGCCGATCGCCTGCGCCTGTGCCGTCCCGCGTGCGGTCAGCGGCGAATCGAGCCGGCCCTGGTACCGCCCTTCCAGGTTCCATTCGGTCTCGCCATGACGCACGAGGAGAATGGTCACGTTATCGTGTCTGCGCGCCTCAGCCGATACAGCACGCATCGCTTCAACGGGCCCTCGGGCGCATTGGGATGGTCGAAATCGTCCTCCGGCCGACGGGTCATGCCAATCCGCTCCATGACCCGCCGCGAGCGGATATTGGTCGGGGTGGTGACCGCGACGATCTCGTCGAGGCCGAGCCCGCCAAAGCCGTAATCGAGCGCCGCGCGCGCCGCCTCGACGGCAAAGCCGCGGCCCCAATGGGCACGGGCGAGGCGCCAGGCGACTTCGACCGCCGGGATGAAATGCGCCTCGTAGGCGATGCACCTCAGCCCGACGACCCCGATGAACCTCGCTTCGCCCGGAATTTCGACGACCCATTGGCCAAAGCCGTGCTCTCGCCAGTGGTCGCGCGCCCGCCCGGCCCAGGCTTCCGCCTCGCCCGGCTTGGAAAGCGGCCCCAGAAATTCCATGACCGCGGGGTCGGCCGAGAGCGCGGCAAAGGCGGCGACATCGTCGTCCTGCCATGGCCGCAGGAGCAGCCGCGCGGTTCGCAGCGAAACCATGCCGCTATTTCTTGCGGTCGGCGCCGCCGGCCATTTGCGCCATGAACATGTCGCGCAATTGCTCGAAGCCTTTGAGCGTGCCGGGAAGCCAGGCTTCGATCATCGCCTTCGGATCCATCGCCTTGATGTTGGCGCTGAGCCGCTCCTGCACCTCTTTCAACAGCGCTTCCTGCAATGCCTGTACCTCCGGCAAGCCAAAGAACTTTCGTGCCTCCTCCGGCGTGCAATCGATGTCGAGGCTGATCTTCATCGCGCGTCGCTCCTGCTGAAGCCACCGGGATTTTGCCGCGAATCGGCGCAAAGCAATATGCGCCATCGGCCGGTCTCGTGTAGTTTTCGAACCATGCCCTCCGAAATCCCGTTCCGCCGCGATTTCTCGTTCGAATACGGCCGCCTCGAACGCATCGCACCCGGCATCCGCCGCATCGTTGCGAAGAACCCGAGCCCGTTCACCTTTCGCGGCACCGGCACCTATGTCGTCGGCTACGGTGAGGTTGCTGTCATCGATCCGGGCCCCGATCTCGATGACCATGTCGAAGCACTCCTCGCCGGACTTTCGGGCGAGCGGGTGACCCACATCCTCGTCACCCACACCCATCGCGACCATTCGCCGGCGGCAAAGCTGCTGCAGGCGGCGACGGGAGCCGCGACCTACGGCTTTGGTCCGCATGCCGGCGGCCGACGCGGCGACCCCGGCTTCGAGGAGGGCGGTGACTGGGAGTTCACGCCCGATGTGCGGGTCGCGGACGGCGACGAGATCGCCGGCAATGGCTGGCATTTCGAGGCGGTCCACACCCCGGGCCACACCTCGAACCATCTCTGCTTTGCTTGGCCCGAGCAGGGGGTACTGTTCAGCGGCGACCATGTGATGGGCTGGTCGACGAGCGTGGTGGCGCCGCCCGACGGCGACATGGGCGCTTACATGGCTTCGCTCGACAAGCTTCTCGGCCGCAGCGACCGGGTCTATTGGCCGACTCATGGCCCGGCAATCACCGAGCCGAAGCCCTATGTGCGTGCTTTTATTGCTCACCGGCGCGAGCGCGAAGCCGACATCCTCGGCTGCCTTGCCGCCGGGATCGAACGGATCGACCGGATCGTCGAGCGGCTCTATGCCGGGCTGCAGCCGGGGCTGCGCCGCGCCGCCGCGCGCTCGGTGCACGCTCATCTGATCGACCTTGCCGGTCGCGGACGCGTCGCATGCGACGGTCTCCCGTCCATCGACGCGACCTATCGCCTGGCCCGTTTCTGAAGCGCTGCCCCTTTTGCGGGGGGACGCAGCCGTTTCCGTGACGGAGAGCTCAGAGCCGGTAGCGGCACTCGGCCGGGAGCGGCACGGC
>DASXAM010000384.1:0-7335 GCA_036404275.1 Allostellaceae bacterium
GATCCAGGCGTTGCTGCCCTGGCTGCGTTCGAGCCCGGCGCGGATCGGCCCATAGGAGACGCCGTCGATCGTCACCCCCTTGGCCAGCGCGGCGAGCCGGTCGGGGTCGGGCGTGCCGTGCACCCGCACCTTGTAGCGGCGGACCCAGCCGGTCGCCGGCAATTCGAGACGGCGGGCGAGCGCGCCGTCATTGGTCAAGAGCAGCAGCCCCTCGGAATTCAGATCCAGGCGGCCGATCGAGACGAGCCGCGGCAAGTCTTTGGGCAACGCCGCGAACACGGTCGGCCGGCCCTTCTCGTCGCGATGCGTGGTGACGAGCCCGGCGGGCTTGTGATAGCGCCACAGCCGCGCCCGCTCCGGCTGCGGGATCGGCTTTCCATCGACGCGGATGTCGCTCGCCGCACCGACGTTGACGGCGGGGCTCGCCAGTACGTCGCCATCGACCGAAACGCGGCCCTCGGCGATCCAGCGTTCGGCATCGCGCCGCGAGCACAACCCGACCCGCGCCAACACCTTGGCGATCCGCTCGCCGCGCGGCCCTGCATCTGCAACATTGTCGCTCAAGATCCGCCGATCATGACGACGCTCCCCGCCGGTTGCAACCGGCGGGGCTGTTTGGTCGAAAGGCCGTTCTCAACCGTTGCTTGATAAGCGGCGCGCCCGATGGAAAGCTTGCGGCATGTTGGGGAGGCAAAGGCGGGAGCCGCTCGTGCCGCGCGCGGCACCGGCACCGTTCGCGGCGCGGGCAACGGATTTGGCGGCGTTGCGCGACGCGGTGGTCGATGCCGCCGGCCTCGGCACCGGGCTGTGGCTCAGCTATCTCTTTGTGCTGTTCTATTTCGCGATTGCCGCGGGTGCGGTCACCCATCGCGACCTGTTGCTCGAAAATGCGGTCAAATTGCCGTTCCTCAATGTCGAGTTGCCGTTGAAGGCGTTCTTCATTCTGGGGCCGCTGGTCTTTCTGATCGTCCACGCCTATGTCCTGCGGCACTTTGTGCTGCTGGCCGGCAAGGTCGGCGCCTTCGATGCCGAATTGCAGGCGCAGATCGGCCGCGACGACGCGCGGGCGCAACTGCGCCGCCAATTGCCGAGCAACATCTTTGTCCAATCGCTGGCCGGCCCGCGCGAGGTGCGGACGGGGGTGATCGGCTTTCTGCTGCGGCGCGCCGTCGAGATCAGCCTCGTCGCCGCCCCGATCTCTTTATTGGTGCTGTTCCAGCTGCAATTCCTGCCCTACCACAGCGAGCCGATCACGATGTGGCAGCGCATCGCCGTCGTCATCGACCTGATCCTGCTGTGGCTGCTCTGGCCGCCGATCGCCGGCGGTAAGGCCGAGCCTCTGACCTCGCAGGATTTCAAACGCGGCAAGGTGCTGACCTGGGCGGGGATCAGCCTGCTGCCGATCCTATTGGTCGTCACCATCGCCACCTTCCCCGGCGAATGGCTGGAGGACAATCTGCCAGCGGTGCGCCTCCTGCCGACGAGTTGGGAGGCGTGGACCGCGCCCAGCATCGAGGCGATTCAGAAAGCAGATTCGGGTTGGGCGACGTTTCACGAATTGCTGGTCGCAGGTGCGCCGAATTATGTGGCGCAGCGGCCGAGCAGCCTTTGGTCGAACGTGCTCGTGTTGCCGAATTTCGCGGTCGGCGACCGTGTCAAATTCGATGCCGAAGGCAAGATCTCGATCGCTTCCGACAGTCTCTCGCTGCGCGGCCGCGCGCTCGAAGGCGCCGTCTTTGCAGGCGCCCATTTTGCCAAGGCCGATTTCACCGGCGCCCAGTTGGCGGGCGCAATTTTCATCGAAGCCGATTTGCGAGAGGCGAAGTTCGAATGCGATTCAATCGGCCAGGGACCAAAATGCGCGTAGCTGCAGGGCGCCTGGCTTGACGACGCGCAGCTGCAGGGCGCCTCGCTCACGTACGCGCAGCTGCAGGGCGCCTCGCTCGAAGACGCGCAGCTGCAGGGCGCCTCGCTCGACGGCACGCAGCTGCAGAGCGCCTCGCTCGACGGCACGGAGCTGCAGGGCGCCTCGCTTCGCGATGTGTTTGTCTGGAAAACGGATGCGCCGCCAGAGGGACAGTTGGCTGGGGCGCTGATCGATCGGCCGCAACCAGGACCGTATTATCGGGGGCCCGACTGTGAAGACGACTATCCCAAAACCTGCAAATGGTCGGGAAAGTCTTACGCCGCGCTGAAGGCGACGATCGAGAGAGAGGTGCCGCCGGGTAGACTGCGTGCCCATGCGTTGCAGCGGATCAAAACGCTTGAAAAGCCGCCTTATGAGGTGGATCAGGCTTCAGCGACGGAGTGGGCCAAGCGGGCGGACACCTCGGCCCATTTGGCGGCCGCTTATCCCGAGGCGCTGGCGAAATCGCTGATCGAAACCGGATGCGCTGCCGATGGTGCGCCGTATGTGATCGGCGGATTGATCCGGCAGCTCGATTTCAGATTTAAGAAACAACCTTTGCAGGAGATCGAGGTCGCCAAAGCTTTTCTCAGCGCGGCAACATGTCCGGGAGCACGCGGGCTGTCGGACAAGGACAAAGCAGCGCTGCAAAAAATCGTGGATCGCGCGGCCAAGCCGAACGGAACCGGTGCCGCCGGGCATTGAGCACGATCGGCCGTATTGAAACCGTCGCTCCCGCGCAGGCAGGTGCCCAGAGCCTACCCTTGGCTTGAGCAGGGGCGGGCGACGTGCGCCTCCCCCGCTTCCGCGGGCGCGACGAAAAGTGCGCTCCGATTTAACGGACCATCCTTTATCCCCGGGCTCTGGCGCGGAAAGCCGAGGCTGAGATTGTGTTGGCGCTCCCCGTCTGGCCGGGGAGGCGGCGCAGCTTATGCCTCGCGGTAGCCGCAATCGAGGATGCGGGCGGGGCCGTCGACCTCCGATTCCAGAACTCGGATGCTCCATTCCCTGAGGCGGCCGCCGCTTTTATGGAATTTCTGATTGACCTCCTCGATCGCCATTTCCTTGGCTTGTTGCGGGGTTTCGGCGACCAACGTTGCGAAATAGATTTCCTCGCCGAGCGATCGGGTGCAGCTGAACTTGTTCATGTCTCCACCTTCTGGTTCAACGCGGCCTCGACGGTTTCGGGGGCGCGTTCGATGACCCGCAGATAGGCACGGGCGGTATCGTCGGGGACCCGTCGTGCCTGCTCCCAATCTTGCAACGTACGCAGGTTGATATGGAACCGACCGGCAAACTCGGACTGGCTCAGGCCGAGGCGCTGACGCAGCGCGCGCAACGAGCGCGGCCGGAACATGCCGGCGAGCTCTTCGTCGGTCATCGGCGGGGCGTCGGGGTCCGACAAGGCGGCGGCCTCGATCTCATCTTCGGTCATTCCTCCGAGCCGCGTCCAATCGGTCCGGTCGGACGGCTCCGGATCGATCCCCCGCCTATAGCGAATACGCGTTTCTTTCACGACGATTTGCTCTCCTTGCGCTGATGATGCGTCGAATCTCGCCGCGCATCGTGTAGCAGACGAGGATCACCTGGTCTTCGACCCGCCCGATCGCCCGTAACCGCGTCTCTCCGCCGTAGTTGCGCGGATCAATCTGCACGAGCACCCTCGGATCGTCGAACACCCTGGAGGCGGCAGGAAAATCGATCCCGTGCTTGGTACGATTTGTTGCCGCTTTGGCCGGGTCCCATTCGAAGTCCACTGGACTATGTATACGGCTTTGCCGTAGTCGGCAAGGAGGGTGGCCATCGGTGCTTCACAGCGGCGGCCGCGGTCGTTAGGTTAGGGGGTCTCCGTCTATGGCAGCAGAACAATGTCGTTTCTTGCCGATCGTCTCGCCCGCGTGAAACCGTCGCCGACCATGGCGATCACGGCACTCGCCACCGAATTGAAGGCGGCCGGGCGCGATATCATCGCGCTGAGCCAGGGCGAGCCCGATTTCGACACGCCCGAGAACATCCGCGAGGCGGCGATCGCGGCGATCCGCCGCGGCGAAACGCGCTATACGGTGTTCGACGGCCGCATCGAGCTGAAAGAGGCGGTGTGCGGCAAGTTCAAGCGCGAAAACGGGCTCGATTACGAGCCGTCGCAGATCACGGTCAGCTCCGGCGGCAAGCAGGTGTTGTACAACGCGCTGGTCGCGACTTTGAGCCCCGGCGACGAGGTGGTGATCCCGGCACCCTATTGGGTGTCGTATCCGGAGATGGTGCTGCTCGCCGACGGCACCCCGGTCCCGGTCGCCTGCCCACAAAACAACGGCTTCAAGATGCGGCCCGAGGACCTCGACGCGGCGATCACGCCAAAGACCAAGTGGCTCATTCTGAATTCGCCGTCGAACCCGTCCGGGGCGGCCTATACCGAAGCCGATTTGCGCGCCGTCGCCGATGTGCTGCTCGCCCATCCGCAGGTCTGGGTCATGACCGACGACATGTACGAGCACCTCGTCTACGACGATTTCGACTTCAAGACGATCGCCCAGGTCGAGCCGCGTCTTTACGAGCGCACGCTGACGGTCAACGGCGTCTCCAAAGCCTATTGCATGACCGGCTGGCGTATCGGCTATGGCGGCGGACCAAAAATGCTGATCAAGGCGATGGGTGCGATCCAGTCGAACTCGACCGCGAACCCGTGCTCGATCAGCCAGGCCGCGGCGATCGAGGCATTGAACGGCCCGCAGGACTTTATCGAGCCCAATGCGCGCGTCTTCAAGGAGCGCCGTGACTTGGTGGTCGGCATGCTGAACCGGGTCCCCGGCCTGCATTGCCCGACCCCGGAGGGGGCGTTCTACGTCTACCCGTCCTGCGCCGGCCTCCTCGGCAAAAAGACGCCGGACGGCAAGCCGATCGGCAACGACGAGGACGTCGCCCGCTATTTGCTGGAGGCGACCGGGGTCGCGGTCGTGCATGGCGAAGCCTTTGGCCTCGCCCCGCATTTCCGCATCTCCTACGCCACCTCGACCGAGGTGTTGCGCGAGGCCTGCGAGCGCATCGACCGCGCTTGCCGCGCATTGTCATAGCGCGCGCGAATGCGGGTGCACCGGGACATGCCGGCAACCAGGTTCGCGACCGGCCCGCACGTCAGGCGCAGGTCTTCGGCACCGCGGCGACGGTCGCCGACGAGGCGGTGCCGGCGCTGATCGCGCGGCTTCGGCCCGGGTGAGGCGCGCTTGCGAAACCGCGCGGGCGTCAGGACTTTGGCATAGCTGGCGGGAAGAGAGGCTTTGCCCGGGATGGGAGGCCTTGCGGTGACGGCGTTCCGAGGCGGCGGAGCCGGCGCTTGCACCGGCTGAGCTGGCGGCGGGAGCATTGCCCCGAACCAACCGCGCCCGGCGGCAGCCTGTCGGGGTTGGCGGTCTTGGCGCTGCTGGCGGGGGGTGCCGCGGGCTTTGTCGTGGCGCTGTTTCGGCTGGCGCTCGACGCGGCCGACCGCTGGCGGGATGCGCTGGTGGCCGATGCCCATGACGCGCCGGTCGTCGGCTTTGTGCTGACGCTCACGGCATGCGCCGCGGCAGCGGCGGCCGCAGCGGCATTGGCGCGCCGGCTTGCGCCCTATGCTTCGGGAAGCGGCATCCCGCAAGTCGAGGCGGCGCTCACCGGCGATCTGCCGGCGGCTCCGGCGCAGTTGGTGCCGGTCAAGTTTCTCGGCGGGCTCTTGGCGATCGGCGCCGGGATGGCGCTCGGCCGCGAGGGGCCGAGCGTCCAGATGGGGGCGGTCCTCGCCGATCTCGTCGGGCGCCTGTTCCGCCGGGGCTGGTCCGATCTGCGCATCCTGCTCGCCGCCGGCGCCGGGGCGGGGCTCGCCGTCGCGTTCAACGCCCCGATCGCCGGCGCGGTCTTTGTGCTCGAAGAGCTGGTGCGCCGCTTCGAGCCGCGCATCGCGATCGCCGCCATCGGCGCCTCTTCGACCGCGATCCTGATTTCGCGCCTCCTCCTCGGCCCTGCCCCCGATTTCGCAGTCGCAACGGCGGCGGCACCGGGCCTTTACGCCGCCGCCGCGATCTGGCCGCTTCATATCGTCCTGGGCGCGCTGGCCGGGATCGCCGCCGCCCTCTACAACCGTGCGCTTATCGGCCTGCTGGCGCTCGCCGACCGCTTGGCGCGCTTTCCGGCCGAAGCGCCGGCCGCGGCGGTCGGCGCCGTCGTCGGGATCGTGCTGTGGTTCGCGCCAAGCCTCGCCGGCGGCGGCGACCCGATCACCGAGCGCGTCCTGGCCGGTCGCGCCACGCTAGCCACGCTGCCGCTCGCCTTTCTGCTGCGCTTCTGGCTCGGGCCGCTGTGCTATGCCGCGCGCACGCCGGGCGGGCTCTTCGCCCCGCTTCTGGTGCTCGGCGCGCAGCTCGGCTTTTTCTGCGGCGCGCTGTGCCACCTCCTCTTCCCCGATCTGGGCATTGCGCCGCAAGCCTTCGCGATCATCGGGATGGCCGCGTTTTTCGCGGGCGTCGTGCAGGCGCCGGTCACCGGCATCGTGCTCGTTACCGAGATGACCGCCGCCTTCACCACGCTGCTGCCGATGCTCGCCGCCTGCTTCGCGGCGATGCTCACCGCCAATTTGCTGAAGGCCGCCCCGATCTACGACTCGCTGCGCGAGCGCATTCTCGCATCAGCGGGCGGCGGCCGGACGGCAACCGATCCGACCGCCTCGCTCCCATCGAGCTCTCGACGCGCGGGAGAAGGTTAGCCTCGCTACGTTCGAAGCGCCGGAGCCGCATCACCCCGGCCGCGGCGCGGTCTCAGCGTGGCTCGGTCCAGCTTTCGGAAAAGGCGAGGGCGCAAGTGCTGAACGGCCGTCCCTCGCGCTCGGTGGCAAAAGCGCGGCCGGCGGCCTCGTCGCCATTGAGCGTGAGCCGGGCGCCGAGCGCCGGGATCAGGAGGGTGCAGACGCCGTAACGGCGGCCGCCCTCGTTCGGCTGGGTGTGGATCAACAGCGGCTCGCCGATATCGTACCAGGTCAGCGCCACTTCCTCGTCGCTCGCCACGACCCGCTCGGTCCAGTAGTAATGCGGATCGCCCGATTTGAAGAACTCGGCGTCGGTAACCGGGATCGCGGTGTCCGCGGTTTCGGGGTTCAGCATGCCCTGCACGGTCGATTGCAGCCAGCGCGCCATCGCGATGTTGTCCGCCCAGATGCGCCAACGGTTCTCGGTCAGCTCGCTCTTCAGATAGAGCACATGCCCCGGCCCTTTCGGGCAGGTGACGATGCGCCAAAAGCTCGCATTCGTCGTCTGCGGACCGCCACTCGTCTCGCTCAGCCGGATAAACGGGTTCTCGCCGGTCAGGATCACATGGTTCGGGTCGGCAGGCATCGCGGATTCTCCTTGCGGTCACGCAAGGGCTTTTAAGGCGCCACATGACTTCTGGCTAGCGGCGCAATGGAT
>DASXAM010000385.1:0-17486 GCA_036404275.1 Allostellaceae bacterium
ACCCAGGCGAGCGGCTCGAGGAGCATCCCGGCATAACCCATCCCCTTTTGGCCCTTTTTGAGCATTTCCCGCAGCATAATCGTGCGTATCAAGCTCAGATGCGATGAAAGGCCATCGCGGAGCCGCGCGCGCTTGCCGATCGCCGGGTCGTCGAGCCGCAGCACAAATTCCTCGGGTATGTCGAATGTATCCGGCGCCGGCAGTCCGGCATCCGGATCCATGATCCGGCCAAGGCGCTGCTCCAGCGCAATCATTGCGGATTTGAGCCCGGGCAAATCCGGATCGGTCCGGAACGCGCGGGCCAACGCCATCTCGGCCCCCTCGAGATTATCGGTGGCCAGGTGGACCCGGCCTTCTTCGAGAAAGATGGGCGCCCCGAGCGGGTCGATCTCCGCCGCTTCCCGCAGCAGCGCTAGCGCCATTTCGGGGTCGCCGATGCTGGAGAAGGCAACCGCTCGATAACGCAAAGCATAGCTGTAATTTTCTGCGCCGGGCGGTATCGGGTCGAGCTGGGCGATCGCCTCATCGAACCGACCGAGCCGGATCAAGACATGGCCGAGCAACAGCCGGGGCGCAAAGTTTCCGGAATTTTCCGGTGTTAGCTCTACCGATTTGGCGAGAAAGCGCGCCGCCTCTTCGAGATTTGTAACGTGCTCGTGCGCCGCCCCAAGCCGGTACCACAAGGCCGCGGCCCCGCCGATGATAAAATACCCGCGAGCGGCGTCCGCTGCCGCCTGCGGCAAGGCTAGCTCCATGTCGCGCAACGCCCGGCGCTCGCCATAGAGCGCGAAACGGCAATTGGCTTCGAGATAGCTCGCCAACGGATCGTCGGGATGCGCGGCGTGGGCGTCCCCGAGCCATAACATCGCTTCCTCGGGCTTCTCCGCGCGCAGAAAATAGTCTCCGATTCTGAGCCGGATTTCCTGAGCCCCCGCCGGCGGAAGCAAAGTGTTCAGCGAGCCGACCAGCCGCTGCAGCTTTTGGTAAACGGCTTCACCGCTCCTCGTGTCTCGGCCGCACACCTCGGTCAGCACATCGACCGCTTCCCGCAAATTACGGCGCATCGCCCGCGTCAGCGCCCACAACAGGCGCAGCTTCGGGGCGACGTTGCGCTTTGCCGCCCCCGAGGTCGCGAGGATCGCGTCGGCCTGCCGGTACGCCCCAGCCCGCAAAGCTTCGATGACGTCGTCGGTGGTGCTCATTTGTCGGCCTATGTGGTGAGCCGGGCGCGCCGAGCATCGAGAAGGACAAAAGCTCGGTCCATTCTATGGGCTCTACGCCGCTTTACAAGAGATGCACGGTTGCCCCGTTAGAGAGACCTTTGCTCGGCAACTCGGCGAGCGATCAGCTCACACGACACGAATGTTCTTGAACTGCCACGGGTCGTCGCGGTCAAGGTCTTCGGCAAAGAGGCTCTCGCGCCCGGCGAGCGGGGTCCAGTCGCCGTAAACCCCGACGAGCTCGCCGAGATAGGGCCGGGCGATCTCGATAATTCGGGCGAAATCCATCTCATCGGGCTCGACGATGCCCTCGCCCGGATGCTCGATCGCCCAGATCATGCCGGCCAATGCCGCCGCCGTCACCTGCAGCGAGGTCGCGTTGTTGTGCGGCGCAACTCGGCGCGCCTCGCCGATCGACAGCCGCGAGCCGTACCAATAGACCCCGCCCGGCGCGCCCATCAGCAGCACGCCGAGCTCGTCGATGCCGGTCGTGATCTCGTCCATCATCAACCGCTTTTTCGGCTGCAGCCGCCAGTTCTTGCCGGCGCATTCGTGCAGGCTCAGCACCGCATCGTCGCACGGGTGATAGGCGTAATGGCAGGTCGGGCGATAGCGCGGCGCCGACCCGTCGCCCAATGTCAGATAGTCGGCGATCGAGATCGATTCCCCGTGCGTGATCAAAAACCCATGATAGGGGCCTTCGAGCGGGGTCCAGCTGCGCACCCGCGTCGCCGCCCCCGGACGCAGCAGATAGATCGCCGCGCCGCCGCCGAAATCGTGACGCCGGCCGTCCTTCGGGAAATGCCGCTCATGCGTGCCCCAGCCGAGCTCGGAAGGTTGCGAGCCTTCGCTGACAAAGCCGTCGATCGACCAGGTGTTGACAAACTCGCCCGGCGCCTTGGGGACCGATGCAACCTGGGTGTCGCGCTCGGCGATGTGGATCGCCTTGATTCCGAGCCGCTCGGCGAGCCGGCCCCACTCGTCGCGGCGGGCCGGGACGGCGGTCGCGATCCCGGCGTCGTGCGCGAGGTCAATGAGCGCCTGCTTGACGAAATGCGAAACGAGGCCCGGATTGGCGCCGTGGGTCAGAACCGCCGTCGGCCCGCCTCTGCGCCCTTGGCGCAGCGCCAGCGCGCTCTCGCGCAAGGCGTAATTCGAGCGCGCCGAAGGCGGCAGGCCCGGATCGGTGTAGCCTCCCGGCCACGGCTCGATGCAGGTGTCGAGATAGAGCGCGCCCTGCGCACGACACAGCTCGATCAAGGCGGTGCTCGACACATCGACCGAGACATTGAGCAGAAAATCGCCGCTGCCGAGGAGCGGTTCGAGCACATTGCGATAATTGGCGCGGGTCAGCGCGGTCTTGACAAAAGCGATCCCATATTCGGCTGCGACATCGTGTCCGCGCGACTCGGCGGTGACGATCGTGATCCGGTCCGGGGCGATGTCGATATGACGCAGCAGCAATGGCAGGACGCCCTGACCGATGCTGCCAAAGCCGACGATCACGAGGCGCCCGGGAAAGGCCGCGTATTTGCGTTCGAACATTGGCGGTCCAGGGCCGGTCGGGATAGTCGAACCCCTAGGGTCGCCGTCCCGCATTGTCAAGCCGAGGACGACCGGTTGAACGGGGCGTCAAGGATTCGGCCCGAGTATTCCTGTAATGTGTGGTGGACATGGTGCAGAACGTGCTGAGGGAAATGCGGTCGGAACGCGGCCACCGATCGCCAAAGCCGGGCCGCGCGCCCGCAATGCGTGACAGCGGCACGGGGCGGACCTTTGCCGCGCCGCTGGTGGACGGGCAGCGCCTCCGGGTCGCGACCTACAACATTCACGCCTGCGTCGGGGTCGACCGGCGCTGCGATCCGGCGCGGGTTGCCGAGGTATTGCGCGGCATCGGCGCCGATGTCGTTTGTCTGCAAGAGGTCGGCGCCGGCCGCCATGTCGGGCGCCACGCCGACCAATGGGCCTATCTCGGCGAGGCGACCGGCTGCCGGGTGATCCTCGGCGCCGGCGCTCGCCAGCACCGCCGGCGATTTTTGAACGCGATCCTGACCCGGCTGCCGGTCATGTCGGTCCGCTCGATCGACCTGACAATCTCCGGCCATGAGCCGCGCGGCGCGATCGACGCCGATCTCGAATTCGGCGGCCGCGTGCTGCGCGTCGTCGCCACCCATTTCGGGCTGCATGCCGGCGAGCGGCGGCTGCAGGCGAACCGGCTGGTTGCGGCATTGGGCGAGCCGCCGGCGGTGGACCGTCCCCGCCCGGACGCGGTGCTGCTGATGGGCGACCTCAATGAATGGCGCGGCCGCAGCGGCGCCCTCGGCGCGCTCGACCGGCGGCTCGGCCCAAGCCCGGCGCCGCGCACCTTTCCGTCGTGGCTGCCGGTGCTGCCGCTCGACCGGATCTATACCGACGGAGCCGCGATATCGGGCGAGGTCTCGGTGTGCCGCACCCCGCTCGCCCGGCTCGCCTCCGACCATTTGCCGCTGGTCGGCGATCTCTTTTGGTCCCAGCCAGACTGGCGTCGCCATGCCCGGCATGCCGCACGCTTCGGCGAATTCCGAAGCGTCGCCGGCTGATATTCGCGGTGCTGCGACCATCTCATCCGGCATGGCCGATGCTCATCCCTCGATCGCCGAGATTGCCGCGCTGATCGGCAACCCGGCCCGCACCAACATCTTGACCGCCTTGCTCGACGGCCGCGCGCTGACCGCGGGCGAGCTTGCCCGCGCCGCCGGGGTTTCGGCGCAGACGACGAGCGGCCATCTCGCGCGAATGACCGAAGCGCGCCTCCTGATCCTGACGCGGCAGGGGCGGCACGCGTATTACAGGCTCGCCTCCCCGCGCGTCGCGCAGATGCTCGAAGCAATCACGGCGGTGGCGGCGGACGGCGTGCCGGCGGCGCGCTGGCGCGGCGGCGAGGCGTTGCGCAACGCGCGCACCTGCTACGACCATCTGGCGGGTCGCCTTGGTGTGGCGCTGGCCGACGCGCTCGCCGCCAGCGGGCATGTCCTGCTCGACCAGGATGGCGGGATGGTGACGGCGGCGGGGGAAGAATTCCTTGCCGGTTTTGGCTTGCACCTCGACCGCCTCGCCCAGGGCCGCCGGGTCTTTTGCCGGCCGTGCCTCGATTGGAGCGAGCGTCGCCCGCATCTCGCCGGGGCGTTGGGCGCGGCGCTGGCGAGCCGCTGCTTCGAGCTCGGCTGGGTCGCGCGTCTGCGTGATACCCGCGCGCTCGAAATCTCGCGGATGGGCGAACGCGGTTTTGCCGAAACCTTTGCGATCGAGCTGCCGGCCGCCGCCTGACCCGGTTGCGTCGGCGGCGCTCTGCGGCTAAGCAGGCGGCATGCCGCCAAAGCGAAACCCGTTGGGGCTCAACCCGCTGCAGCTGAAGACCCTGACCCTGCTGCAGGAATTGGCCCGGCTGCCGGAATATTCGCGGCCGGGTGAGGAGGGCTGCACCGTCATCACCGCTTTGCCGCAACCGCATGGCGACCATTTTCATCTCGGCGATGCGGTCGTCGCCTCGCGCGACGCGACCGGTCTGCACAATCCCGGCGTGTGGATGGCGCTCGACCGCAAGGGGTTGATCCGCTCGCACCCGGCGAGCGGCGACCAGCTGACGCCGCTCGGCCGCGACTACGACACCGGGCTGCGCGATCGCCTGCTGCACCGGCCGGCCGACTGACAGATGACGGCAGACAGGTAACCGGCGCCCGACACTGCTGCGCGGTCTCAGCCGCTATTCGCCGAGATAGGCCCGTTCGACCTCGGGGTTGCGGATTGCCTCCTGCGGCGGGCCGTCGGCGATCTTGTGGCCGGCGACGAGGACGACAAGCCGGGTCGAAAAGCTCATGACCGCGCTCATGATGTGCTCGATCAGCACGATCGTGATGCCGCCTTCGTTGAGGCGGAACAGCACCGCCAGGATCTCCTCGACCTCGGACGGCGAGAGCCCGGCCATCGCCTCGTCGGCAAACAGGAGCCGGGGCGCGCTTGCCACCGCGCGCGCCAATTCGAGCTTGCGCATCTCGACCTGGGTCAGCTCGCGCGGCAGCTGCAACGCCTTGTCGGCGAGGCCGACATCGTCGAGAAGCATGCGGCAGCGGCCGCCGATCTCGGCCTCGGAGAGATGCGTCCCGTGCCGCGCATTGACCGTGTAGACGAGCGGAATGCGCAGATTGTCGATGAGGCTCAGGCTGCGAAACGGCTTTGGCAATTGAAAGCTGCGGGCGAGGCCGAGGCGGGTGCGACGATGCGCCGGCAGCCGGTCGATCGGACGTCCGTCAAAGGCGACACTGCCGCTATCGTGACGCAGCGCGCCGGTCAGGCAATTGACGAGCGTGCTCTTGCCCGACCCGTTCGGGCCGATCAGGCCAAGCCGCTCGCCGGTCGCGACCTGGAGATCGATGCCGTCGAGCGCGACAAAGCCGCCAAACAGCTTGCCGAGTCCGTTGACGTCGAGAAGTGCCGCCATCAGCGGCCCCGGCCCCGCCGCCAGCCGCGCACCAGCCCGACAATGCCGTTCGGGGCGACGATGACAAAGGCGATCAGCAACAAGCCGACGATCAAGAGATTGAGCGCCGAGGAGATGGTCACGGTGGCGATCTGCTGGATCGTGCCCAACAGCACGGCGCCGATCACCGGGCCGATCCAGCTGGTCATTCCGCCGATCAGCGGCATCGCGACACTGTTGACGGCGTAGGAGAGGTTAAAGCTCGACGCCGGGTCGAGATAGGTCACGTAATACGGCAGCGGCGCCCCGGCCATGCCCATCAGCGCGCCGCTCAACGTCGTCGCGACGAGCTTCAGCCGCAAGGTCGGCACCCCCGCCGCCTCGGCCGCCTGCTCGTCGTCGCGGATCGCGTTGAGGCCGAGACCCAGCCGCGAGCGCTCGATCGTCCGCGCGATGGCCACCGCGATCCAGCTCAGGATCAGCATCAGCGTATAAAGGTACTGAATATAGCTGCCGAAGAGCGGCCCCTGCTGCGGCCGGATGACATAGATGCCGCGCGACCCGCCAACATAGTCCCAATTGACGATCACGGTCTGCGCCACGATCGCCATGGCGAGCGTCGCGATCGCAAAAAATACCCCCTTGAGGCGCAAGGTCAGATAGCCCATCGCGAAGCCGAGCACGCCGCAGATCACGCCGGCCACGAGAATCATCACCGGCACCGGCACCGTGCTCGTCTGGTGCAATACGACGGAGCTATAAGCGCCGAACGCAAAAAATGCGCCGGTCCCGAAATTGGTGTAGCCGGTATAGCCGCCGAGAATATTCCATGCGGTCGCCAGCACGATATATTGCAGCACGACATAACCGGCAAAAAAGAAATACTCGTTGGTGATGCGCCCACGCGTCAGCAGCAGAAAAGCTGCGCTGACGACAAACGAAATCAGCCAGAAATGTGCGGTCTTCATGGGCGCTCAATACAATGACCCCTCCCGCAACGCGGGAGAGGGAGGGGCCCAGCCCAGTGGGCTGGGAGGGTGAGGGTTTAGCGTACTTTGAGCGCTTGCAAGATGGCTTTGTTCAGGTGTTGCGCTCCGTCGATTTCGATTATCAGTGCCTTTTTGGTGCAGGCAAAGTCGACAATAAAGCCGCCAATCGGATGCTGGCGTCGAAATTTGTATTGCGCCAAACGCCGATCGCGCAAGGCCGACCAAATGCGCCGCTCTGCATCGGTGGAGCTCCGCCGCAGTCGGCGTGCGAGCTGCCTGGGCGAGGCCATATGCCGACGAGAGTTCATGGCGATCTCTAACCAACCCGAGCCGCGGCGTCACCTTCACCCGCCGCCCCCCGGACCATGGTCCGGGGGTCGGCACCCTCTCCCGCATTGCGGGAGAGGAGCTTGGGCACCTGGGTATGGTCCTCATCTCAGCGGCCGAGGATGCCGGCCGGGCGCCAGGCGAGGGTCAGCAAGAGAAAGCCGAAGGCCACCGCCGGCGCCCAAGACGGCCCGTAAAAGGTCGCAGTCAGGCTTTCGGCAATGCCGATCAGCATGGCACCGGCGACCATGCCGGGAAAGCTCGTCATCCCGCCCAAAACGCAGATCGCAAAGATCCGCCCGATATAGTCGCGGCCGATCGACGGCTCGACCGGCTGGATGATGATCAAAAGCGCTCCGGCGAGTGCGGCGGTGGCGATCGAAATGCCGAAGGCGATGCGCTTGATCCGTCCCGGGTCGGCCGCCATCAGCTGCAACGCCAGCCGGTCCTGCGACACCGCGAGAATGGCCCGGCCGATAAAGGTGCGGCCGAGAACCAGCTGCAGCGCCGCGATCATGACCAGCGCCGCCGCGAAGGGCACCAGCATGCGCAGCGGCAGCTCGGCAAAGCCGAGATGCAGGCTCGGGCCGATATAGGGAGCGGTGACAAAGCGGTAATCGACGCCGAAAATCAAGACCAGCCCTACCTCGCCAACAAACAACAAGCCAAAGAAGAAGGCGAGGCCCTGGATCGACTCCTCGTTGCGCTGCTCAAAACTGTAAAAATAGATCTGATAGACCCCCATTCCGATGACAAAGAACGGCGGCAGCATCAGCACCCCGATCAGGATCGGGTCGAGGCCGAAGCTCGAATTGAGGATGTAGGCGACAAACGAGCCCAGCATGATAAAGGCCGGATGGGCGATGTTGACGATGTCGAGCATGCCGAACGAAATCGTCACACCCACCGTCACCGCGGCGTAGAACCCGCCGAGCAGCACACCGGCGATCACCGCATTGATCGCAAGCTCGACTGAAATCGTCATCGCCGCCCGCTTCCCGCGCGGGCACACCATCCCGGCACTTGCGTCGCCCCCCGATTGCTGGACCCGCTCCCCCGCGCCATTACAGCAGGATCGGCCGCCGCTGTTAAGCGGCCGAAAAGCGCTTGATCGGCAGCGGGCGTTCGGGTCACCTTCGAGCGCACCCGACAACCGCAGGCGACAGCGATGATCCGCGGATACGAGCCGCGCTTCGAGGATACGCGGCTCTTGACCGGCGCCGGCCGGTTTGCCGACGACCAAAGGCAGGTTGGCGCGGCCCATGCCGTCTTTGTCCGCTCGCTCCATGCCTGCGCCGACATCCGCGGCATCGATATGCGGGCGGCGCGCCGCCGGCCGGGGGTGCTCGCGGTGCTGACCGCGGCCGACCTCGAACGCGCCGGCATCGGCAATCTGACGATCCCCGCCCCGGTGCCGGGCGGCGAGGCGCTGGTTCTGCCGCATCGCCCGGCGCTCGCCGGCGATCGCGTGCGCCATGCCGGCGAGGCGGTGGCGATCGTCGTCGCCCGGACCGAAGCCGAAGCGCGCGACGCCGCCGAACTGGTCGCGGTCGATTATGCGCCGCTCGCCGCGGTCGCCGACCTCGCCGCAGCGGCGCAGCCGGGCGCGCCCCTCGTTTGGCCGCAAGCCGCGGGCAATGTCGCGCTCGACTGGCGCGGGCCGGGCGGCGACGATGCCGGTCGGGCGGCCCTCGACGGCGTCTTTGCCGCGGCGGCGCATGTCGCGCGGGTGGCGCTGAACAACCAGCGCATCGTCGTCGCCCCGCTCGAGCCGCGCGCCGCGCTGGCGGCTTACGACGCGGCCGCGGACCGGTTCACGCTTTATTGCGGCTCGCAGAGCGACTTTGTTATGCACGACCATCTGCGCCGCATAATGGGGCTCGCGCCCGAGCAGCTGCGCACCGTCAGCGGCGATGTCGGCGGCGCCTTCGGCATGCGCGTCGCCCCCTATCCCGAATACCCGGCGCTCTTGCTCGCGGCCAAGGAAACCGGGCGGTCCGTGCGCTGGCTTGCGACCCGGTCGGAGACCTTTCTCACCGACAACCAGGCGCGCGACACGCTGATGGAAGCGGCGCTGGCGCTCGACGGCGAAGGCCGCTTTCTCGGCCTCGAGATCGCGGTCGCCGCCAATATGGGCGCCTATCTGACCTCGCATTCGGCCTTTATCTCGACCGTCAACTTCGCCCGCTGCCTGCCCGGCATGTACCACATCCCGCGTCTTTCGCTGCGCATTCGGTGCCTCTTCACCAACACCGTGCCGACCGGCCCCTATCGCGGCGCCGGGCGGCCCGAGGCGAATTACTGCCTCGAACGCCTGATCGACGAAGCGGCGCGGGTCGCCGGCATCGACCGGATCGAATTGCGCCGCCGCAACCTGATCGCGCCCGCGATGATGCCCTACACGACCCCGGTCGGGACCCGCTACGACAGCGGCGATTTTCCGGCAATCCTCGACGCCGCGCTGAGCGAGGCCGACCTCGCCGGCTTTGCCGCGCGCCGCGCCCACTCGGCCGCCGCCGGCAAGCGCCGCGGGCTCGGCATCGGCTGCTTTCTCGAAATCGCCGGCGGCCAGCCCGGCGAGGGCGCCGAGATCACCTTTCCCGGTGCCAGCCGCCTGCTGCTCGCGATCGGTGTGCAAGCGAGCGGCCAGGGCCATCAGACGCTTTACCGCCGGCTCGTCGCCGAGCGCCTGGGCATCCCGGTCGAGCAGGTCGAATTGGCGCAAGGCGACAGCGCCCGCGCAATCCCGAGCGCCGGGGCCGTCGCATCCCGCTCGACGATGTCGGTGGGCGGCGCCGTCGCCGCGGCCGTCGATATGGTTATCGACAAGGGCCGCCGCCGCGCCGCGCAATTTTTCGAAGCGGCCGAGGCCGACATCGTCTACCGCGACGGCGTCTTCGCGATTGCCGGCACCGACCGCCGCATCGGCCTCTTTGCGCTCGCCGAAGAAACCCGCGCGGCGGCGGACGCGGAGAGCCTCGATGCGCGGACCACCGCCGACGTAGCGCCCTCCTTTCCCAATGGCTGTCATATCGCCGAAATCGAGATCGATCCCGAGACGGGACGGGTGACGCTCGCCGCCTACAGCGCCGTCGATGATTGCGGCAACGTGCTGCAGCCGGTCCTGGTCGAGGGCCAGGTCCAGGGAGGGGTGGCGCAAGGTGCGGGCCAGGCGCTCCTCGAAGCCGGCACCTACGACCCGGCGAGCGGCCAGCTCCTTGCCGGCTCGTTTATGGATTACGCGATGCCGCGCGCCGACGACCTGCCGAAAATAACGAGCGCGCTGCGCCCGGTGCCGTGCCGGACCAATGCGCTCGGCGTCAAAGGGGTGGGGGAAGCCGGCACCACCGCGGCGCTTGCCGCGATCATGAACGCGGTCGCCGACGCGCTTCCCGAAGACCCGGGCATCGGCATGCCGGCCTCGCCGTTGCGGGTCTGGCAAGCGATCAACGGCCGCACCGAGCGGTCCGCCCCATCCCGCTAGCAAAAAAGCGAAACGCGGGCCCGATGGACCCGCGTCCGCTTTGCATGCCGCGACTTATCGTTTAATCGATGTCGTTGTCCGATCGGCCATAGACGGCGATGCAGCCGGTGAGACAACCTTGCACTGCATTGTTTGCCGGTAAAGGTACGAAGACCTCGTTATTCTTGGAGTCGGCGGCAACGGAGTGAGAGGTCCCGGAGACGTGTTGCTTCGAGCCGGTTGTGACGGCGGGCACGTTAAAGGTCGGCGCCTGTTGGTCGAGCTCCTCGCTGGTTCCGTCGATCACACCCAAGATGCCTGCACCCTGCGCGGCGGATGAGGGGTTCGGCGCATAAGGGCTTTTCGACGAGCCGGTATAAAAGTGATTGTCGCCGGAATTGTACCAGACCTCGTCCGAGCCGCCGATGCCGGGGACGACCCCTTCCAGCACGCCATTGCGCAGATCGACAAGCATTTGATAGGGCGTCGCCGTGTTCGTGTCGGTGGCGCTCCACGCTTTTCCGGCGGTGTCGAAGACAACGCTGCAGCCCAACAGAGCGATATCGTTTCGGCCGATGCTGAGACCGGCGGGCTGGCAGAACGGCACCTGGATCACCGATTCAACCTTTGCGGTATGCGGATTGATCCGGGCCACACCGCCGATCAGGCCGGTTCCCGGGTTTTTGGGGGGCCCGTTGATCTCGGGGATCGATTGATAGAAGCGCCCGGTAATCGGATCCCATTGCGGCTGCTCGGCGCCGTTCGTGGCATTGACGCCGTTCGCCTTGTCGAGAGTGATCTTTTTTCCCTTGGTCAGCTTGCAGCTTTTGCTGACGGAGATCAGCGTATCGAAAGGTGGGGTGTCGGCGTTGTTCGCCACGATCAGCACCCCGTCGGCGGGATCGAAGGCCATTTCATCGGCGCGAAATTTGCCGCCGGTATTGACATCGCCGGTCTGCTTGTGGGTTGCCTGGTCGAAAGCGACCACCCGGCTCGGACCGTCACCGGCAAAAATGCAGCCGCCGCCAACCGCGACTCCGTTCGGTCCGGACGTGTCGTTGTCGCCAGTGGCTCCCGCAAAGGCAGGGGTGGCAAAAATATGCCTCTCGAAATTGCCGGTCTTGGCGTTGACGACATCGACCGCGGCGTTTGAGCGGTCGCCGAGGTAATAGGTCTGGGTCTTCTGGTCGACAAAGCTGATGTCGAACCCGTACATTGCCTTTGTCTTGTTTTTGGGCGCCGGCGGGATCGGCACCGTGAACATCAGCTGGACCGGCCCCTCTGCCTTTGTTCCCATAGCCTGGGCAAAGCCCGCATGACTGCCGGCGAGCAGCAGCGGCACCGCGGCCGCGGCAAGAACCGCCGGCCGCCAACGCCTTCTCAGCATTTCGGCAACAAGATTATCTCTTCGAAACATAAGTCCCTCCAAGCGTCGAAAGCCTCCCCGCTGACGCACATTGCGGCGCCGTTGGACGCCAGCAAACGCAGCCGTCGCCGCCGAGTCAACACATTTTGACCAGACTGTGGCCAGAATTCAGGTTCGCTTAATTTAGCCTGATTTCCTGGTGCAAGTAATTCGCAGTCGCCGTTTTTTTCGCGAGTTCAGGTTTACTTCACACAACCATGCCGCGATCTGATCGCCGACTGCAGCTCAAGACGGCAGCGGCTCGCCTTTCATATATTTGCCGCGGCAAAACAGCAAAGTCGGCTTCGACGTATGCGCATAGCGCTCGACATGGCCGATAAAGATGATGTGGTCGCCGCCGTAATGCCGGTATTCGTTGCGGCATTCGAAATGCGCCGCCGCGCCGATGATGACCGGCGCCCCGCATTCCGGGATCATGTGGTCGATTTCGGCAAATTTGTTGTCGTGAGTGCGGGCGAATTTGTTCGACAGCTCGATCTGGTCCCAAGCCAGCACGTTGACGACGAAATGCGAGCCTTCCTGAAACGCCGGCAGGCTCTGCGCGTAGAGCGAGGCGCTCCACAGCACAAGCGGCGGCGACAGCGACACCGAGGTGAAGGAATTGGCGGTCATGCCGTAAAGCCCGCCATCCTTGCCGCGCGCGGTGATGATCGTGACGCCGGTGGCAAAGCTGCCGAGCGCGCTCCTGAAATCGCGCGAGTCGAAATCTTGCGCCCCGGTATGGCGTACCGGCGCGGCATGGCTGCCCGGATGCTCGGCCTCGGCGGGTGCCTTGGGGTTCTCGTTCGCCACGGTTCGGCCCCTTTTCGATAGAGCGGTCACAGCGGTGCGTCGGGCGGCAGGCCGAGAGCCACCCGGCCGTAGACGGCGCCGTTCACGTCCCAATTCAAGACATAATGCGCGTTCGCCGCATGGACGTCGCGAAACGCGCGCTGGATCGGGTTGCGGGCGTAGATCGCGCCGCCGCCGGTCGCGGTAAACAAGAGATCGACCGCCTTGGTGCACAGCATCGCGGCAAAGGCGCCGTCGCGGCGATAGCGGGCGCGCTGCTCCACACTCGGCACGATGCCGGCCTCGGTGATCCGGGTCGCCTCATCGCAATCGCGCAAGACGATGGCCTCGGCGGCATCGGCCAGCGCCGAGGCCTCGGCCAGATGCACCTGCAAGGTCGTGAAATCGGCGAGGTTCTTGCCGCTGTAGGAGCTGAGGCGATTGCGCGTCGTGTCGGTAAAATGGCTGATGGCGCCCCGCGCGATGCCGAGCGACACGCCGGCGATGGCAAAGGCGAAAAGGCTTACCGCGGGCAATCTGTAGAGCGGGCCGGGGTTGAGCTCGCTGCCGCGGTTGGGGCCGCCGCGGATCCGCTCGGTGGCGAGCGTGCGGTAGGCCGGGACAAAGGCGTCGCTGACCTCGGCATCCTTGCTGCCGGTGCCGGCGAGCCCGATCACCTGCCAAGTGTCGATGATCTTGTAGTCGCTGGCCGGCAATAAAAACATGCGCGGCTCGGTCTGCCCCAGCTCCTCGTCGCTGACGATGGCGCCGAGCATGTTCCAGGTCGAGGAATCGACACCGCTCGAAAACGGCCAGCGGCCGCTCAGCCGGTAGCCGCCCGGCACCCGCCGCGCCCGACCGCGGGCAAAGATGAGGGCCGAACTGATCAGACTGTCCGGCGACTCGCCCCAAATTTCCTCCTGCGCTTCCGGGTGCCACATGCCGAGGAGCCAGTGATGCGCCGCGAGGTTGGCGAGCACCCAGGCGGTCGAGCCGCAGCCCCGGCCGATCACTGCGGTCAACTCGAAGAGCGCGCGGTAGGGCAGTTCACTGCCGCCGACCCGCGCCGGCTGCAAAATGCGGAACAGACCGCTTTGATGCAGGTCGGCGATCGTCTCGTCGGGCAGCCGGCGCAATTCCTCGGCTTTGGACGCGCGCTCGCGCAATACCGGGACGAGCGCCTCGGCCCGCGCCATCAGCTCCTCGAAACCGGGGGCTGGAGCACGCGGATCTGTTTTACACTCGGGCATAATGCCTCTCCGAACGGGCGGCCTATTTTACCCGCCCGCCGCCGCCGGTGCCAGCCGGCATCATCTTGCGGTGATGGAGCAAGAGACGCTTGCCGCACCGGCCTGACCAATCCGCATTCCTCCCGGATCGGCCCGTCGGGACCGCCCGCGCTCTCTGCTCTGCGGCTTGACGCCACGACGGGTGCGAAATACCGTCGCCGTCAGGCTCCGGGCGGGCCGGAGAAAGCGATCGAGGGAGGAGTGGCCATGGCGGGGTACAAGCTGATTTCGGCGGATTCCCACATTGTCGAGCCGCCCGACATGTATTCGAGCCGGATCGACCCCAAATTCCGCGACCGGGCGCCCAGGATGGAGCGGCGCAAGACCGAGGCGGGTCGGGAATACGACGCCTGGGTCATCAACGGCATGCAGGTCGGCACCTTGGGTGCGGTGATGCAGGCCGGCCAACGCTTCGAAGACCCTTCGCAGATCGATTTTCTCGGCGTCTGGGAGGATGTGCGCAAGGGCGGCTACGACGCCCATTCGATGATCGTTGAAAATGAGGAGGATGGCGTTTGGGGCTCGTGCCTGCAGCCGAGCCAGGGTCTTTTCTGGTACCGGCTGCCGGACAGCGAATTGCTGACCGAGATCTGCCGCGTCTACAACGATTGGATCACCGATTTCTGCAAACCCTATCCCGAGCGCCTCAAAGGCATCGCGATGCTCAATGTCGATGATATCGAGGTGGGCTGCCGCGAGCTCGAGCGGGCCAAGAAATTGGGCCTCGTCGGTGCCTTTATCCCGGTCTCGCCGCGGCCCGACAAGCCCTACAGCGACCCCGCTTACGACCGCTTTTGGGCGACGGCGCAGGACAACGAGATGCCGCTGTTGCTGCACATCGCCACCAACCGCGCCGGGGTGCCGGGCTGCGAATTTACGATGAATGTCGGCGAATTGACCGGCGCCGGCCGTTCGACGACCGACCATTGGGTGCGCTATTCGCTGTCCTCGATGGTGTTTGCCGGGGTTTTCGACCGCTTTCCAAAGCTCAAGGTCGGCTCGGTCGAGCACGAGACCGCGTGGATACCGCACTGGCTGAAGCAGATGGATTTCACCTATCGCGAGCGGCCGGTCTTCACCAAGGGCTGGAAGTCGCAGAGCGGCATGCTGCCGAGCGATTACTGGCAGCGCAACATGTTTGTCGAGTTCATGGAGGACGATCTCGGCGTCGAATTGCGCAAGCATATCGGGGTCGACAACATGCTGTGGGGCAGCGATTTCCCGCATGCGGAATCGACCTGGCCGCAATCGGCGCAATTCCTGGACCGCATCTTCAACGGCGTGCCCGAAGAAGACCGGCGCAAGATCACCTCGGACAACGCGGCCAAATTGTTCGGCTTCCGCCCGAACTAAGCATGACGGACGGAGACCCTTCCTCTCCCTCTGCGGATGGGGAGGGGGAAGGGTTTGTTCCGGTGGCGCGGGCGGACGAGTTGCCGCCCGGCGCCATGAAATGGGTTGCGGTCGATGGCGAGCGCGTGGTGCTGGCCAATGTCGAGGGCAGCTTTCACGCGCTGCGCGACGTGTGCGGCCATAAAAACGCGCCATTGTCGCGCGGCCGCCTCTGCGGCCACCTCGTCGAGTGCCCGCTCCATTTTGCCCGGTTCGACTTGCGCACCGGCGAATTGGTCGATGGCCCGGTCTCGACCCCGATCCCGGTCTACCGGGTCCGCCTCGAAGCCGGCACGATCTACCTTAAACGATAGGGCGCACCGCCGATTTCGTCGGATGACGGCGGCGAAAAAAACGCGCGCGGTTGTGTTGTAGCGCGGCGATAGCTCGGAGCTGCCCGTCGCCCTGGGCCCGATTCCGACGGAACGGCGCCGAAAATATCCCTTACATTGCCCGAATTCGGGCAAATCCCTGGTTCTTTTGCCAATCGGACCGCAGTATCGCGACGCATGTCCGAGCCGAACGAGCTGGGGGAATTGGTTGCCTATCTCGCCCGCACCAGCCGGCTGAGCCCGGCGGAGGCGGCGCGGCTTGTCGGCGAGGTGCTGTCGTTTCTCGACGAGCGGCCGGAGGAATTTGTCTGCCGCCGTCATCGCGTATTGCAAGCCGATGGTCTGTCGAACCCCGAAATCTTTGCCCGGCTGATGGCGGAGCTGAGGCAGTGGCGGTTTCGCGCACCGGCCTACAGCGAACGGCAATTGCGCCGGATCATCTATGGCTGAGGAGACCCGAGCATGTGCGGCATCGTCGGTTACATCGGCAGGCGCGACGCGGCGCCGATCCTGGTCGAAGGGCTGCATCGGCTCGAATATCGCGGCTACGATTCGGCCGGGATCGCGATCGCCCGCGGCGGCGAATTGCGTCTGGCCAAATGCAAGGGCCGGGTGCGCGAGCTCGAAAAGCGGCTGCCGGCGCGCTTCAAAGGCCCGGCCGGCATCGCTCATACGCGCTGGGCAACGCATGGCGAGCCAAGCGACCGCAACGCCCATCCGCATTGCGACACGAAAAACCGGATCGCCGTCGTCCATAACGGCATCATCGAGAATGCCGCCCAATTGCGTGCCCGGCTCGAAGCCGACGGCGTCGTCTTCCGCTCGGAGACCGATACCGAGGTGCTGGCACACCTGATTGCGGCAATGCCGCCGGGACCGCTCGACGCCGCGGTGCGGGCGGCGCTGAGGCTGGTCAGCGGGACCTATGGGCTCGCCGTCCTCGACGCGGCGCATCCCGGGGAGATCGTCGTCGCCCGCAACGGCAGCCCGGTCGTGCTGGGGATCGGTGAGCGGGAAATGTTTTTTGCCTCGGATGCCGCCGCTCTCGTCCGCCATACCCGCAGCGTCGTCCATCTCGACGACGGCGAGGTGGCACTGGTCCGCGCCGGTGGGTACGAGACCGCGACCCTCGATGGCGGGCCGACCTCGAAGACGCCATCGACGATCACCTGGACCAACGAAGCCTACGAACGCGGCGATTTCGCGCATTTCATGCGCAAGGAGATCGCCGAGCAGCCCGAGGCGGTGGCACGGACCTTGAGCGGGCGGCTCGAGCCGCGCTTTCAGACGACGCATCTCGGCGGCATCGATCTCGCCGCGCGCGACCTGCTCGAAATCCGCCGGGTCAAGATCCTCGGTTGCGGTTCCGCCTTCATTTCCGGCGCCATCGGGGCGCAGCTGATCGAGCAATTGGCGCGGCTCCCGGCGCAGGCCGAGCCCGCCTCCGAATTTCGCTACCGCAACCCGGTCATCGAAGGCGACACGCTCTATATTGCGGTCAGCCAGTCCGGCGAGACCTTCGATACGCTCGCCGCGGTCCAGGAAATCAAGCGCAAAGGCGGCCGCGTTCTCGGTATCGTCAATGTCGTCGGCAGCACGATCGCGCGCGAATGCGGGCGCGGCATCTATCTCCATGCCGGCCCCGAAGTGGCGGTGGTTTCGACCAAGACGTTTACCTGCACCGCGGTGGCGTTTGCGCTGCTCGCGATCCATCTCGGCCGCATCCGCGACCTCTCCACCGCCGATGGCGGCCGTCTCCTGGCGGCCTTGAGCGGACTGCCGGAGCGGATCGAGGGCATCCTCGCGCGCGAGGCCGAGATC
>DASXAM010000386.1:0-2989 GCA_036404275.1 Allostellaceae bacterium
GCGGCAGCCGTGCCGGCTCCACAGCGGGAAGATCCCGGTGTCGACCACTGCCGGCGCTTGGAAACCGATACCATCGAACGGCATTGCTCTCTCCTATCTCTCCACTGCCAAAATGTTATCGCCAAGATCGAACCCGATCGGTTCGCGCGGCATCGGTGCCGAGGCGAACCGGGCGATCAAAGCCGCGCGCGACACCCATAGCTCGCAGCGCGACCTGAGCACACCCTTGCCGCGCAGCCCGGACGGGTTGAACGTCCGCACCAAAGCCCAGGACAGCAGGTTTTCACCGAGATCGTGGATCGACCGCGAGCCCGAGCCGCTGCTCTCGGGATCGACCGGCTCGAGACCGTAGAAGCGCACGAGGCGCAACAGCTGCGGGATTCGCTCCTTGGGAACGAGCGTGGCCGAGGCGCGCACCGCGACCACGCTGGACAGCGACGGCTCATGCCGCAGATAGCCGGCGAGCTCGCGCATCGAGGCGCCGATATGGCGGTGCAGCGCGCGGCTGCGGCCGAGACCGCTCGCCTCCTTTGGCATGTACGCCGACAGGTGCTCGTTCCACAGATGCAGCTCGACGATTTGGTCGCCCGTCGACACCCAGCTGCCGTCCGCGAGCCTTAGATCGCGCTCGGCATAGCCGGTCGAGATGCGCAGCATGCATTCCGGACGGTCGCTGAATTCGCGGATGCCGTAAAAGCGCCGCAGCCGGGCATCGACCCGGCGGACCAGGCGATCGAACAGCGGCGGCGAACTGTCGAGGGCCGGCCCCGGAAGCTCCCGATCGGTCGGTGGGTCGAGCACGAGCCATGTCGGCGTGCCGATCGCACGCAACCAATCGGCTATGCCGGTTTCGGCCACGGCCCCTCCTCGGCGCAACCGTCGCCCCGCAGCCCACCCGGTCCCGATCGCGCCGCGGCTCCCCGTCGCGGCGGGCCCGGCTGAGAGGTGCCTGCCGCGTGCTGTGCCAGGATAGGAGCGACCAATCAAACCGGCGATCGTCACAGGGCTCCCTAACCGCATCAAAGTGTTGCCAGCCGATCGCCGGGTGTCAACATGGTTGCGGCGCGATTTCGGCTCCGGTCTCCCGCCGGCCGATCGAGCAAGGCTGGCGAGCCATCCGGGAGATAAACGCCGATGGCCCGACAAAGTTGCCGTGTCGGGTTCCGCCTATCGGGAACTCGGGACTTCTTCGGCAGATGCGTGCCGAATTCTTGCGCGCTGCAAGTATTCCGCGGGCGCAGCCGGGGTCAGACGCCGGCGAAAGGATTGGTGAATATGGCCGCGCCGCCGAGCTCGGCCTCGATTTCCAGAAGGCGGTTATACTTGGCGATCCGTTCGCTGCGGCAGAGCGAGCCGCATTTGATCTGGCCGCCGCCCATCGCCACGGCAAAATCGGCGATAAACGGGTCCTCGGTTTCGCCCGACCGGTGCGAGACGACAAAATGCCAGCCGGCCTCGCGGCATAATTGGATGGCGGCGACGGTCTCGCTGACCGTGCCGATCTGGTTGAGCTTGATCAGCACCGCATTGGTCGCCTGTTCGGCGATGCCGCGGCGGATAAAGACCGGGTTCGTCACATAGAGGTCGTCGCCGACGAGCTGCGTGCGGCTGCCCAACCGGGCGGTCAGCGTGCCGAACCCGGCCCAGTCGGTTTCCGCCAGGCCGTCCTCGATCGAGACGATCGGAAACTTGCCGAGCCAATCCTCGTAAAGCGCCGCCATCTCGGCGCTGGTCTTGCGGCTTCCTTCGGATTTTTCGAGGTCGTAAAGGCCGTTCGCATAAAATTCGCTCGCCGCCGGGTCGAGCGCGATCGCGATGTCTCGGCCCGGGACGAAACCGGCCGCAGCGATCGCCTCGACCAAGAGCGCGCAGGCTTCTTCGTTGTTCGCGAGGTCGGGGGCGAAACCGCCTTCGTCGCCGACCGCGGTCGCATGACCCCGGTCGTGCAGCAGCGCTTTCAGCGCCTGAAACGTCTCGGCGCCATAGCGCAACGCTTCGGCAAAGCTCGCAGCGCAGACCGGCACGATCATGAATTCCTGAAAATCGACATTGTTGTCGGCATGTCGGCCACCATTGACGACGTTCATCATCGGCATCGGCAGACGGCGCGCGCCGGGACCGCCGAGATAGGCGTAAAGTGGGAGCCTGAGATCGGCGGCGGCGGCGCGCGCGACCGCCATCGAGGCGCCGAGGATCGCATTGGCGCCGAGCTTTGCCTTGTTTGCGGTGCCGTCGAGCGCCAGGAGGCGATTATCGATCTCGCCCTGACGTGTCGGGTCGAGTCCGACCAGCGCCGGGCCGATCGTGTCGTTGACCGCGGCAACCGCATCGCGCACGCCCTTGCCGCCATAGCGCGACTTGTCGCCGTCGCGCCGCTCGACCGCTTCGTTCTGCCCGGTCGAGGCACCCGACGGCACCGACGCGCTGGCCGCGACACCGGAGGCCAGCCCGACCCGCACCCGCACCGTCGGATTGCCGCGCGAGTCGAGGATTTCGAGCGCGCGCACCGACGCAATCTTGCGGTCCATGTATCAGTGTCCCGGTCGATCAGAGCACAAGAAGCACGTAATAGAATGTTTCCGCGACGTAAAGTCTGTCATTCCGGGATGGCCGAAGGGCAGGTCGATGTGATCACCGGATGGTGTTCTTGGGTTCCGGGCTCGCGGGCTCTGCTCGCGCCCCGGAATGACGGCTGCTGCGCCCTTATCGCCGCTGGAAATGTTCTCAGCCGCCAATCGCGCCCTGGGTTTCGACATAGAGCGAATAGACCGATTGGCTCGCCGCCATGAAGAGGCGGTTGCGCTTTTTGCCGCCGAAACAGACATTGGCGCAGCGCTCGGGCAGCATAATGCGACCGATCATCTTGCCGTCGGGGGCAAAGACGGCGACCCCGTCCTCGGCCTCGCCGCCCGACCAGCCGCACCACAGATTGCCGTGCACATCGACGCGGAAACCATCGCTGCCGCCAGGCTCGGCGCTGTTGAACTGG
>DASXAM010000387.1:0-23467 GCA_036404275.1 Allostellaceae bacterium
ATGCCGTTCGGCGTCATGGGCGGGCAATACCAGGCGATGGGCCACGCGCATTTTCTGCACCGGCTGCTCGACCGCGGCATGGACCCGCAGCAGGCGGCCGAGGCGCCGCGCCTCCTCGCGTTGCACGGCGCTTTGCAGGTCGAGCCGACCTTGCCCGAGCCGATCCTCGCCGACCTCGCGCAACGCGGCCACGAAATCGCGGTGCAGGAGGTGCCGCTCGGCGGCTGCCAGGCGATCTGGATCGACCATGAGCGGGGCGTCTTGATCGGCGGCTCCGAGCCGCGCAAGGACGGCTTGGCGCTCGGCTACTGACCGACGGCGCCGCCGAAATCGGCTTTGCCTGCCGCGACGGGGCGACGCGGCTCGGCCATCTCTACGAGCGCGACCCGTCGCGTGTGCTGTTCCCGGCCCCGGCCGACGGCGAGCCGCCGGTCGCGGTATTGGTCACCACCTCGGGCGGGCTCGTCGCCGGCGATCGGCTCGACATTGCGGTCCGAGTCGAGGCGGGGGCGCGCGCCCACGTAACGGCGTCGGCGGCAGAGAAAATTTATCGTTCGCTCGGTGCGACGGCAGAGATAAGTCAGAGATTGACTGTCGGCGCCGGCGCCGTGCTCGAATTTCTGCCGCCGGAGACGATCTTGTTCGATGGCGCGCGGTTGCGGCGCAAGACCGTGGTCGAGCTTGCCGAGCGGGGGGCATTTCTGGGCGGCGACATCGTCGTCTTTGGCCGGCGTGCTGGCGGCGAGCGGTTCACCAAAGGCTTATTGCACGAGACCTGGGAGGTGTGGCGCGACCGGCGCCTTGTATGGGGTGATGCGCTCCATCTCGATGGTGACATCCCCGACACGATCGCCGATCCCGCCTGCTTCGACGGCGCGGCCGGTTTCGCCACCTTGATCCTGGCGCCCGTCGGCCGCGATCCGCGGGAATTTATCGAGGGCGCCCGCGCGGTCCAGGCAACTGCGATCGCGAACGGGATGCGGGCGGGCGCGACCGTGCTCGCCGGCCTCCTGATCGCCCGCTGGCTCGCCGCCGACACCTTGGCGCTGCGCGGCGCGTTTGCCGCTCTCGCGAGCCGATTGCGCGCCGAAGCCTTAGCGCTGCCGCCGGTTTTGCCGCGATTGTGGCAGGTTTGAATGCCGCCTGTTTCAGTCGGCGCGCAAAAAAGCCTCGATCAGATGCACGACATGCCGTTCAATCGAGGCGTGATCGACGTCCGGGGCCGACCATTGCAACTTGCAGGCAGCGCCGCGCGGCCGTCTTTCCTGCATACCGGGGCAAAGACGTAATGGCCGGCCGCCCCCGCCAGGATCGTCAGCTCGGCATTCGGGATGCGTCGATATCCTGAATAGCCGCCCCACTCAATTTGCGATTCGCGCCGGCAGACCGCGGGACTGATCCTCGACGCTTGTCCGCGCAGGACAGGTTAATGTCCACGAATAAAAATGTCATCGGTTGTGCCGTTGACAAATGGCACTCGAACTCTGTCGGATTTTTTTACACCCAAAACCAACCGAAACGACAGCATACTGCCTTTTAGACGCTCCTGCCTGCAAACCGCATGTCGGTCAATTTTACGAAATCGGTATCGTCTAGGCCGTTCCCAGATCAGTTTTAACCAAAAATCCTGCTCTAAAACAACCGGTAAACTCATAAAAAAGTGCTTGGCACGGCACTTGCAATACCACAGTGTCACCGAACTTTCGAGGAATCACAAAGGTGCTTAGAAAGACGCTCATCTCTGCGGCTTTAGCTCTGCCGCTTGGCCTAGCCGCGCTCGGCAGTGAGCCGGCCTCGGCTACGCTATATACGTTCACCAGTGATGGTACGTTCAGCAATTGTAGCAACTGCACGACCTCTAATACCAATCACCAGATCAACTGGGGTAGCAGTCCCCACAGCACGATGTCCACCGATTCAAATTTCAACGGCGACTCCCACTCTGGCACCACTAACTCCAATCCCAAACAAATTGGCCAGATCGACTGGACTAATAAAGAAAATAATGAATCGTCGAATCCGGTAACCTCAACCTATACGCTGGGGCTCAACTTCAGTAGTCCTCCCCCTGGAGGGTCAGGGAGTGTTTTACTCCCAATTTCTATTACCAATACTCCTAACAACGCTCGGGTTTGCGTCTTATTCATCTTTTGCAGCAATACGGGAGACGTTGATGACACCACCACTATCCCAGATGGGGGATCACTGACGATCGATGGATTGATGCTTTCCGACATCAGCTTTGTCGTAACCGGCGGTGGTAGTTTTGATTCCACCACTAATACGTGGGACAATCCCGAGGGGAATACATCGAAATTGGAGATCTTTGCGACCATTGCTGATGCTGTTGTCGAGCAACAGCAAACTGTTCCCGAACCGTCCAGCCTCGCCCTTTTAGGCACCGTTCTTGTTGGACTTGGCCTGCTCCGCCGCCGACGCACTCGTGGCAACAGCACTGCGTAGAAAAAGTCGGCAAGCTCATTCTCGCGATGCGGCGCTTTCGGGCGCCGCATTTACTTTGAGGGCCTCTGGGAACAAACTTCGATTAAGCGCGGTGGTCGTTTTACGCGCGCGGCGTGGTCGGTCAAAATTCTTATAAAAAAATTCTTAGTTGTCGGAATGCCCGCCGATCTGAGCAGGACATTTGGTTTCCGGGTTGCCAACGCGCCCCGGCGCGGTTCCGGGCATCGGGGGCGGCGAAGCAGCGGGTTATATCGGCCTCGCCGATTGTGTTATGAGCCGATCCATGGTGTTGTTGTTCCGATCCACAATCGATTCTGCGGCGCGGTGGCGCGAAGTGCTCGGCCGGCTATGCCCCGGCCTCGAGTTTCGCGCCTGGCCCGAGATCGGCGACCCCGCCGAGATCGAATACGCGCTGGTGTGGCGAACGCCGCCGGGTTTTCTCGCATCGTTGCCGAGGCTGCGGCTGATCTTGTCCCTGGGGGCGGGGGTCGATCACCTGCTCGGCGACCCCGACCTGCCGCGCGATGTGCCGTTCGTCCGCCTGATCGACCCGTATCTGTCCGATGCAATGAGCGAATATGTGGCGCTCCAGGTATTGCGCCTGCACCGCCAGGATCTCGACTATCGCGCGCAGCAAGAGGCGCGGGTGTGGCGCGAGCTCGACCAGAAGAACGCCGGGGAGCGGCCGGTCGGCATCCTCGGCTTTGGCGAAATCGGGCAGGCCGCGGCGCATAAGCTCGCGTCTCTCGGCTTTCCGGTTGCTGGCTGGACCCGCCAACCGCGCGAGGTCCATGGTTTTCGCACCCATGCCGGTGCCACAGGTCTGGCCGAGCTCCTGGCTGGGTCCGAGATCCTCGTCTGTCTGTTGCCGTTGACCACCGAGACCGAAGGGATCTTATGCGCCCGTACCTTTGCCGGATTGCCGCGCGGAGCCGGCCTCGTCAATGCCGGGCGCGGCGCGCATCTCGTCGAGGAGGATCTAATCCCGGCGCTCGATGCGGGCCGATTGTCGGCCGCCGCCCTCGACGTGTTCCGTGAGGAGCCGCTGCCGGCCGGCCATCCGTTCTGGCATCACCCGCGCATCCTGGTGACGCCGCACATCGCCGGCTCGACCAACCCCGAAACCGCCGCCCCCATCGTGCTCGACAATATCCGCCGTTTCGAGGAAGGCCGGCCGCTGTTGAACCAAGTCGATCCGGCCCGCGGCTACTGATCCAGATTCAGACGACGCCGTCGTCGCGCAGGCGCGTGAACTCGTCCTGATCGACGCCGCAAAGCTCGGCCAAAAGCGGGCCGGTATGCTCGCCCAAGAGCGGCGGGCGGCGGAGCTCGGCCGGCGAATCCGAGAGTTTGACCGGGCAGCCGACGGTTTGGTAGGTGCCGCGGGTCGGATAGTCGAGATCGACGATCATCTCACGCTCACGCAAATGCGGGTCGGAGAGGACCTCGCCAGTGTCCTGGCAGGCGCCGCAGGGAACGCCGGCCGCGCCCAGTATGCGCATCGCCTCGTGCTTTGTCCGGGCGCGGGTCCATTCCTCGATGATCGCCGTCAAGGCGTCGCGGTTTTCCCAGCGCGCCTCCTCATCGACAAAGCGCGGGTCCTGCGCCAGCTCCGGCCGGCCGATCGCCTGGCAGAAAGCCGGCCACATCTGCTGCTGCGCAGTGATGAAGACATAGTCGTTCGGACCGCCCGGTGCCGTGGGGTAGGTCGTGCTCGGCACGCCGCGGCCCATCTGGTTGCCCCGCCGCGGCATCGCCATGCCAAAGCGCTGGTGGTCGCGCAGACTCACCCGGATGATGTTGACGACCGCATCCTGCATCGACACTTCGACCTGCTGCCCGCGGCCGGTTTTGTGGCGCTGCTCGAGGGCGGCGAGGATGCCGATCGCCATATGCATGCCGGTGCCGCTGTCGCCGATCGCCGGGACGACAAAGGTCGGCGGGTTTTCCGGGAAGCCGGTGATGCTCATCGCCCCGCCCATCGCCTGCGCCACCGGCTCGAAGCTCTTGTAGTCGCGATAGGGCCCGTAGGTGCCGAAGCCTTTGATCGTCGCGTAGATGAGCCGCGGGTTGATCTGCTGCAGCGCGGCAAAGCCGAAGCCGAGGCGATCGAGCGCGCCGGGACCGAAATTTTCGAGCAGCACGTCGGATTTCTTGATCAGATCGCGAAACAGTTCCTTGCCGCGCCCGGTCTTCAGATTGAGCGTGACGCTCTTCTTGTTGGCGTTGAACAGCAGAAAGAAAAGGCTGTCGCTGTCCGGCCGGTCACGCATGTTGCGGCGCGCGACATCGCCGCCCCGGGGCTCCTCCAATTTGATTACATCGGCGCCGAGAAAGGCCAAGATCTGGGCGCAGGCGGGTCCCGCCTGGTTGTGCGTCATGTCGATGATGCGGATGCCTTCGAGAGCATGGGTCATTCGATTCTCCAGGAGTATCGTCCAAAGTCCCAGCCGGTTTGGGGTACCGGTCTTCGGCAAGGATCTGGTCGATCGTGTAGGGGCATTCGGCCGGCAAGTATCGTACGGCCTCGCTGTGATCCTGCAGCTCCAGCGCCGTCCGCTTCCGTGCGGTAGCGTAGAGGCGTTGCAAATTGTGCTCGATGTCGTGCCGCAGCATCGGCGAGAGCTGTCGGCCATTTGGGCTCGTGCATCGACGACAGAGCCCATCCAACCATAGCGGGCATCATGTGCCGGAGAGTAAGCGAGCTTCAGGAAATGCATCAGGATGCGCCGCACCTGCGCGCGCACGGCGTCACCTCGCTCTTGCCCAAATCCTCGATCTCCTCGGCAAGGTGCTCGCGGTCGAAGCGGTTGTCGCGGGTGCGCAAGGTGCGCAGCACCTCAGCCTGGTACCGGGTCCAGGCATAAAAATCGTCGTCGTAGCGGGGTCCGTCAGGCATCGTCCGCAAAGCTCCGCGCTGCCGGCCACAGCATAACCCGATAGCGCTCACGCCTCACGACGTCTCGCCCAACGCCAGGTGTACGCCGACAGGCGGAGCTTGCAGTGCCCGGCGTTCCACAAGCATCCGAGCCCGTCAGCTGCGAATAGCCCGCGATATCGGCGGCGAGGATCGCGGCAATACGACGTTCGGTCCGATCCATGTTCATCGTCGGAACATTACCTCAACTATCAAGCCTCCTCCCACGGGTTCAGCACGCTTACGGCCATCGGCTCGAAGTCCGCCCGGTTGCGGGTGACGACAATCAGTCTATGGACGAGAGCCGTCGCGGCAATCAGCGAGTCGCGGTAGGGTCTCGGATCGGGGACGTGGAGCGGCGCGCATCGCCGCGCGACCGCAGCGTCGACGGCCAAAATGCGCTCGGCAAAGGCGGCAGCACGCGCTCCTCGATCCACTGAAGGATCCGCCGGCCTCGGCTCGGGTCGCGCCGCGTGAGCAGCAGGGCGCCGGTCTCCAATTCGAGCAGGGTTATGCTGAACAAAACATGCCCGATGGCGATGCGCTGTCTGCCCACGCCGCGACCCTGGGATCGGTTCGCTGCGGCCGGCGGAGTTCCAAGACGACATTGATGTCGAGCAGGAACATCAGCCAAGCTTTGCCGGCTGCAGCCGGTCGTCTCCGAGCCGGAGCGGAGCGAACTCGACATCCTCGCCTTCAGGGTGCGCCAGAAGCGCGCGAATGCCGGGCCCTTTTGCCGCAAGCCGCCGGTAGGTCTCGTGCCGCATCAGCACATATGCCGGCCGCCCCCGAGCGGTGATGACGACCAGTCCTCGATCCGCCGCTCGTTTGGCGCGCGCTACGTGCTGGTTGAACTCGCGGCTGGTCAGAGTCGGCATTTCGGCAGTCAATTCAGTTACATTCCCATTGTAGTATAGATGCTACATTGATCCTGAGAGTGGAAGGCCAGCTCTGCCTCGCCGCGAGGATCGCCTCTATGCGCCGCCGGTTTGGCGTGGCGCCCCGCCCCAGACCGCAATGGCGGAGAGGGTGCTACAGCCGATCGCCAGCCACAGGGCGGGCGAATAGCTGCCGGTCCAGTCGTGCAGCGCGCCGGCGAGCCACGGGCCGGCGCCGCCGCCGAGGATCGCCGCCACTATCAGCGTGCCGAAGATGCTGCCGTAGTTGCGGCCGCCAAAACTCTCGGCCGGGATCGCGCCCATAACCGAGGTCAGCCCGTAGCCCAGCGTTCCCTGAGCGAAGACCGCGAGCCAGAGGAGCCCGGCCGTCGGCGCCGCGGGCAGCCGGAGCAGCGCGGCGCAACTCACCACAAATCCGGCATTGCCGATCGTCCACACCCATTCGCGGCGGATACGGTCCGACAACCAGCCGAGCGCAACCTGGCCCGGGACCGCGACAAGCCCGACGAGCCCCAGCGCCCAGGCGGCGGTGTCGGAGTCGAAGCCGGTTTCGGTCAGGTACTTCGTCTGGTGGACCTGCACCGCATACCAGGTGAACAGCGCGCCGAAATAGCTCAGCGCCAGCCAGCGGAAGCGCGCCACGCGCACCGCCCGACCGAGGGTCCAGTCGGCCTCGGCCGGGATCGCCGCCGCCGGACGCCGGAGCGGTGCCACGCTATCGGCAGCACGGCCGTCCGGTTCAAGGCCGAGCTGGGCCGGGCTTCGCCGCATCAACAAATTGAGCGGCGCCAGCACTGCCAGCACCAAGAGGCCGAGCGCCCCGCATGCCGTCCGCCAGCCGGCTCCGCCGATCAGCGTCTGCAGCCAAGGGAGGATCGTCACCGAGCCGATACCGACACCGGAAAACGCGATGCTGAGCGCCAGCCCGCGGCGTCGGACGAACCACGGGATCAGGTAGAGCGACTGTCCGGTATAGGCGAGCAAATTGACGCCGCCGCCGACCAGCGCCCCGAGGCTCAGATAAAGCTGCCACGGCTGGCGGATCAGCGCCGCCAGCAGCAGGCCCGCCGCCATCAGCGCGACCCCGGTTTCGACGACGAGCCGCGGGCCGCGGCGATCGACGAGCCAGCCGACGCAGGGCGTCACGGCCGCTGAGACCAGAAACCCGAACGAAAAGGCACCAGCGGTAACCCCGCGATCCCAGCGAAACTCGCCGAGGATCGGCGGGAACAGCAGCGAAAAGGCGGTACGGGCGTTGACCCCGATCGCCATCGTCACAAACGATACCCCGACCAGCATCCAACCGTAGAAAAAGGGGAGTCGGATCGCTGGCATCGGCCGTTTTCGCGCCGCCCCGGCGCCGCCGGTCATCGCGCGACTTGGCTCAGCGGCGGCTCGCCCGCCGTCACGCGGCGGATGTTTTCGGCGATCAGACCGGCGCGGATGTGGAGCATCCCGTCGGTCCAGCCGGAAACATGCGGGGTCATCAGCACATTCGGCAATTCGTGAAACGGGCGCGTCGCCGGGAAAGCGGGACCAGCGGAGCGCGGATAGCGGTACCAGACGTCGAGCGCCGCGCCGGCGACCGCGCCCGAGGCCAGCGCCTCATACAGGGCGTCTTCGTCGACGATCTCGGCGCGGGCAACGTTCACGAGAAACGCGCCCGGCTTCATCAGCGCGAATTCGCGCCGGCCGATCAAGGCGCTCGTCTCCCTCGCAGCCGGCATGGCGATCACGACATAATCGCTCCGCCGCAACACCGCGGCCAATTTGTCCGGCCCTCCGAGCAGCGCCAAATCGTCCCCGCCCGATTCTTCGGGATTGCGGCGAATGGCGCAGACTGCCATGTCGAAAGCGCGGGCGCGGCGGGCGACGGCTTGCCCGATCCGGCCATAACCGAGAATCCCCAAGGTCTTGCCGGCGAGCTCCGGCCAGACCGGCGGCGGCGCCCGGCCGATTGCCCAATGGCTTTGCCAATCGCCTTGGCGCAGTGCCGTATCGAGTCGGCCGAGCTCTCGGGTCAGGGCCAGCATCGCGCCGATCACATACTCGGCGATCCCGGTCTCGTGGCCGTAGACGTTGGCTAATATCGCGCCGGTGGGCAACGCGTCGTGGTCGATCCGCTCAAGGCCGGCGCCAGGCACCTGCACCAGCTTCACGCGCGCGGCCCGGCGCCCCATCTCGGCGCTGAAGGCCATCGTCACCAGCACATCGAGGCCCGGCAAGAGGGGCAGGATGCTCCCCTCGTCGCTGACGACGATCTCGCACGGTGCCGCCAGGCGCCGCCGCACTGATGCTTCGAGGCTGGCGGCGAAGGTCCCGACAAAGGCGACCCGCAACATTGCGTCCTCCGGATTGTCACACTCGGCAGCGGGTGTGCGAATATCTGCGCCGGCATCATCGAATCAACTACCTCGGAGGTAGTGATGAAATCGGAAGCGGAATTTGCCGCGCGTCTGCGCTGGTGGCGCCGGCGTCGGGGCTGGTCCCAGCTGGAGCTGGCCGGACGTGCCGAAATCTCGCAGCGGCATCTGAGCTTTCTGGAGGTCGGCCGCGCTTCCCCGAGCCGCGAGATGGTCGCCCGTCTCGCTGCGAGCCTCGACTTGCCGCTGCGGCAGCACAACGAACTGCTGGTGGCCGCCGGGTTTGCACCGGTTTGGCGCCAGTCCGACCTTGCCGCGCCTCAGCTCTCCGGAGTGCGTGCGGCCCTCGACCATATGCTGGCGCAGCAGGAGCCGTTTCCGGCAGTTGTCATCGACCGACGCTGGAACCTGCTACGGGCCAATCAGGGAGCAGTCCGGCTGGTCGAATTCCTGGTGGGACTGTTGCCGCCCGATGCGCCGGTCAACCTCGCCGACGCGCTTGTCGGGCCGGACGTGTTGCGCCCGTTTCTGGTGAACTGGAAAGAAGTCGCGCGCTACTTCATTCGCAGCGTCGAGGCCGACGCGGCCGCCGACGGCACCGCCGAGACCGCGGCGCTGCTGGAGCGGCTGTTGTCCTATCCGGGCGTGCGGCCGCTGCTGAGAGAGGGCACGGTCGCCGCCGTTGCCGATTGCGTGCTCCCGATGAATTTTTGCAAGGCCGAGTTTTCTCTCGAATTGTTCACCAC
Organism: Allostellaceae bacterium; assembly: GCA_036404275.1. Classification (GTDB taxonomy): domain Bacteria; phylum Pseudomonadota; class Alphaproteobacteria; order ATCC43930; family CGMCC-115725; genus AP-15. The sequence continues at coordinate 9,389 of DASXAM010000387.1, forward strand.
GATCACGACGCTTGGAACCCCGCAGGACGTGACCTTGCAAGAGCTGCGAATCGAGAGCTTTTTTCCGACGCAGGAGAGCACCGCCGCGATCTTTCGTGCTTGGGCTTCACCGACGTTGTCGTCGGGCCCGGCAGCAATGGCGTCGGTTGAGCGCGAGGCGGCGCGCCGGCTGGCGCGACTCGGCGGCAGCGAGCCGAGCCTAGAGCCGATTCCGCGACGCCGGCCTAAGCGCGCGTAGTCCTCGTCGACACCTCAACGAACGGCAAAGCCTGTTCGGGCGCGGCATCGGCTATGTCGATGCGCACCTGTTGGCAGCGGCGCAGCTCACGCCGGAAGCCCGATTGCGGACCTACGACCGGAGGCTGCAAAGGATCGCGGCCGAATTGGCTCTGGCGGCGGTGCTGTCGCGCTGAGACCGACCCTGCGGCTATAATCTCCGCCGACGACCAGCTCTCGGGAGGCGCGCCGGTGGAACGCAAGAAGGCATCCGATTTCCCGCAGGAATTGCTGAACCTGTTCGACGGCTATGTGCATGGCCGCACGAGCCGCCGCGGGTTTTTGAAGAGCATCGAGAAATTTGCCGTCGGCGGCGTGACCGCGGCCGCACTCTTTCAGATGCTGAAGCCGAACTATGCCTGGGCGATCCAGGTTCAGCCCGACGACAAGCGGATCAAGACGGAGCGCGACACGGTGCCGTCGCCAAAGGGGAACGGCACCATAAAAGGCTATCTGGCGCGTCCGGCCAATGCCGACAAATTGCCGTGCGTCCTCGTCGTGCACGAAAACCGCGGGCTCAACCTCTATATCGAGGACGTGGCGCGGCGCCTCGCGGTTGCGAATTTCATCGCTTTCGCCCCCGATGGGTTGACCTCGGTCGGCGGTTATCCCGGCGACGACGAAAAGGGTGCGGCGCTCTTCAAAGAGGTCGATCGCGGCAAGATGCTGCAGGATTTTCTCGCCGCCGCGGTCTGGCTCAAATCACGCCCCGACAGCACCGGCAAGCTGGGTGCGGTCGGCTTTTGCTTTGGCGGCGGCATCGTCAACCAATTGGCGGTGCGGATGGGCGCCGACCTCGCCGCCGCGGTGCCGTTTTACGGGGTCCAGCCGAGCGCCGCCGAGACCGCCAGGATCAAGGCGCCGCTCAACGCCCAATATGCCGGGCTCGACACCCGCATCACCAAGGGCTGGCCTGATTTCGACAAGGAGCTGACCGCGGCGGGCGTCACCCATGAAGGTCACGTCTACGACGGCGCCAACCACGGCTTTCACAACGACACGACACCGCGCTACGACGAAGCCGCCGCCAAGGAAGCCTGGCAGCGCACGCTCGACTGGTTCAACAAATATCTGCGTAGCTGACCGTGCGCTGCACCGCGAGAGCGTTGTTCACAGCTCGGGAATGCGGCGCACGCCGTCTTCGACCACCCAAATCACTTGCAGGCAAGTGCCTGGAAAGGCGGCTCAACCGCGTCTTGTCGATCGCCCGCAACTGATCGCACACCGCCACGGCTGCTCGCCGGCCGACGGCGTTGCGACCACGATCAGCGGTCGCGGCTCCGGCCCGGTCGACAGCGGGACAACGACGACCGTGCGCCGGGCCCGGTTCAGCCCGTCCGCAGTCATGACCACGGCCGGTCGGCGCTTGCGGATTTCGCTGCCGCGCGTCGGATCGAGGTCCACCCACCAGATGTCGCCCCGACGAACCGCCGCGGGAGGGGATCGGCTCACTCCCAACCCTGTTCTTCGGGGGTGCCGGCGGCTAACCCATCGCCGGACGCCGCCTCCTCCCATTCCGCCATTTCCGCCCCCAGCGCCGCGTCGGTTTCGACCAGCAGCGCCGTTTGGTAGAGAGGGTCGTCGTCACCGCTATCCGGCGGCAAGGCCGCTTCCAGCAGCCTTTGCACAAACAAGCTTCGCTGGCGGGCGGCGACCGCGCGCTTGAAGCGCCGAACCAGATTGTCGGGCAGATGAAGAAGCAATTGGGCCATCCAATATCGATAGCGATAATTACGTGCCGGTCAAGCGGGCGGAATGGGCCGGCGGGAGGGCGGCGGACATGACGATCGAGCACGACGACCGGGCAGCAGATCCTCAAAAAATCGTCGCCGAGCTGCGCCGCGAGCTCGCCGAGTGCCGCAACGAGCGCGCTGCGGCGCTGGCCGGCCAGGCGGCAACTGCCGAAATCCTGCAGCTCATCAACACCTCGTCCAGCGACCTCGCGCCGGTGTTCGAGGCGATGCTCGAAAAAGCGATGCGTCTCTGCGACGCAACTTTCGGCCTCTTCTACAGCTATGACGGCGAGTTCTTCCGCGCCACCGCCTCCCGCGGTGTCCGGCCCGCGCTGGCCGAGTTCTTCCGCGAGCCGTTCCGAGCGGGGCGCGGGTTTGCGACCCGTCAGCTTGTCGCCGGCGAACCGATCGTGCACATCGCAGACATAACCGCAATTGAGCCCAGCCCGGGGATTCGCGCGACCTTGGAATTGGGTGGTGGGCGGACGGTGATCTGGGTGGCGTTGCGCAGGGAGGAGGCGCTGCTCGGGTTCATCGCGATTTATCGCCAACAGGTGCGGCCGTTCTCGGACGAGCAGATTGCGCTGCTCCAGAGCTTCGCCGCGCAGGCGGTCATCGCGATGGAGAATGCGCGGCTCCTGACCGAGACGCGCGAGGCGCTGGCGCAGCAGACGGCAACCGCCGAGGTATTGCAGGTCATCAACGCCTCGCCGGGCGACCTTGCCCCGGTGTTCGAGGCGATGCTGGAACGGGCCACGCGGCTATGCGATGCGCCCTGCGCCATGTTGTGGACCTATGACGGCGAGACGTTCTCGGTCCCGGCAACCTTCGGCGTGTCGGAGGCATTTGCCGAATATTTACGCAAGCCTTTGGAAATACAGCCTTCGGTCTTTCTGGCAGCGCTTCGGCACGGCGAGACCTTCGTGCACAATCTCGATCTCGCCGACACGGATTCCTATCGCGAAGGAAATCCGCTGAACCGCGCTGTCGTCGATCTGGGCGGTGCGCGCACCGGGCTTCTCGTCCCGCTGCAGAAGGACGGCAGATTGCTGGGCGCGTTCCGCATCTACCGGCATGAGGTGCGGCGATTCACCGACAAGCAGATCGCGCTGTTGCAGAATTTCGCGGCGCAGGCGGTCATCGCGATGGAGAATGCGCGGCTCCTGACCGAGACGCGCGAGGCGTTGGAGCAGCAGACGGCGACCGCCGAGGTATTGCAGGTCATCAACGCCTCGCCCGGCGATCTTGCGCCGGTGTTTAATGCCACGCTCGAAAAGGCGGTCAATTTATGCAGCGCTTCGTTTGGCCTATTGATGAAGTATGACGGTGCGGCGCTCCACACGGTCGCTCACTACAATTCACCGCCAAAGTTTGCTGAGTTTCTGCGAACTCCGGTGCACCCCGCGCCCGGCATGGCCAGCTACCGCATCCTGCGCGGCGAAGACGTGGTGACGTTTGTCGATGTTGCTGCGGATTCGTCTTATGGGGCGGAAAGCGAAACGGCGCAGTCGCTTGTCCAGCTGAGCGGCGCACGCAGTCATCTTACAGCAGCGCTCCGCAAGGAAGGCGCTTTCCTTGGCCAGATCGTCCTCTATCGCCAAGAGGTCTTGCCCTTCACCGACAAGCAAATCGCATTGGTGAAGAACTTCGCTGCGCAGGCGGTCATTGCAATGGAGAACGCGCGGCTCTTGACCGAGACGCGCGAGGCGTTGGAGCAGCAGACCGCCACGGCGGAGATCCTACAGGTCATCAATGCCTCGCCCGGTGATCTCACACCAGTATTCGACGCCATGCTCGACAAGGCATTGCATTTATGCGAGGCCGCGTTCGGTGTGCTGTGGGCCTATCACGGCGAGGTCATGCGTCCCGCGGCGAGTCGCGGCGTGCCGCCTAAATATGTCGAATTTTTTAATCAGGGAGCACACAAGCCAGGTGCGTCACACCAGCGCCTCCTTGACGGAGAACGTTTCGTCCAGGTCGCCGATCTCTCTGCTACCGAGCGCTATCGCTCGGGCGAACCCTTGACCCGCGCTGTCGTCGATCTCGGTGGGGTCCGCACAATCCTTCTGGTGCCGCTGCGCAACGACGATGCAGTGCTCGGGCATTTTGGCATCTACCGCCAGGAAGTCCGTCCATTCACCGACAAACAAATTGCGCTCTTGGAGAATTTCGCGGCGCAGGCGGTCATCGCCATGGAGAACGCGCGGCTCTTGACCGAGACGCGCGAGGCGTTGGAGCAGCAGACCGCGACCGCCGAAGTATTGCAGGTGATCAACTCCTCGCCCGGGGACCTCGCGCCGGTGTTTGACGCCATGCTGGAGAGGGCGGTGCGGCTTTGCGGCGCCTCGCACGGGATACTCCGAACCTTTGATGGCCGAGATTTTCCTCTCGCCGCGGCATCCGGCGAAGCCTTCGCTGTCGAGCGGCTGCGGCAGTTCGGCCCGGTGCGACCGGCGCCGGGCAGCGCGTTTGCGGCGATTGTCGCAGGCGAGCCCGTCGTCCACGTGGCCGACATACGCGATACCGAGCAGTACCGGACCAACCCGAATGCACGCGAGCGGTCCGACCTCATGCGGGTTCGCACTTGGCTTGCCGTCGCGCTGCGCCGCGAGGACACGCTCCTGGGCATGATCGCTCTCTACCGGCAGGAGGTAAGATCGTTCTCCGAAAAGGAAATCGCGCTCGTGCAAAATTTTGCCGCGCAGGCGGTGATCGCGATGGAGAACGCGCGGCTCTTGACCGAGACGCGCGAGGCCCTGGAGCAGCAGACCGCAACCGCCGAGGTGTTGCAGGTCATCAATTCCGCGCCTGGCAACCTCGCCCCGGTGTTCGATGCGATGCTCGAAAAAGGCTTGCGGCTCTGCGATGCCGCCTTCGGAAATCTGTGGACATATGACGGCGAGGTCGGGCGGCTTGCCGCGATCCGCGGCGCCGCGCCCGAATATCACACCGCACTGATGCGTGCGGGACCGCAGAAGCCGGAACCCGGCGGCGCGTTGATCCGCCTGGTCGAAGGCGAGCCGCTCATCCAGATTACCGACATTACGGCCGGGGATTCCTGCCGCTCCGGCAACGCCGCTCGCCGCATGCTGGCCGACCGCGCCGGCGCCCGGACCGCGTTGTGGGTGCCGCTGCGCAAGGATGGCGTGCTCCTCGGCTTCTTCACGATCTATCGCACCGAGGTGCGCCCCTTCTCCGACAAGCAGATTGCGCTATTGCAGAATTTCGCGGCGCAGGCGGTGATCGCGATGGAGAATGCGCGGCTGATCACGGAAACGCGCGAGGCCTTGGAGCAGCAGACCGCGACCGCCGAGGTGTTGCGGATCATCAACGCCTCTCCAGGCGATCTCGGGCCGGTATTTGACACTCTGGTCGAAACAGCCGGGCGCTTGTGTGGGACCGACATCGCCGGCCTCGCGATCCGGGATGGCGATGTTTATCGATATGTCGCGCACCGTTCGCTCGATCCCGCATGGCAAACCTACTTGAGCGGTTTGGCCTTCACCCCGGGTCGCGGAACCATCACCGGGCGGACTCTGCTGGAACGCCGGGTCATGCACGTTGCCGACCTTGCCGCCGATCCTGAGCATAACGTGCCCGAAATCGTCACAATGGGCGGGCTCAGAACATTTCTTGGTGTGCCTCTATTGCGCGAGAAAGAAACGATCGGCGTGATCTCCCTAGCCCGTCAGCACGTCGAGCTGTTCACCGAACGGCAGGTCGATCTGGTGCGCGCTTTTGCCGACCAGGCGGTCATCGCGATCGAGAATGCGCGGCTGATCACCGAGACGCGCGAGGCGCTGGAGCAGCAGACCGCGACCGCCGAGGTATTGCAGGTTATCAACGCCTCGCCCGGCGATCTCGCCCCGGTGTTCGATACGATGCTGGAAAGGGCGATGCGGCTGTGCGGGGCGGAATTCGGCGAATTTTTTGTCACCGAGAGCGAACAGCTGCGGGCGGTCGCGGAACGAGGCGTGCCGACCGCCTTTGCCGAGTTCAGATATCGCAATCCTGCGCCGCCAAAACCGGGAAGCATCACCGCCCGTATCCTTGCCGGAGAACCCGTCATCCATGTCGCGGATGTGAAGGATGACGAGCTTTATCGGCAGGGCGATCCGCATCGGCGGGCGCTCGTGGAGCTCGGCGGGGCGCGCACCTTTCTCTCGGTCACGCTGATCAAGGATCGGACGGTGCTCGGGTCAATCAATATCTACCGCCAGGAGGTGCGGCCGTTCGCCGACAAAGAGATCGCGCTGTTGCAGAATTTCGCGGCGCAGGCGGTGATCGCGATGGAGAACGCGCGGCTCCTGACCGAGACGCGCGAGGCGCTGGAGCAGCAGACCGCGACCGCCGAGGTCTTGCAGGTCATCAATTCCTCGCCGGGCGATCTCGCCCCTGTGTTCGACGGAATGCTAGAAAGAGCGATCCGGCTCTGCGATGCGGTCCAGGGTGCGCTTTGGCTCATCGAAGGCGAGCGTGCTCGCGTCGCGGCAACGCGGGGTCTCGCGCCTGAATTCGTCGCACTTCTGCGCGAGCGCGGCGGCCCAACTCCGCCCTTGCAGCGGGTCATGCGAGGCGAGCGCGTTATCCATTATCTCGATACTAAAGGAAGCGGGTTGCCGTTCGTGGAGGAGGCGCTCGCCGCGGATGTCCGAACCTTGCTATGGGTTGCGCTGGTCCGAGAAGGTGCTCCCGTGGGCGCCTTTGCCATCGCCCGCCGCGAGGTGCGGCCGTTCACGGACAAGCAGATCGCGCTCGTGCAAAATTTCGCGGCGCAGGCCGTGATCGCGATCGAGAACGCGCGGCTGATCACCGAGACGCGCGAAGCATTGGAACAACAGACCGCGACAGCCGAGGTATTGCAGGTCATCAACAGCTCGCCCGGCGACCTCGCCCCGGTGTTCGACGCGATATTGGAAAAGGCGCACAGCCTTTGCGGCGCCGCGCACGGCGCCCTCCAGATCTATGACGGCGAGTTGTTTCGACCAGCGGCGATGCGCGGGCTGCCGGAGGCATTTGCCGAGCGGCTGCGCCAAGGGTTCCGCGCCGAGGGGAACCCGGTGGCGGAGGCGTTGCTCACGGGCGGTCGTTTTGTGCACATCCCCGATTTGGCCGCGACTCACGCGACTCACCGGGTGCTCCGTGCGGCGACCGAGCTGGCCGGCGCCCGCACGCTGCTGGGCGTGCCGCTCCGCAAGGACGCAGCGCTGCTCGGCGCCATTTTCGCCTTTCGTCGGGAAGCTCGACCGTTTTCCGACGCAGAGATCGCGCTGCTCGAAAACTTTGCCGCGCAAGCCGTCATCGCGATCGAGAACGCACGGCTGTTGACCGAATTGCGCGAGGCGTTGGAACAGCAGCGGGCCATTGCCGAGGTGTTACAGGTCATCAATTCATCGCCGGGCGACCTCGCCCCGGTGTTCCAGGCGCTGCTGGACAAGGCGCTGGCATTGTGCGGGGCCGCGTTCGGGGTGCTGTGGACCTATGACGGCGAATATCTCCATGCGGCAGCGCTCCATGAGGTGCCGCCGGTGTTTGCGGAGTTCTTGACCCAAGGCCCGCATGCGGTCGGCTTGGACAACTCCCATGGCCGGCTGCTCGCCGGCGAAGCCGCGGTCCATCTCGTGGACCTCGAGGCGGACGCGGCCTATCGCTCCGGTGACCCGATCCGCCGTGCCCTCGTCGAGCTGGGCGGCGGGCGTGTCTTGCTCGCGGTGCCGCTGCGCAAGGATGAGGCCTTCCTCGGCGTCTTTGTGATTTACCGAACCGAGACGCGGCCGTTCACCGACAAGCAGATTGCCCTTTTGCAGAGCTTTGCGGCGCAAGCCGTGATCGCGATGGATAATGCGCGGCTCCTCGACGAAATCCGAAAGCGCCAGGCCGAGCTGCGCGTCACCTTCGACAATATGGGCGACGGGGTGGCGATGTTCGACGCCGAGCAGCGGCTCGCCGCCTGGAACCTGAATTTCCAGCGCATCCTCGATCTGCCCGACCCGCTGCTCGCCGAGCGGCCGCGCGTCGGCGATTTTGTCCGCCACCTCGCCACGCATGGCGAATACGGCGCCGTCGATGTCGAAGCCGAGGTGCGCCGGCTGTCGGAGCGCGCCGGGACGCAATGGTCGGCCGAGCGCACCCGCCCGGATGGCCGGGTCATCGAGGTGCGCAGCAACCCGGTGCCGGGCGGCGGGGTTGTGCTGATCTACAGCGACGTGACCGAGCGGAAGCGCGCCGAGGCCGAAATCCGCAGCGCACGAGACACCGCAGAACGCGCCTTGCAGGAATTGCAGACCGCGCAAGCGAGCCTGCTGCATGCTCAGAAGATGGCGGCGCTCGGCCAGCTGACCGCCGGCATCGCCCACGAGATCAAGAACCCGCTCAATTTCGTCAACAACTTCGCCGAGCTGTCGGGCGAGCTGCTGCTGGAGCTGAAGGAGACGACGGCGACGGCGATGGCGGCGCTTGGCGACGACGAGCGGGCGGCGCTCGACGAGGTCGTCGAGATGCTGCGCGGCAACCTCGACAGGATCGCCGAGCACGGCAAGCGCGCCGACGGCATCGTCAAGAGCATGCTCGAGCACTCGCGCGGGGTCTCGGACGAGCGCCGCCCGGTTGACCTGAACGCGCTGATCGAGGAAGCGCTCAACCTCGCCTATCACGGGGCGCGCGCGCAGGACCAGGAGTTTAACATCGCGATGGAGCGCGCCTTCGAGCCGGGGCTGGCACCGATCGAGATCGTGCCGCAGGATTTGACCCGGGTGTTTCTCAACCTCTTCGGCAACGGCTTCTATGCGACCGCCAAGCGGCAGCGCGACGGCGCCGGACCGGAGTTTCGCCCGACCTTGAAGGTGGCGACGCGCGATCTCGGAGAGGCGGTCGAAATCCGCGTGCGCGACAACGGCACCGGCATCGCGCCCGAGATCCGGGACAAATTGTTCCAGCCTTTTGTGACGACCAAGCCGACCGGCGAGGGCACCGGGCTCGGCCTCTCGATCAGCTGGGATATCGTCACCCACCAGCACGGCGGCTCGATCGCGGTCGAGAGCGAGCCCGGCCAATTCACCGAGTTCACCCTCCGCCTGCCGCGCCGCGTCGCAGAGGACGCACCACCAGCTGCGCCATAGGCGCCCGTTCGCCCGGCTTCCTTCTCGGCGCTATTCGGCACCGCCGCGGCGGTGCGAGAAGCCCTGCTCTTGGCTGGTGACGAATTCGAGCAAGGCGGCGCGGCCGTCGTCGTTTTGCCGGCGGGCGCGCAGGATCGCGTTGCCGACGTCGCTGGGGTCCTCGACGCGCTCGCTCCAGCCGCCGAGATCGCGGGCGATGTTGGCGTAGTTGCCGCCGAGATCGCGGGCGCGGTAGCGCTCGTGCGACAAAGCCATTGCGTGCGTCTCGATCGCCATCGTCGAGTTATTTAAGACGATCGTCGTAATCGGGATACCGCAGCGCGCCGCGGTCTCGAAATCGAGCCCGGTCATGCCAAAAGCGGCGTCGCCCATGAAATTGACGCAGAATTTGTCGGGGGCGGCGACCTTGGCGCCGATCGCGAGACCCAATCCGGTGCCGAGCTGATGCGATTTGCCCCAGCCGAGATAGCCGCGCGGCCGGGTTGCTTTGTAGAACGGGTTCAGCTGCTCGCGCGGGCTCCCGGAATCATGGGTGACGATCGCGTCCTTCGGATCGACGACGCGCATAAACTCCGAGATCACGCGATAGGGGTTGATCGGCCGCTCGTTCGAATGGAGCTTCGGATGCCACCGGGCGAGCCATTCCTCGCGCTTCGCAGCGACCTCGCGCGCGACCGCATCGCCGCGTGCCTTGCCGCCGAGCCGGTCCTTGATTGCCTCGGCCAATTGACCGAGCACGAGCTTCGCGTCGCCCAATATGCCGAGATCGGCGGCAAAGGCCTTGTGCAGATCGCGCGTGTCGTTGGTCGCGTGGATGAACTTTTTGCCCGGCGGGAAGACCGGGGTGGCGATGCCGTGCCGGGTAAAGCTGCAGCCGACGCCAAACACGAGGTCGGATTTGTGCAGGAAGTGCCGGCCGGGGCCGGTAAAGGTGCCGCCGCCCGAGCCGAGCGCCAGCGCATGGTCCTCGGGAAAGGCGCTCTTGCCGTCGAAGGTCGTCATCACCGGCGCCTGCAGCAATTCGGCAAGCCGGCGGAGTTCGTCGGTCGCGTCGGCGTAAAAGACGCCCTGTCCGGCGAGGATGAGCGGGCATTGGGCGTCGAGCAGCATTTTTGCCGCTTCGTCGATGTCCTGCGGATCGCCCTGCGAGCGGGTCGCGCGCACCGGGTTATACTGCGCGGGATCGACATCGACCTCAATGCCGGTCACATCGGCCGGCACCTCGACCATGACCGGCCCGGGCCGGCCGTTCTTCACCTGGGAGAAGGCGCGTCGCATGATGTTGGCGATCTCGTGCGGCAATTGCACCTCTTCGACCGATTTGGTGATCGAGGCGTAGGTCCGGCTCGATTTGAACATCGGGAAGAGCTGCGCGGTCTCGCGCGGATGACCCAAGGGCAGAAACACGACCGGCGCGGAATCGGAAAAAGCGGTGGCGACCCCGGCGAACGCGTTCTCCGCTCCCGGCCCGTATTGCATCGCAAAAGCGCCCGGCGGCTTGCCGTTCGCGACGCGGGCAAAGCCGTCCGCCATATGCACCCCGACCCGCTCCTGGCGGCAGATCACCGGTCGGATGCCGACCGCCGCCGCGGCCTCGATGATTGGCGTCGTCGGAAAGCAGAACAGCGTCGAGACCCCCTCCTGTTTCAGGATCTCGGCAATGACTTGCATGACCTGCATCGCGCGTCCTCCCGCAGAACTGCCGGTCATTACGATGGGGGCCGGCCAGCATTGTCAAGGCGAGGCCGAGGCTGAACCGGCTACGCGCGCAACCGCTTTCGCGCGTGGAGCCTGCAGGCTTGAAAGACGGCTTTGATGTGTCCGAGCCTGGAGTGCTAGGCTGATCTATGGCCGGCATCTCGCGATGCGAGCGTTGACACACCCGCAAGGCGGCATCTTCGCAGTCGGCCGCAAGCGACGGCAAATCCCGTCGAAATCGGGGTGAAACGGCTCATTGTTTGCGCCGACGATTTCGGGCTCGACCGGGCGGTCAACGAGGCCGTCGAAGAGGCGCACCGCAACGGCATCTTGTCGACGGCGAGCCTAATGATCGGAGCGCCGGCGGCGGGGGATGCGGTGGCGCGTGCCAAGCGCCTGCCCGGGCTGCATGTCGGGCTGCATCTGAACCTGGTCGAGGGGCGCGCGCTGCTCTCGCCGGCGGAAATACCGGGGCTCGTGCGCGATGACGGCGAATTCGACCGCAACATGGTGCGGGCCGGGCTGCGGATTTTTGTTTGCCGCAAAATCCGCCGCGGGCTGGCGAAAGAGATCGTCGCGCAGCTCGCCGCATTTCGCGCCGCCGGTCTCCGTCTCGACCATGTCAACGCGCACAAGCACATGCACCTGCACCCAACCGTCGCCAGGCTCCTCATCGCCCTCGGCGGCGATTTCGGCATGCGGGCAATGCGGGTGCCGGCCGAGCCGGTCGGACCGCTGCGCCGGGCCTTTCCGGGTGAGCGGCACTCCCCGACGCTCTATCACACTTGGATCTGGCTGTTGCGGCGTCGCCTGCGACGCGCCGGGCTCGCGGCCAACGACCATATTTTCGGTCTCGCCTGGAGCGGAGCGATGACCGAGGCGCGGGTCCTCGGACTCCTCCCGCATCTGCCCGAGGGCGTCAGCGAAATCTATTTTCACCCGACAAGCATGCAGCGCGACGGCGACCTCGCCGCCCTGCTGAGCCCGGCCATCGCCCGGCGGATCGCCGAGCTGGGCATCGTGCCGACCAGCTACGGCAGCCTCGCCGCCGGCTGAGGCGACCCGACCAATACGGCAACATCGGCCGGCAAATATCTCAATTGCCGTTATTTTTTCGAGCCGCGGACATAAAGCGGTCACGCTTTTCGGCGATGCTGCATAGAACGGGAAAGGGACATGGAGGGACAGCATGGCCGGACGAGCGGGATGCTACCGTCGCGAGCCGAGCCTCGACGAGCTGCTGGCCGACGATTTGATGGCGCCGGTGCTGCGCAGCGCCGGTCTCGAGCGGCATGAATTGCGCGAGCTGATGGTCGAAACCGCACGGCGCATCGACGACCGCGAACGGGTCGAGGGGGAGCCGCGATAGTCAGGCCCCGAATTCGGGAAATTCGAGCCTGACCCGCAGCCCCGGCCGATTGTCGGCGAGGCTGACGCTGCCCTGGTGGCGGTGCGCCACGGCGCGCACCAGGCTGAGGCCGAGGCCGTTTCCCGGCGTGCTGCGGCTCGGCTCGAGCCGCACAAAGCGGTCGAACACGGTTTCCCGGTCGGCCTCGGCGATGCCGGGGCCGTGGTCGGCAACCTCGACGACGGCCCGCCCCGCCTCGCGCAAGACGCGGATCTCGATCTCGCCGCCGCCCGCATATTTGAGCGCGTTGTCGAGGAGATTGGCGATCGCCTGCGAGACGAGGTGACGGTCGCCGCGGATCGTCACCCCGGGCTCGGCGACAACCGACAGCGTAAATCCCTTCTCTTCGGCGACCGGCTCGTAGAATTCGGCTGCGGTGCGCGCCGCCTCGGACACATCGAGCGCGCCCATCCGGTTGCGCGCCGCACCCCCTTCCGCCTCGGCGATGCTGAGGAGCGCATTGAAGGTCGCAAGCAAATGGTCCGCGTCGCCAATTGCCGCGCGGATCGCCTCGCTATGGGCATCGGGATCCGCCGGGCCGATCAGCGCCAATTCAAGGCGGGCGCGCAACCGCGCCAGCGGCGTCTTCAGATCGTGCGCGACATCGTCGGTGACCCCGCGCATCGCCGTCATCAGCCGCTCGATCTGGTCGAGCATCCGGTTGAGATTGGCGGCGAGCTGGTCGAACTCGTCGCCGGTCCCGCCGAGCGGCACGCGGTCGGAGAGATTGCCGGCCATGACCCGCTCGCTGGTCCGGTTGACCAGCTCGACCCGGCGCAACAGGTTGCGGCTCATCGTCACGCCGCCGAGGAGCCCAATGCCAAGCGCGACGAGACCGGCCCACAACAGCGTCGTCTCGATCCGTTCCCGAAACGCCGCCGCGTCGGCGATGTCGCGCCCGACCAACAGGCGGTAGCCGCCGGGGATCAGAAACAGCGAGCCGCGCGCCTGATGCCGTTCCAGCCGTCCTTTTACCGGCATCTCGACGGTGAAGGACAGCCGCCCGGCATGCACCGGCACACCCTTTGGCCAGCCGGCGAGATTGCCGGCGAGTGGCTGACCGTCGGGGTCGGTGACGAGGTAGAGCATCGCGTCGCCGCGGTTGCCGGCGCTGCGCGCGGCGACGATCTGGACGAGGCCGCTCAGCCCGCGCTGGGCATACTGCTCGGCGAGCCCCATGGTCTCGGCGTCGAGCGTTGCCTCGGTCTGGCGTTCGACAAAGCCGGCGCTGGTCCAATAGACGAAAAATAGAACGCCCAGCACCGAAGCGGCGAACACCAGGAAATAAAGGGCCGCGAGACGAAATGCATGGGTTCGCAGCAGCCGCCGCGTATTGCCGTAAAGCCGCGCCGGCAACAGCCACGAACGGCGCGGCGGCGGCAGCAGCAGCTTTTCGGCGACCATCGCCGCGGCGGCCAAAAGCGGCTAGCCGGGCGAGCGCAGGCAATAGCCGGCGCCGCGCACCGTGTGCAAAAGCGGGTGCTCGAAGCTTTTGTCGATCTTTTGCCGCAGGCGGCTGACATGGACATCGACGACGTTGGTCTGCGGGTCGAAGTGGTAGTCCCAGACATGCTCGAGCAGCATTGTGCGGGTCACGACATGGCCGGCATTGCGCATCAAGTATTCGAGCAGGCTGAATTCGCGCGGCAGCAGCTCGATCGGCTTGCCCGAGCGTCTGACCGTGCGCGTCAGGAGGTCGAGCTCGAGGTCGCCGACCGCAAGCCGCGTCGTCGCCGCGACCGCGGCACCTCGCCGCAACAGCGCCTCGATCCGTGCCAACAACTCGCTGAAGGCAAAGGGTTTGACCAAATAGTCGTCGCCGCCGGCACGCAGCCCTTTGACCCGA
>DASXAM010000388.1:0-5783 GCA_036404275.1 Allostellaceae bacterium
CGCAAGGCGCAGCGATTCGGTCACGACCGGGCGCATCTATTCGACGGTGATCGGGCGCGAGCGGCGCGGCGAATATCTCGGCGCCACGGTCCAGGTGATCCCGCACGTCACCGACGCGATCAAGGAGTTCATCCAGGCCGACCTCGCCGGCGAAGATTTCGTCATTTGCGAAATCGGCGGCACGGTCGGCGACATCGAAAGCCTGCCGTTTCTGGAAGCGATTCGCCAGCTCGGCTACGAGCTCGGACGCGAGCGCGTGCTCTATGTCCATCTGACCTTGGTGCCCTACATCCCGTCAGCCGCCGAGCTGAAGACCAAGCCCACCCAGCATTCGACCAAGGAATTGCTGGCGGTCGGCATCCAGCCCGACATCCTCCTATGCCGCTGCGACCGGCCGATCCCGCCCGGCGCGCAGCGCAAAATCGCGCTGTTCTGCAATCTGCGCGAAAGCCGGGTGATCCCGGCGCTCGACAGCGACACGATCTACGCCGTCCCCGCTGCCTATCACGCCGAAGGGTTCGACCGCGAGGTGTGCCGCTATTTCGAGCTCGACGCGCCCGAGCCCGACCTCGACCGCTGGCACGCGATCGTCGAGAGCCTGAAAAAGCCCGAGGGGCGGGTGACGATCGGCATCGTCGGCAAATACACGCATCTGCAGGACAGCTACAAATCGCTGACCGAGGCGATGACCCATGGCGGGCTCGCCAACAATGTCGGGGTCGATCTCGACTGGATCGATGCGGAAGTGTTCGAGGCCGAGGCCGAAGCCGTGCAAAAGCTTGAAGAGGTGCACGGCATTCTGGTGCCCGGCGGCTTTGGCGAGCGCGGCACCAAGGGCATGATCGAGGCGGCGCGCTTTGCCCGCGAGCGGCAGGTGCCGTATTTCGGCATTTGCTTTGGCATGCATATGGCGGTGATCGAGGCGGCGCGCGACCTGGCCGACCTGGGCGGCGCCGGCTCGACCGAGTTCGGGCCGTGCCTCCATCCGGTGGTCGGGCTGATGACCGAATGGATGCGTGGCAACACGGTCGAGCGCCGCAACTCGGACGAAGATCTCGGTGGCACGATGCGGCTCGGCGCCTACGAGGCGGTGCTGGCGCCAGGCAGCCGGATCGCGGAGATTTACGGCACAGATCGGATTAGCGAGCGCCACCGCCACCGCTACGAGGTCAATATCGGCTACAAGGAACGGCTCGAAACCGCCGGGCTCAGATTCTCCGGCATGTCGCCCGACGGCATCCTGCCGGAGATCGTCGAATTGCCGGACCACCCCTGGTTTATCGGCGTCCAGTTCCACCCCGAGCTCAAATCGCGCCCGTTCGCGCCTCACCCGCTCTTCACCTCCTTTATTCGCGCTGCTCGCGATCAGTCGCGGCTGGTGTGAGTGTTGCGATGACCCCGCGCCACGTTCGGGTCGGCGACATCACGATCGGCAACGATCTGCCGATGGTCTTCATCGTCGGACCGAACACGCTCGAATCGCGCAGCCATGCGCTCGAAATGAGCGCCGCACTTGCCGAGATCGCAAAAAGGCTCGGCATCGCATTGATCTACAAAACATCGTTCGACAAGGCGAACCGCACCTCGATCGCCGGCGCGCGCGGCGTCGGAATGGCCGCAGGCCTGCCGATCCTCGCCGAAATTCGCGAAAAAACCGGCCTGCCGGTGCTGACCGATATTCACGCACCCGAGCAATGCGCGCCTGTCGCCGAAATCGTCGATGTCTTGCAGACCCCGGCGTTTCTCTGCCGCCAGACCGATCTCTTGGTCGCGGCGGGTGCGGCCGGCAAGGCGGTCAATATCAAGAAGGGCCAGTTTGTCGCGCCGCACGACATGAAGCACGCCGCAGCCAAGGTCGCCTCGACCGGCAACGAGCGCATCCTCTTGTGCGAGCGTGGTGCCTCCTTTGGCTACAATACGCTCGTCGTTGATATGCGGTCGTTGCCGATCATGGCCGAGACCGGCTATCCGGTCGTGTTCGATGCCACCCACGCGGTGGCGGAGCCCGGCGGGCTCGGCGACCGCTCCGGCGGCGCGCGCGAATTCGGCCCCGTCCTCGCGCGCGCTGCGGCCGCGGTCGGCGTCGCCGCGATGTTTCTCGAAACCCATCAGGACCCCGACCGCGCGCCCTGCGAGGGCCAAACGATGCTGCCATTGAATGCGCTGCCGGCCGTGCTCGAAACCTTGGTCGCGCTCGATCGGGTGGCCAAGGCGCGCCCGTCGTCGCCATGATTACCCGGCGCGAGATGCGGCGGCGGGCGCGGGGCATGGTGGGCCCGGCGCTCGGCGTCGCGCTGACTGGCTATTTCGCCTATCACCTCGTCGAGGGTGACCGGGGGCTTTTGGCCTGGGTGCGGCTGACCCGCGAGATCCATGCCCAGAACGACCGGCTCGCCGATTTGCGTGCTCAGAGCACCGATCTGCGGGCCAAGGTTGCCGACATGACGCCCGACCATCTCGACCCCGATCTGCTCGACGAGCGGGTGCGTGCGGCGCTCAACCTCGCCGCCCCCGGCGAAATCGTCATCATGCAGTCGCCGCCCAAGTGAGGGGCGGCCGCCCGGATCCGCCGATACCATTCCGTCTGCGCAGCGATTTGAATAGCCCGAGGTTGCAAAGAACCGGGTTTGCCACCATGCTTTGGGCCAAGTTGCGCCGGGTCGGGCGGGGCGCGCGGAGGGAACGGCATGGCGGTCGAAGGCGAGGTCAAATTCGCGGAGAGCCCAGTCCCGCCACAGGAATTGCTCAAATATTACCGCGATATGCTGTTGATCCGGCGGTTTGAGGAGCGCGCCGGGCAAATGTACGGGATGGGGCTGATCGGCGGCTTTTGCCATCTCTATATCGGGCAGGAGGCGGTGGTCGTCGGCATGCAGGCGGCGCTAAAGCCGGGCGACACTGTGGTCACTTCGTATCGCGACCACGGCCATATGCTGGCTTGCGGCATGGACCCGAAGGGGGTCATGGCCGAATTGACCGGGCGGCGGAGCGGCTATTCGCACGGCAAGGGCGGCTCGATGCACATGTTCAGCCGCGAGCAGAATTTTTTTGGCGGTCACGGCATCGTCGGCGCGCAGGTGCCGATCGGCACCGGGCTCGGCTTTGCCCATCGCTATAAGGATGACGGGCTGATTTCGCTGACCTATCTCGGTGACGGCGCGATCAACCAGGGGCAGGTCGCCGAAAGCCTGAACATGGCGGCGCTATGGAAATTGCCGGTCGTCTATGTGATCGAAAACAACCGTTACGGCATGGGCACCTCAATCGACCGGGCGACGGCGCGCACCGACCTCTTTCATCGCGGCGTCCCTTACGGCATTCCCGGCGAGCAGGTGGACGGCATGAATGTGCTCGCCGTGCACGAGGCCGGAACCGCCGCCGTCGAGCATGCGCGCTCCGGTCACGGCCCGATCCTCCTGGAGATGCTGACCTACCGCTATCGCGGCCATTCGATGTCCGACCCGGCCAAATACCGCACCCGCGACGAGGTCAACCGGATGCGCGCCGAGCACGACCCGATCGACCAGGCACGCCGGCGCCTCGTCGAGGGCGGCACCGCCGAGGCGGCGCTAAAGGCGATCGAGGGCGAGGTCCGCGCGCTCGTCGCCGAAGCGGCGCAATTCGCCCAGGACAGCCCCGAGCCCGACCCGGCCGAATTGTGGACCGACGTCTTGGCCGAAGCCTGAACGGATTTTTGCTGAACCATGGCCACCGACGTGCTGATGCCGGCGTTGTCGCCGACAATGACCGAAGGCAAGATTGCGCGCTGGCTCAAATCCGAGGGCGAGCCGGTCAGCGCCGGCGATGTGCTCGCTGAAATCGAGACCGACAAGGCGACGATGGAGGTCGAGGCGGTGGATGAGGGCGTCCTCGCCCATATCGTCATTCCCGAAGGCACCGAGCATGTCGCGGTCAACACCCCGATCGCGGTGATCGCCGCCAATGGCGAGAAGGTGGCGGCGGTTGCGGCAAAGCCTGCGTTGCCCGCCGCCCGGCCGCTTCCGGCACCCGCCGCGCCGCCGGCGCCCGCGGCCAAACCGGCGCCGCCCGCGGCCGAGCCTGAATACGCCGGCCAGACGCGGACGATAACCGTGCGCGAGGCGCTGCGCGATGCAATCGCCGAGGAGATGCGGCGCGACGAGACGGTGTTGTTGCTCGGCGAGGAGGTCGCCGAATACCAAGGCGCCTACAAGGTCAGCCAGGGGCTGCTGCAGGAATTCGGCGCACGGCGGGTCATCGACACGCCGATCACCGAGCAGGGCTTTGCCGGCCTCGGCGTCGGCGTCGGCTTTGCCGGGCTGCGCCCGATCGTCGAGTTCATGACCTTTAACTTCGCGATGCAGGCGATTGACCAGATTATCAATTCGGCGGGAAAGACGCGCTATATGTCGGGCGGCCAGATGAGCTGTCCGATCGTGTTTCGCGGTCCGAACGGCGTCGCCGCACGGGTCGCCGCCCAGCATTCGCAATGTTATGCGAGCTGGTACGCGCATTGCCCCGGGCTCAAGGTCGTCGCCCCCTATACCGGAGCCGACCATAAGGGCTTGCTGAAATCGGCGATCCGCGACCCCAACCCGGTCGTCTTTCTCGAGCACGAGCTCGTCTATGGCGAAAGTTTTGCCGTGCCCGACGACCCCGAATTCCTGGTGCCGATCGGCAAGGCGCGGATCGCACGCGCGGGCGAGCATGTCACGATCACCGCCTTCTCGCGGATGGTGAAACTCGCGCTGCAAGCCGCCGACGAATTGGCAAAAATCGGGATTTCGGCCGAAATCGTCGATCTGCGCAGCCTGCGGCCGTTCGACATCGGCACCGTCGCCGCTTCGGTCAAAAAGACCAACCGGATCGTCGCGATCGAGGAGGGTTGGCCGTTTGCCGGGATTGGCGCCGAGATCGCGGCGCGGGTCATGGAAGACTGCTTCGACTGGCTCGACGCACCGTTGAAGCGGGTCACCGGCAAGGACGTGCCGCTGCCTTACGCGGCCAACCTCGAACGCCTCGCCATCCCGCAGGTCGAGGACATCGTCGCCGCCGCCCGCGACGTGGCCTATCGGTAATAGAGAATTCATGCCGACCCCGATCCTGATGCCGGCATTGTCGCCGACGATGACCGAGGGCAACCTCGCCAAATGGCTGAAGAAAGAAGGCGACGAGGTGCATTCGGGCGATGTCGTCGCCGAGATCGAAACTGACAAGGCGACAATGGAGGTCGAGGCCGCTGACGACGGCAAGATCGGCAAGCTCCTGGTTCCGGAAGGCGCACAGGGGATCAAGGTCAACCAGCCGATCGCGGTGCTGCTCGGCGAGGACGAGGACGCTTCGGCTATCGGCGATGTCGCCGGCGGCCCCCACCCTAACCCTCCCCCGCCTGCGGGGGAGGGAAACCGGGAAACTCTCGCCGGCGGAGCCCCGTCCCGCCCCAACCCGCCCGCGCAAGCGGGGGAGCGTTCCCTTCCTACTCCTCCCCCGCAAGCGGGGGAGGGAAGGGTGGGGGCTCGCCGCGACGGCGATGGCCGCATCTTTGCCAGCCCTTTGGCGCGGCGCATGGCGCAACAGGCCGGGCTCGACCTTGCCGCGATCAAGGGCTCGGGACCGCAGGGCCGCATCGTCAAGTCCGACATTGAAGCGGCGCTGACCGTCGGCCGCGCGGCACCGGCAGAAGCTCCGCGGGCGGCGGCACCGGTTGCCCCACCCGGCCTGACAAAGGAGCGGGTGGCCGCACTCGCCGGCAACGCGCCCTATACCGAGCGGCCGCTCAACGCGATGCGCCGCGTCATCGCCCG